>CAMZDX010000125.1 GCA_947305505.1 uncultured bacterium | reverse complement strand
GATATGCGATAACCTGACCGTTTCTGACTTTCCACGCAGCTTCTTCGATTGAAAGGATCTCCATACTACACCTCTTTAGCCAAGTCTTGAATTTTATTATCTTTTACTTCAACTTCGTCTTTCATTTTGCGCTTGAATGCAGCAAGTTTTTCAGCAAGTGCGCCGTTGGAAGCGGCAAGAATCTGGACAGCGAAAAGTCCTGCATTTTTTGCGCCGTCGATCGCCATTGTCGCAACGGGAACACCTGAAGGCATCTGAACTGTCGCGTAAAGCGCGTCGAGACCGTGGAGTGCGCCTGAATCTATCGGAACGGCGATAACAGGTTTTGTCGTGTGAGCCGCAACGACTCCGGCAAGGTGAGCCGCAGCGCCTGCACCTGCGATAAAGCAGGTTCCGTCAAAATTTTCGACGAGAGCAACTGTTTTTTCAGGGGTTCTATGCGCCGAACTTACGTGAACTTCAAAATCGACACCGTATTCTTTGAGAACAGCCGCAGCTTTTTTCATTATGTTCCAATCGGAATCGCTGCCCATAATAATCATAACTTTTTCCATTTTCACCTCTGTTTCTGCTGATTTACGCTGTTTTTATTCTGTTTTTTATTGAACATTTCACTCAAAAGATCCAACTTTTTGCGCGAAATTTCCATGCACTGTGAAATTTGTTCCGCCGAATTTTTAGAAGGAACCGACGAATATTTTTTTATCTCTCCGGAGCACTTCAGAAGCTGGTCGAACGCCGCTATAATTTCTTTCGTGAGTGTATCAGACGAAGTGTTTTTGGTTGAAATTATTGATTTTCCGTTTGAAACCGTCGCATCGACTTCATCAAGAATCGCTGTGATGTAATCCCTGTCGACCGCTTTTGCCGCAGCAAGACTCATCGTGAGTGTTTCAAGCCTGTATGCAAGCGAGATTTCGCCTATCGCAGCCGCCTGGTATTTCAAAGTGAGAAGCGTTGTTTCAGCGTTTTCCGCAAAAAGAGAGAAAAATGAAAAGAGAATTAGAAATACAAGGGAAACGCGCTTCATAAAAACTCCCCGAAAAAAAGCGCATTATTATACTTTTTTTGCCGAAAAAGTCAAAATTTGGTGTCGTTTTTGTCGATTAAGTTCGACGCGCCGGAAATCAGGTCGAAATATCGAAATATCGTTATACCGACGGCGCGAATCGTTATAACGACAAAATCAGGCGCGGCAAAAAAAAGGTTATTTTTTGGTTGTGTATTCCACCATCCAGTTGTAGTGATCGCGGAAGATTTCTTCGACCCCCCTGAACTTCATTCCGAGTTCTTTCTGCGCCTTTTCGGATGATGCATGAAGATCGCTTTTGAGGATTCTCGCACTGCCGCGTGTGATAACGGGTTCAACGCTTTTGAAAAAGCGGTAGAAGCAGTTTTCTGCCAAAAATCCTGCGGTATACATGAGCCAGTAAGGAAGCGATACTTTCGGGCGTTTTCTGCCGGAAAGTTTTTCAAGAATTCCCATCATTTCGTCGTTTGTAACATGGCCGCCGGTAAGGAGGTAGAATTCGCCGGTTTTGCCCTTTTCGCCCGCAAGGATCATCGCTTCGACGACATCCCTGACATCGACCCAGTCGAATCCGCCGTAAGCCGGGTAAGCGGGAAGTTTGCCTTTGCGGAAATTCATCTCCATCGTTCCCATCTGTGACGGACGGAAGTCGTTCGGCCCCAAGATTCCGACAGGACAGACCGTTACGGCATCGATTTTGCCTTCTTTGACAGCTTTTTGGACAAGAAGCGAGCCTTCCGCTTTCGTGATTCCGTATTCAAGCATCGCCCTGTCCGGGTTGAAACCCATTTCTTCGGTTGCGACTACGCCTTCACCGGGATCGCCCAGAGCCTCGATCGAACTGACATGAACGAGCCTTTTGACTTTGTTCGCGATGCAGGCGTCGATGACATTTTGCACGCCGTCGACATTGACAGTCTTGATTTTGTCGTAAACACCGCATTTTATCGAAATCGCGGCCGCACAGTTGTAGACAAGTTCAGCCCCTTCGAAAGCCTTTTTCAGCGATTCAAGATCACGCGTGTCACCTTTGACCTGCTCGAAATCAAGCCCTTCAAGAGCTTTCCAGACAGTTGTCGCCTCGTGAATGAGAATCCTCGGTTTAATGCCGCGTTTATTGAGTTCTCGAACCAGATTGTTGCCTACATGACCGCTTGCGCCCGTGATAACTATCATTTTCCCCTCCAAGTGATAAAAAAAACAAACAACGAAATATAACGATTATTTGATGATTTTCAAATAAGCAGGTTACAGTTTGAAAGAATTTTTATTCTATTCCTTATCCCTTATCGACATAAATGCAGCTTCAGCCGCAACGCTTCTCGGCAGGAAGCGGAGGAAAAACGCTCCGAAACGGTTTACAAAGCGCGGCATTACGATCGGCTTGTTTCTGAGAAGGCCGTTTATCGCTTCGACTGCGGCAGGATAACTTTTTCCGATAATCATTTCGAGAAGTTTCGAGCGTTTCTGATTGGCCGTCTGAA
>CAMZDX010000124.1 GCA_947305505.1 uncultured bacterium | reverse complement strand
TTTTGAGGAATCTCTGCTGAAGTTCGACAGGCTGAGAGCTGTAGTTGTTTAGCGACTCCTGAACCCGTTTTTCAAGCGACATCATCGAAGGAACGGCCTCAAGCGGATTTCTGATTATCAGCATGATGCGCGGATTTTCGTATATTTCCTCGATTTTATCGACTGCAAAAAGCTGCGCAAAGGACTTTGAGAACATCCTTCTGTCCGTTTTCCAGATGTTTTTCTGATGGATCTGCTGCAGATACTCGGCGAATTTTTCCTGACCGGCGACTTCGACCAGCTCGCGCTCAAAAACATCGCTTTCGTCAAATTTCTGCCAGCAGTAGAAGTAGATCCACGAAAGAAGACCGTCGAAATAGCGCATCGAAAGAGCGATATCGTCAGTCTCCATCGAAAAAAGGTCAGTTTTGTGGATCTTCGGATCCCAGACGCCGTCAAAAGAGAGGTTTTTCACGAGCGGAAGGAACGGTTTTATGATTTTCCTCATAGAAAGTGCCGGAAAAACCATCTCCCACATTGCAAAACCTCGGAGCTCGTCACAGTTTTCAGTCAGAAAACGGTGCAGGAAAGTCGTTCCGCTGCGAAGGTGTCCGATAAGAAAAACGGGCTTTTCGATTTTCTGCTTAGACACGCCGGGAAAGAAAATTTTATCCAGAAAAAGAGTAACTTTCATGAGCGCGCCGATGAAAGTCCTGAAAATCAGAATTCCGATGTATTTGAAGCGGAAACCGAAAGCTGAATACAAAATTTTGAGGATTTTAAGTGTCTGTGACATTTTTCACCTTTAAAGAGTGTCCGTCTGACTAACGGAAAAGAACGAAAAAACGGTTACTTTTTGAGAAGATCCCTGATCTCGGTAAGAAGAACGATCTGAGGATCTGGAGTCGGTTCCGGAGCGGGTTCTGCCGCTGCCGCAGCTGCCGCAGCTTCTTCTGCAGCCTTCGTTGCCTTTTCAAGTTTTTCTTTAGCGGTATTGATGAGCTTTATGAAAATGAAAATCGAAAATGCGACAATGAGAAAATCGAAAGTGGTCTGAAGGAAATTTCCGTATTTCAGAAGGACAGCAGGTTTTGCCGCAACGCCTTCAGCAGCGGGAACAGCCTCTTTCAGAGTGATGGCGAGGTCGGTAAAGTTGACACCGCCGACGATAAGACCGATGAGCGGCATGATGACATCGTTGACGACCGAAGTTACGATCTTGCCGAACGCACCGCCGATGATGATACCGACAGCCATGTCCATAACATTTCCCTTCATTGCGAAATCTTTAAATTCCTTAAGCAGATTTTTCATTTTTTTCTCCTTTGGTTATTTGTTCAACAATCTTTTGCTGAGAACTTTGATCATATCCTCAGTCATAGTGTCCAAATCGTAACTCGGTGCCCAGTCCCACTCAGCTCTTGCGCAGGAATCGTCCATTTTGTTCGGCCAGCTTTCAGCGATGCCCTGGCGGACCGGATCAATGTCGTAATCCATCGTGAAATCGGGAATGACTTTTTTGATTGCAGCTGCGATCTGTTCCGGCTCGAAGCTCATCGAAGCGACGTTGAAGCAGTTTCTGTGGATGAATCTCGAAGAATCGGCTTCCATTACGCCGATAGCAGCTTTGAGACAGTCTGGCATATACATCATATCCATGTAAGTTCCGGCTTTGATGTAGCAGGTGTAGTGATGTTTTTTGATTGCTTCGTAGTAAATATCGACTGCGTAGTCGGTCGTTCCGCCGCCGGGAAGGGTGACGTTCGAAATGATACCCGGAAATCTGACGCCTCTCGTATCGACGCCGTATTTTTTATAGTAGTAGTCGCAGAGAAGTTCGCCCGCGACTTTGGTAACACCGTACATCGAAGTCGGACGCTGGATCGTGTCCTGCGGAGTGTTGTCCTTCGGGGTAGCCGGGCCGAAAGAACCGATCGAACTCGGAGTGAAAAGCTGGAAATGAAGCTCTCTCCCAATCTCGAGAAGATTCATCAGACCGCCGAGATTGATTTTCCAGGAAAGCTGCGGCTTCTGCTCGCCGACGCTCGAAAGAAGAGCAACGAGGTTGTAAACCGCGTCGATGTTGTATTTTTTGATGATGCCGGCAACTCTTTCCGTATCGAGAATATCAGCCTGTTCATAAATACCGTTGACAAGCGTAGGAGCAAGCTGCGACGGATCCTTGAGATCTGCTGCGACGACATTGCTTTCGCCATAAATTCTTCTGAGTTCGGGAACAAGTTCGCTTCCGATTTGACCACTGGCACCCACAACAAGAATTTTTTTCATTTTCTTCTCCAATAAAAAACCAATAATCCTGCCCGCGCAAACTGCGGACTTTTACAAAAGCGGAAATATAGTCATAAATATTTCGAGTACAAAAAAATTTTTAATTTTTCAGTGCAAAATTTCTTTCCGGCAACTTCCGATATTCTAAAAACACTGAAATTGCTGAAAATTTTCAAAAATCCGCAATTTTTTCTTGACTTTGAAGTTTACTTGCGTAGCATATCCCCGCTTTTTTGGTAACTGACATGAGGAAGAGTGTCATGGAATTGACAAAATACAAA
>CAMZDX010000123.1 GCA_947305505.1 uncultured bacterium | reverse complement strand
AAACTTCTTAATCAATAATAAAACGCATAGATTTTTCTAAAAATTTGAGTATGCTACATCGGTTTTGATTTTTTGCGGAGGCTGAAATGTCGGAACTCACTTTTTTGGAAGCAATCAATTCCGAAAAGGCAAATATCGAAAAATATTTGAAGTTTTATCTTGATTCTCTGAATATTCCCGGAGTTTTGCACGAAGCGATGTATTACAGCCTGAGTGCCGGCGGCAAAAGGCTGCGTCCGTTTCTTTCGATTGCGGTATGCAACATGCTGGGAAAATCGCGCGAACTCATCATGCCTTATGCCTGCGCGCTTGAATTTATTCACACTTTTTCACTTATTCATGATGATCTTCCGGCTCTTGATAATGACGATCTGCGCCGCGGCAAACCAAGTTGCCATAAGGCTTTCCGCGAAGATATAGCGATTCTGGCGGGTGATGCGCTCAATACCGATGCGTTTTCGCTGTTATTTGAATTCGGTGAAGGAAACATCAAAAGGGCAGGACGTTATTTTGCAAAGGCTGTGGGCGGCCGCGGAATGACGCTCGGTCAGGTTTACGACTGCACGATTCCGGAAAACGAAAGAACTGCAGAAAAGCTCGATTTTATCAACTATTACAAAACTTCGGAGCTTTTCATAGCCGCTACAGCAGGTGCTGCGGCATGGCTTGACGCAGATGAAAAAGAGGTGAGTGCCCTTGAAGAGTTTGCAAAAGAAGTCGGAATAGCTTTTCAGATTTCAGACGATATTCTGGATATAACTTCGACGACTGAAAAACTCGGCAAAAAAGTCGGAAGCGATGCCGCGCTCAACAAAATGACATATCCGACTTTGATGGGGCTTGACGGAGCCCGCAGAGCAGTTGTCGAGAGGACTGAAAAGGCGAAAAAAGCTCTTGTTTCGGCGTTTCCGGAAAGTGAATGGATGAAAATCCTCATGCAGTTTGCAGATTACGTGAGGGATATGGCAAAATAATGGCTGAAAAACTCAATATTCCCGATAACTTAACGATAGAAAACAGCAAGGAGATTTATTCAAAACTCTCAAGGCAGTTCTCTGACGGAACAACTTTTGAAGTTGACAGGGATATCCTGTTGAATTCCATAACAAAAGCGCTGATAAGGGAGCTTTCTGAAAATTATCCGGAGCAGCTTGTCATTCCGGAAGAGTTGAACAACGATATTTTTTATCCGAAAGATGAAGGCAAAAGCGAAGTCGAAGAGAAAAAAGCGAAAACTCCGTTCCTTGAAAATTTGGGTGGGAAACTGCTGAAACTCTGGGATGTCATTTTTTTATTCTTCGTTATCATGGTAGACATGATTTTTTATTCGCTGGAGTCTATATACAACCGGAAATTTATACTGAAAAATGATACGACGAAAAATGCTTACTATATCGGATACCTGGCTGTTCCGATAGTTTCTCTGCTGGCATTTCTCATAGGCTTCACGATTGCGCTGCAGGCGGCGATCCAGCTCGCAAAAATGGGCGGGCAGAGCATGATTGCGATGATGAGCACTATGGTCATGACCAAAGAACTCGGGCCTTTGATCACGGCGATAATCATTGCCGGCAGAACCGGAAGTTCGATTGCGGCCGAGATTGGCACAATGGTCGTTATGGAAGAAGTCGACGCGCTCAAGACAATGGGCGTTAAACCATTGAAATTCCTGCTTGTTCCCAAATTCTGGGCTTTTACGACAGTTATGCCGGTTTTAACATTGGTAGCAGATATTGCCGGAATTTTCGGCGGATTCCTGATTGCTTCGGCATACAGCATACCGCCGGGATCGTTCCTGGTCGACGTGATCGAATCTGTCGAAATGTCCGATATTTTCTGGGGTACTATAAAAAGTATCTCGTTTGCGTGGGTAATTCTCGCAGTCGGGAGCTTTAAAGGGCTCAATGTCCGCGGCGGAGCCGATGCGGTAGGACGTGCAACAACTGAATCGGTCGTAGTTTCGATATTCATGGTTGTTGCGATTGACGCGATATTTTCGCTTTTCCTTTACACATAAGCAAGAGCAGCGATTCCTTTAAAATGAAAAGAATCAAAACTTGATTTAAAACGATTTATCGCTATAATAATGAGCTTTTTAGTTTTTTTGGAGGTTAAAAATGTCAATTCCCATTACAAAAGACGGTTACGAGAAAATAATCGAAGAGGCGAGACACCTTAAAAAAGTCGAGCGTCCGGCAATAATTGCAAAAATAGCTGAAGCGAGAAGCCACGGCGATCTCAGTGAGAACGCGGAATATCACGCTGCACGCGAAAAACAGAGCTTCATCGAAGGAAGGATAGAATATCTTGACGGCGTCATTGCGGATGCAGAAGTCATTGATGTTGCGAAACTCAGCGGTGACAAAGTCCTTTTCGGCGCAACAGTAAAACTTCTCGACAACGATACCGATGAAGAAGTGGTTTATAAGTTGGTCGGTGAAGTTGAAAGCGATCCGGAACACGGCAAAATTTCGATTGCAAGTCCTAAAGGTCACGCTCTGATCGGCAAAATGCTCGGTGACGATGTTACCGTTCAGACTCCTGCCGGTGCGAGAGAATACGAGATCCTCGAAGTCAAGTATGTT
>CAMZDX010000122.1 GCA_947305505.1 uncultured bacterium | reverse complement strand
TTTCGGAAAGTCCGCAGGAAATCGACCAGAAAGTCATGGACGAAATCGGCATCACACTCACCGACAACAAAGGAAAGATCACCGTTTCCAATGTCGAACAGGGATCGCTCGCTCAGTCGGCAGGCATCATGCAGGGAGATGTGATCGTCGCGATCAACAAAAGACGAGTCAAAAACGCGGCTGAAGCCAACAAAATCATAAGTTCGTCAAAGAAACTTCTCTTCACGATAAACCGCAACGGACGCGATTTCATCGTGGTAATCAACAGATAACAATGGATATACAGCATCATTTCATCGAACAGGGAAGCGGCTTTCCGCTGATCCTTCTTCACGGAAACGGAGAGGTTTCCACCTATTTTGAAAACCAGATAAGCGCTTTCTCTCCGATGTTTCACGTCTATGCAGTCGATACGAGAGGTCACGGAAAAACTGCGAGAGGCTCTGCCCCCTTCACCATCAGGCAGTTTGCGGATGATCTCGCCGGATTCATGACGAACCAACATATTGAAAAAGCAGATATTTTAGGCTTTTCCGACGGAGCAAACATCGCGATGATCTTTGCTATAAAATACCCCGCTCTTGTGAACAAACTCATACTGAACGGCGGCAATCTCGATGCACGCGGAGTAAAGCTGATGACACAGCTTCCGATCGAGATCGGCTACAGGATAGCAAAACTTTTCGCCGGCAGAAGCGACTCTGCAAAAGCAAAGGCTGAAATGCTCGCTCTGATGGTAAACGACCCGAACATCAAGCCTGAAGAACTCGCTGCTATCAAAGCCCCGACACTCGTCATCGCCGGGACTGACGACATGATAAAGGAATCGCACACCAAACTTATAGCGGCAAATATCCCGGGAGCCGAACTTTCCTTCATCAAAGGCGACCACTTCATCGCCGGCAGAAATCCTAGAGAATTCAATAAGAAAGTGCTTGAATTTTTACAGAAATAGGATCGCCACATACCGTAGACGTGCCGCGGTTGCCGAGCCTGTCGAAGCAAGCCTGTCGAAGCAACAAAATGTCGTCATTCTGAGCGTGAACGAAGAATCTCCGAGATCTTTCACATTCGTTCAAGATGACAATGGCGTGTGTGGTCTTAAATTTGTCTGATCGCGGCGGCTCCCCCGCAGGTTTTTGAGGTTCAGTTTTCGCCGGATTTGATTTCACTTTGTCTGCATCGGTATTCCAAATTGGAATAGCGATATTTCCTTATCGCTTAGTGTAAAACAGAATTTGCGCCAACACCTTAAACGCAAACAAAATTCACACTACAAACATTTGGTTTAAAAATCGAACTTATTTTTAAAAATTTATAAATAAAACTTGATTTTTAAATCACAACATCTATTTATCAATTGTTCAACTTGTTATTTTTATCAATTTTCATCTTGAAAAAATAGAATGAAGAAACACGAGAATCAAGCTATTTTATTTGAAGCAGTGCAGACGATAAAGACCGCGATACTGAAAAGTCAAGGTGACGCGGCAAGATCTGTAAATGAAAAGCAGTTATTGCTTTATTTTGGGGTTGGTAAATACATATCTCTAAATTCGAGATCGGGTTTTTGGGGAAAAGGAGCTATTGATGCCATAAGCAGTCAATTGGGCAGAGAGATGCCCGGACTGAAAGGTTTTTCATCACGAAATCTAAGAAATATGCGTACTTTTTATGAAGAGTGGGCACTACTTGCCGGAGACAAGCAGGAACAGATATCCTCGAAAAATCTCTCTGGAAAGGCTGAACTGCAAATTTGGCAGACGCGTCTGCCAAATTCCGACATTTTTTCCAGAAATGAGTTTTTTAACATCAGCTTTTCACATCACACACTCATTTTGTCCAAAATAAAAAATTACGATGAGCGGATATTTTATATAAGGCTGGCAGCGGCAGAAAAACTTAGCCACGATGAACTGAAAATCAGAATCATTTCAGATGATTATCACCATCGCAGCATACTGCCGAACAATTTCGGAGAAACATTTTCCGAGTCGGAGCAGGCTTTTCGTGCAATAAATATGTTCAAAGACGAATATCTGCTTGATTTTATCAATGTTGAGCAACTCGGAATCCGTGACAATCAGGATATTGATGAAAAAGTCTTGGAAAATGCCATTGTTCACAATGTTAAAAATTTTATTTTGTCGTTCGGCAAAGATTTCGCATTTATAAGAAACCAGTATCACATTGATGCTTTTGGCGAGGATCAATACATTGATCTCTTGTTCTTCAACCGTGAACTGAATTGCCTTGTTGCAGTAGAACTTAAAAGTGGCAGATTCAAAACCTCATATTTGGGTCAGCTTTTCGGATATCTCAGCGTTCTCGATGAATTCGAGAAAAAGCCGCATGAAAACCCATCCATCGGAATCATTTTATGCAAAGATATGAATAAATCGTTTGTTGATTTTGTAATCCGAGATTATACGAAACCAATGGGGGTCGCCACTTACAAAACATCAAAAGATATGCCGGATAAACTGAAAAAAGCTTTACCGGATATTGATGATTTAAGGAAATTGCTGGAATCAAATGAAAAGAAAGAAGGCTAACGATTCGTCTTCCGTGAACGCGGGAAACTCCCCTGTTGTCCAAAGTCGCAATTTG
>CAMZDX010000121.1 GCA_947305505.1 uncultured bacterium | reverse complement strand
TCGAGCAGACGATCAACAAAAACCCCAATGTCGGAAACACTCTTTCGATCGCAAAGCTTATAAAACTTGTCACGAAAGGGGCTTATCAGCCTGGAGAAAAGGGTTTCGGCGAAATTCCCGAAACCAGAAACGCAGTCGATTTCTTCCTCACGAAATACAATGAAATGGGAGATCCCGACGAACTTACGAAACTTGTGAACGCCGATTTTACCCAGGCGCAGATAATCGTGCAGCTCAACAGTGAAAGCAGCGAAACGATAAAAAAAGTCGTCATCGATACGCAGAAACTGATTGAAAACGAGCCGATTTTCTCTGAAATAACCGGCTCGGGCGTCATGTTCAAAGACCTTATCGACAGCGTTATCGACGGTCAGGTCATTTCGCTTCTCCTTTCATTCATTTCGGTTTCGATCCTTGTAATGATCCTCTTCAAGTCGATTGTTGCAGGACTCATCGCGGGCATTCCGCTCGGAGTTTCACTCGTTTTAATGTTCGGAGTCATGGGCTTTACCGGCGTTACGCTCGATATCGCGACGGCTCTTATTTCGTCAATCGTTATCGGAGTAGGTGTTGACTACACGATCCACTTTCTGTGGCGCTACAAAATCGAAATGCAGAAGCACGGTGACACGACTGAAGCAGTCCGCCATACCCTGCAGACGACAGGGCGCGGGATCATTTTCAACGCGGTGAGCGTCATGGTCGGTTTCGTAATCCTTCTTTTCAGCTCGTTCCTTCCGATACGTTATTTCGGCACGCTCATAGTTCTCAGTATCGCAGTATGCCTTGTCGGTTCTATCGTTCTTCTTCCTTCTATCTGCATCATTTTCAGACCTAAATTTTTGGAAAAGAAATAGTAGAGAGTTCTTTTTTATGGTTGATATTTTTATGATTTTTTCTGGTATTTTTTCTTTAGGAGATTAAAATCCCGCCATGTTTGTTGTTGGAACACCTGTTTTTTATATAGCCCTTTTGTTTCTCGGGCTTTTTTTAATCCTGAAAAAGTTTTTTAAAGGAACCGCATTCAAGGTCGTTTGCATCAATTTAATAGTGATTCTTTTTCTTATCGCGATTTTTGATTCGGTTGCGGCAATGCTTTTTGACCGTTCGGATTCGTTCCGTGTTGCCGACAACTTCTATCATCACGGGCTTAAGGCGAATGTTGCCGAAAAGACTTCATGGAAAAGCGACGGTGGTTCATTTTATCAGATTTATACCAATTCACTCAGTTTCGTCGACGAGATAAACCGCGAAGTTCCGCTGAAAAAAAGCGGCAAACGCATTATGATCTTAGGCGACAGTTTTATGGAAGGTGTCGGCTATCCGTGGCCTCAGACTGTTCCAGGAATTTTGTCGGAGCGCTTCAAAAAGCAGGGAATAGAACTGCTTAACGCGGCTGTTATAAGTTATTCTCCGAAGATTTATTACCTCAAGCTCAAATACTTTCTCGAAATGGGCCTGGAAATCGATGAACTCTATGTATTTATTGATATTTCAGACATTATTGACGAAGTTGTCTACGACTATTTCGTGCCGAAGGAATTTTCTCAGTCCGAACTGAAATGGCAGAATCTCGACAATTTTTTTATAAAGGGTTCATACATTTACAGAAGCACGAAGACCGATTTCTTAGCTATGCAGATAAATCCTTATCACGAAAATGCGCCGATCTGGGGCGGACTCGCCAATTTCTACGTCTGGAAACCGCGCTGGACTTATGACGAGAACGCGATGAAACTTTACGGTGAAAAGGGTATCGCTTCTGCAAAAAAACACATTGATCTGATCCGGAAACTCTGCGAAGAGAGAGGAATAAAGCTCCACATCGGCGTATGGCCCTGGCAAGAGCAGGCAATAAACAAAAACGGCAGAAAGCAGTATGACCTGTGGAAAGAGTATACTGACAACTATCATGTTGATTTTATTTCGCTTTTTGACACTTTTGAATCAATGACGCCCGAAGAAATCCGCAGTATTTTCATAAATAACGACATTCACTGGAACGATAAGGGCAACGCTATTGTGGCTGATTATATCTGGCAGCATATCGTCAACAATTCGGAGGAAAAAAATGAAGTTACTAAGTGAGATCAAAGGTGACAAAATCGTCGAGACGATTGAAAAACTTGTAAAGATTCCGTCTCCGACCGGTTTTACCGGAAAAGTTAAGGACTTTCTTGTCAAAAACGCCGAGAAAAAAGGGATAGCATACACTGTAACCAGAAAAGGAGCGGTGATTTATTCTTTCGGTCCGAAAGATGTTTCCGGAACTTTTTTTGCAGCTCACGTCGATGCTCTCGGAGCGATAGTTACCGCCGTCGATGACGATGAACACAGAGTGAAGATCACGACGGTCGGCGGTTATCCCGCACTTTATATAATCGGTGAAATCTGCACGATACATACCCGCAAAGGTAAAGAGTATATTTCGACTTTCCTTCCTGAAAATCCGGCAGTTCACGTAAATTCCAAGCTGAAAGAAATGGTTCCCGATTTTGAAAACTGCTCGCTCAGAGTCGATCTAACGCTAAAAAAAGGTGAAAAACTGAGCGATTTCATTTCCGTCGGCGATTTCGTTTCGCTTGACTGCGGTTTCAGATATGTTGACGGTTATGTGAATTCGCGTCATCTTGATGACAAGGCATCTGCCGGAATATTTGTTTATCT
>CAMZDX010000120.1 GCA_947305505.1 uncultured bacterium | reverse complement strand
GGAAGACTCCAGAAATCTTCGGTTTTTACAAAAACTTTTCCGTTTTTGACTGCGTTTATATCGAGATCAGACCAGCTTTTAGCGATAAAATCGAGTTTTTCCGGCGTAAGATTCGAAGCGGTGATGATGTCAATAACAATGTCGGGATTGAGCGCGATAATTCCTTCCAGCTGGATTTTGGGATAAGGCATATTCCCCTGATAGACGTTTTCAGCACCGCTTAATGTAATGATTTCATTGAGGAATCCGTCTTTTCCGACGATGTATGCATCTTTTACTGACCTGCTTTCGTAGTCGCGCCCGACAAGGATCATCACTTTTTTTCCGGAATTTTTGCCTGAATTTTCTTTGAGGTAAGGAACAAATTTTTCTTTGAATTTAGCCGCTTTCTCTTCGATAGCGCACGATTTTCCGAAAACATCTATAGAATCAATGAAACCACGCACTGTAGACTGCTCTACAACAACGGTTTTTATTCCGAGCGACTGAAGTTTTCCTGCAAGTTCGCCGTAAGCGCTGAGCACGAAAACGGTGTCAGGTTTCAGCGCTGCAACAGCCTCGACATTGATATCAAACGCCTTTCCGATTTTCGGTTTTGCATTTGCCGCTTCGGGATATTGGCAGTTTTCGGTTACTCCGACGAGATTTTCTCCAAGTCCGAGATCAAAAAGCGTCTCCGTTATGCTCGGAGCGGTGCTGACTATCCTCTGACAGGGAACATTTTTGTTTTGGACTTCTTTTTCTTCACTTTTCGTGCATGATAAAGCAAAAAAGGTGGTAAGCAATAAGGCAATGATATTACCAAGTTTTTTCATTTTTTCTCAACCAATTTTTCCATAAAATCCTTTACACTTTCACACTTCATGAATCCGCTCATGACGCATGCGCCGCGTGCCCCGTTTTTAAAGACAAGCCCGATATTTTCACAATTTATTCCGCCTATCGCGTAAACCGGAATTTTCACAGCTTTGCAGACATTTTTCAAAGCGTCCAGTCCTCTCGGTTCGAGCCCTTTTTTGCAGTCGGTAGCGAAAACATGGCCGAAAGTGATGTAGAAAGCGCCCAGTTTTTCAGCTTCAAGAGCATCTTCAACCGAGTGGCACGAAACACCGATTTTACAGAAAAAACTCTTTTTTTCGTCGCTCAGATCCTTAAAAACAGGGAGCGGAAGATGGATCGATCTCACACCAAGCTTGATCGCAACATCGACATAAGTATGCAGGATCGCTTCAACTTTATGTTTTTTGCATATTTCAGTGAATTTTTCTGCCAGATCACAATATTCTCTTTCACACAGATCCTTTTCACGAAGGATCATCGCAGTCACGCCGCTCTCCGCGATCTTTTCGATCCTACCAAAAAAATCACCCTCGCAGAGATGTCTGTTTGTGACGCAGATTATGTCTGAATTCATTGTCTTTACAAGTAGATATAATCGTTGAGAACCGGCTGCATCCCCTCTTCCGACATATCTTCGTACATTTTTTTGAAGCTGCGGCTGTCGTTGATCTCGAACTGCTCGTCTCCTTCTGCTGTTTCGGCGCTTTTTCCGGTGTATTTGCTTTCGTGGTCGCCTATCCCGGTCGAAACTCCGGCCGAAATTTTGGTCGCCGCGATCTTTACGATACCGTTTCTGAAAGTTTTGCTTTCACGCGACGAAACCGTGATCCCTGCAAAAGGCAGGAAAAGGCGGTATGCGCACAAAATCTGGCAGAGCTGACGCTCGTGGACATCGAGAGGATTTATCTTTTCGTTGTTGATTATCGGTCTCAAGCGCGGACATGAAAGCGAAATTTCCGCCTGCGGATACTTTCTCTGGATGAAATATGCGTGAAGTGCCGTTGCAAGCGCGTCTTTTCTGAAATCGGAAAGTCCGAGCAGAGCTGCGAACGCGACCCCTCTCATGCCGCCCATGAGCGCCCTTTCCTGTGAATCGAAGCGGTACGGCCAGACTCTTTTGTGGCCTCTGAGATGGAGTTTTTCAAAGCGCACTTTGTCGTAAGTCTCCTGAAAAACGGTGACGTAATCGACTCCGCATTCGTGGAGATACTTGTATTCATCGACATTGAGCGGATAAACCTCAACTCCAACCATTCTGAAGTATTTTCTTGCTAATTTGCAAGCTTCTCCGATGTATTCGACACTGCTTTGAGAGCGGCTTTCGCCTGTCAGAATGAGCACTTCCTCCATTCCGCTTTCGGCGATTATCTTCATTTCGTGCTCGATCTGATCCATGTCGAGTCTTACGCGGCGGATGTCGTTGTAGCAGTTGAAACCGCAGTAAACGCAGTAGTTTTCGCAGTAATTCGCGATATAGAGCGGCGTGAAGAGATAGACTGTGTTCCCGAAGTGGTTCTGCGTCTCCAGGCGCGAAAGTTCCGCCATTTTTTCCAGAAAAGCGTCGGCAGCAGGAGAAAGAAGCGCCTTCAGATCTTCGACCGTGCGGTTCATGTGGTCAAGCGCCCGCTGCACGTCAGCCGCCTTGTATGAATCGGGATCGTAGCTGTCAACTTCGGCAAGCACTTTTGAAGCGATGTCGGAATCTATCTTTTCCATTCCGGGAAGATAAGCCATGATGTCGGCTCGCGACGCCGGATTTGTCTCAAGCTCGTGCTTTTTCGCCAGAGCCTCTTTTGAAAGTTTTTTTGAATCTACAAAGTAGTTGTTGTCCATTTC
>CAMZDX010000119.1 GCA_947305505.1 uncultured bacterium | reverse complement strand
CTGCATCGGGCAAATCGGCATGATCTTCGTCTGCCGGTTCGACAGGTTCTGTATCGTCAGCCACGGGAGTTTCAGCATCGTCCGGCTTTTCTTCATCAGGTTTAACTGAATCTGAATCCTGAATTTCCGAGCCGTTGTTCTCCTCAATTTCTCCGGAATCCTGAGTAAGCTTCATCAGACCTTCCTGAGTGCATGAAACCAAGATGAATACCAAAAATAAAAAGAAGAATTTTTTCATATCCATTCTCCCTAAAAAACACCAAAACAACCTTTTTATTTTAAATCTTTCACGAATATTATCAACCGGTTTTTTATGATTGGCAGTATTTACACGAATTTACTGGTTTTTAGGATCGAAAGCGAACGGGAATGTGACTGTAGCCGTTCCGTCTGCAGGTTTCGGGAAACGGAGTCTGCCGATAACGCCTTTCACACATTTTGCGACTTCTGCATCGTGAAGTGAATCATCGACTATTTCCGTGCTGTTGACTCTTCCCTGCTGGTTGATCACGATTTTAACCGACATTTTTCCTTTCAGTTGAGGATTGGATGTCAAAGCCTTGTCGTAGCATCTTTTGATAGCGGCGCGGCTGACGTTTATGACTTTTGTAACTCCGGCCGAATCAATGTTTGCCTCCGACGGAGCACGGTTCAAAGCGGGAGTTTGCCTTTCCGGAACAGCCTTTTCCTCTCTGCCGGCAGGTTTCTTTTCGGCAACAGGTGTCTTAGGAACTTCTTTTTTTGCCGGAGCCGCTTCTTCGGTTTTCGCCTTTTTCGCAACTTTTTTTATCTCTTTTGCCGGAGCGGTTTCAGCTGTAGGCTCTTGAGCAGGTTCTTCTTTAACTTCTTCTTCAGCGGTAGCCTCTTCATTCTGATTTTGAGCTGGAGCCGCTTCTTCAGCTGCCGGCTCTGCTTCTGTGACAGGAACACTTTCCGACGGCTGGATTTCTCCTGAATCAGTTTTTCTGCTGCAGCGATAAGCTGCAAAAACTGCAACTATTGCCGCCACAATAACAACGACAAGAACTTTTTTCATTTTTTACCTCTGTAAATAAAGACCTTAATCAAAAAAACGCATTATTTTAGGAATATCGGAAGAAATTTCCAGAAAAATTGTTTTACCAGCTATCTGAAACGCTTTACGAGCGGCTTTACGACGAGTTCTTTAACCAGAAGTATCACAAATATGACGCTCGATGCGATCTCCCACCACTCCGCTCCGCCAGTATGCTGATGACCGGCGTGCATAGCCTCAGGCAGATAAGCTGTAAACCATTCACGCGGCATAAAAGTGTCTATAACAAAGCCGAAAGCGAGCGCGCCGACGATTATCGAAACAAGGTAAATGAGCAGCGTTTTCCGCCCCATCGCCTTGCCGACAACAAGGATCGAAGCGACATTCACGGCAGGTCCCGCCATAAGCATTACAAGCGCGGCACCCGGCGACATCCCTTTTATCATGAGCGCTACAGCTATCGGAATCGAACCCGTGGCGCATATATACATCGGAATCGCGACAACGAGAACGGCAAGCATACTGACAATGGGAACATTCGCGAACTGCGTGAAAAATTCGTCAGGCACGAGAAGCGTTATCAATCCTGCGGCAACAAGCCCGAAAACAAGCCTTTTACCGACATCGCCTATCATGTTGGAAAAACTGTACTCTAAAACGCGGCGGAGCCTGCTTTTTTCATGGTGTTTATGGTCATGCTCGTGATCATGATCATGACCGCAGCAGTCGTGATGTTCTTCGTGACAGTGGTGACAGCAGCACTCATCGTCGTCGCAGTCGTCATCGCAGCAGCAGTCATCGTGAGCATCAGTTTCAAGCAGTTGGTTCTGCTCGTCTTTCGTAAGCAGAACATTTGTCGCAAATCCGCCGAATATCGCCGTTATGAAAGCGACGACTGGACGAATAACGGCAAAAGGAAGCCCCATCAGCGAATAAGTCGCAACTATCGAATCAACGCCTGTCTGCGGAGTCGAAATAAGAAAAGAGACCGTCGCACCTTTCGAAGCACCTTCCTTCTGAAGCGAAACGGCCGTCGGGATAACTCCGCACGAACAAAGCGGAAGCGGAATCCCGAAAAGAGCCGATAAAACCACCGATTTCGCGTTGTTTCCGCCAAGATATTTCTGGTAAAAATTTTTCGGAACGTAGACGTGAAGCAGTCCCGCGACCAAAAAACCGAAAAGAAGATAAGGCGACATCTCGTTAAGAATGAAGGTGAACGCCGAAACAAAAGCCGGAATATCCATATTTCCTCCAAATAAAAGCATATAAATCAAAGAACTTTTTCCAAATACATTTTTATTATCTAACAGAATTAGCATATGTCAACCCATAAAATAAAAAATTTTCAGATATTGCTTTTTTTCGATTTTTCACTAAAATTATTCGTTTTTTGGTAACTTTTTGAGGTAAAACCATGAAAAAGCTTTCTTTTATTCTTATTATTTTTTTCCTTTTTGTTTTTGTAGGCTGCAGTGACAAAAAACTTGATGAAATCGACATTCCCGACACAGGCATCTCTGATACGGACGATCCCGATTCAACTGATTCGACCAGTGATTCCGAGGATCCGCAGAACAATGATGATGCAGATTCTGCTGATTCAACCCATGATTCAGGCGATTCTCAGAGCGATGATGATGCAGATTCTGCTGATTCAACCCATGATTCAGGCGATTCTCAGAGCGATGACGATGCAGATTCTGCTGATTCGACCCATGATTCAGGCGATTCGCAAAGCGATGATGATGCAGATTC
>CAMZDX010000118.1 GCA_947305505.1 uncultured bacterium | reverse complement strand
CCGAACGGACACAAAAAATTGCAGTAGAAATTTCTGCCGAAAATTACAGGAATGACCAGCGCTAAAACGAGTATTACGACTGGAACAAGTGCGATATTTCCGCTTATGATCCAGTTTTTGAAGGATTCAAAAGAAAGCGCGAATCCCCCGATAAAACCGAGAACAGCAGCAAGTACAGCAAGGTGAAAAATTCTGAATTTTGCCGTTTTCTGCGGAAAAAAGAAAGCGAAAATCGAATATGCAAGAAGTAGAAAGAGTATGATTTCAAGCCAGAGAGGCTCTGTTTCGGTTAAGTTCGCCTGAAATTCACTGCCGCTGTACTTTGAAAGATTGAGGGCGACCATCGATTTTATCGCTCTCGTTGACATCGTGGCACCGCTTACCGTATCGACTTCGGCTTCTGCAGCCTCCGCAACGCTTTTGCCGTTCCATTTTGCAAAAAAGCCGGCATCCCTCACGTTGTCAATAAAACCTACCGATTCGTAGTTTTCGCCGAGTTCGGTTCCTGCAATTTTTCCGCTTTTGTCGATGCCTACAACTACCCGCAAAGAGCCGCCGAAACCGCCGACAGAGTTCTCATCAGGCTTGGTGTAAAGCACTCTTCCGATATTTTCAGAATTTTTGTCGAAAACGTCGTAAAAACATTCGTTCCCGATTTTTTTAAAACTTTCGGCTGCCGCAAAAATCTTCTTTACCGCTTCTTCATCAAGACTGCAGCTGTCTTCGCTTTGTCTGACGGGCTCTTTCATAATGAAAAACGCTGTGGCAAAAGATGCTGCAACAAGTAAAATTCTGAAAATACGAAAGAATTTTTTCATTGTGAACCCCCGTATGAAGAAATAGCAAATCTACCGCACACAGCGGACATTGTGGTAGCTCGAGTAGGATTCCTCCTCTTCATGTCTCACTTCTCCGCTGCTGAAATCGACCAACCATACTAAGGTAGTTGCAATACATCCGCTAATATGTTCAAAATTGGAGGAAGACCAAAGAACGACTTTGTCGTCATCGCCGAGTTTGCTGTAATAACCGCCGTTGTTTTCTTTCTTTTCGCAAAGACATTGGCCAGCAGAATAATAGAAACAATCCGGATCTTTAAGACAATCCGGATCATGCACACCACAGATCCCACCTGTCTGAGTTTCCGGGCAGTTTTGAATAAGCGTCCTGAGTTCGTTTATGTTCGGCAGATGCCAGTCTGCGTGTCCGCATTCATTCAAATTTTCACAATAATTATAAGCCTCCCCACTCCCCATCATCCTCAACGGTCTTGACGACCACATATTGCCGTCAATCGTGGGGCAGTCTTCACTGTCTACTCCACCACATCCAATGAAGATGAAAAGTGCCGAAACGATGAAAATAAAGCATATTTTTTTCATTGTAACACCCCAAAAATATCAACTTTTCTTATTTTCTCTGTTGAACGCGACGACTATGCCGCGAAGCAGATCGGAATGATATTTTGAAAGGGAGTCTTTCTGAAAACGCCACGACCAGTTCTGCGGTCCTGTCGTTCCGGGAACGTTGAAGCGGCAGTCTCCTCCCCAGCCGAGCACGTCCTGAAGCGGGAAGAGCGCCTTTTCGGCGATAGATGACATCGCAAGTCTGATCATTTTCCAGTGGATGTCGTCGCCGTTGCTTCCGAGATAGTGGGTAACAAATGATTTCGTTCCGTCTGAAAGCGACCAGAACCAGCCGACTATCGTGTCGTTGTCATGCGTTCCGGTGTAGCAGACGCAGTTTGTCGTAGTGTAATTGTGCGGCAGAAATTCGTGGTCTGTTCCTTCGTAAAAAGCGAACTGAAGCACTTTCATTCCGGCAAATCCGCAGTTTTCGCGCAGTTTGATGACATCGGCGTCGATATCGCCCAAGTCTTCGGCAACTATCGGGATCTTCCCAGCTTTTTTGAAGAGGGTTTCGAAAAGTTTTTCGCGCGGACCTTTTTCCCAGTGCCCGTTTTTGGCAGTCGTCTCAGTCGCCGGAACAGACCAATATGCGCTGAAGCCTCTGAAATGGTCGAGGCGCAGGATGTCGTAAAGCTTCAGATTGTGGAGAAAGCGGTTGATCCACCACGAAAAATCCTCTTTTTCAAGGACATTCCAGTCATAAAGCGGATTTCCCCAGAGCTGCCCGTCGGCACTGAAATAATCCGGCGGAACTCCTGCAACTTCCGACATAACACCGTCATTCATCTTGAAAATATGCTGGTTTGCCCAGACATCGGCGCTGTCAAAAGAGAGGAAGATCGGAATATCACCCATAATCTCGATATCTTTTTCATTCGCGTAGGTTTTAAGTTTTTTCCACTGCGAAAAGAACATGTACTGGGCAAAACAGTGGCGGAAAAGCTCTTTTTCATGCGCTTTTTCGAACTCTTTCAAAGCTTTTTCATCGTGGTTTCTGAATTCTTGAGGCCAGAATTTCCACGACTTTCCTTCAAAATTTTTTGTGAGAACTCTGAATAGCGCGAAATCACGCAGCCACGAGGCGTTTTCCTTCACGAAAAGTTCGAAATCGGGATAATTTTCGCGGATTTTGTAAAAACTTTCAGCCGCTTCGTCCAGAGCTTTCGATTTAAAATCAATGACTTTCGGATAATCGACGCGGTAATTGTCAAAAGCCGGAAGATTGTCCGGTTTTTCGACTAATCCTGCATCAAAAAGTTCGTCAATGTTTATCAGGATTTCGTTTCCTGCAAACGCGCTGAACGAATTGTAAGGACATCCGTCTGCACCGGTCGGAGTGAGCGGCAGGATCTGCCAGATCCTTATTCCAGATTCAGCCATAAAATCGACGAAACTGTATGCCGCCGCGCCGA
>CAMZDX010000117.1 GCA_947305505.1 uncultured bacterium | reverse complement strand
GATCGATCTTGCCGATACGCTCAACAGAGAGGCTCCGAAAAACGCAAAACTTTTCCTCATGACAGGTTACGAAGGGGTAAATCAGAACTCTTTCAAATTCATGCAGGACGCAGGCATGATAAGAAGCGATATCAAGGCTACGAACACACTGAACGAAGCCGATTTAGCCCTCTTTTTCTATGAGAAACAGAACGAACATATTATGAACAATATAGCTTATGAATTCGGAACGATCAGACCTTTGGCGGTTTCGTCAACCGATTCTGTATTTTATTCCGCACTTTTCAGGAGAGAGAAATGACCTATCTTTTCACAAATCCGCAGGTAAAAAAGTGGAAGACGCTCTTTGTCCTTTCGTTTTGCCTGAACCTTATCCTTATCGCCATCATCGTCTACACCGTAAAAAGCGGTGAAAATGACCGGAAAGAGGAAACTCAACCAGTCCAGACTGCATCCGACAACGCTGAAGCAGGCGAACAGCAGGCTGCAGCAGCCGAGCAGGAAGGAGTTCAGCCGGCGGAACCCGAAAAACCTGAAAAAGAGCTTAACATAAAGACAGATCCAGGCGAACTGATAGCGGCATCAGCAGTAATCGAAGACAACTTTTACAACGCTTTCAACTCGAACGAAGACCTTCAGAAAATAGCTAAAGCGCTCGGTATGACGAACCTTGCCGACATCATCAGCGCTCATGTCGGGCGTCTCCTCATCTGGGATATAGTTCTCAGAAACGACGTCAGAAAAGGCGACAGAATCGATTTCGTCTTCCGGGTCATACCCGATGAAGAAAAACGGACAAGAAACGATCTGCCGGATGTTATTGAAATAATCGCCGTAAAATATTTTTCGCACAAATTCAATAAGGAAATAAATATTTACAAATATGCAGCCAAAAATTCAATTGCAAAATATTATTATTCTGATGGGATAATGCTTGAAAAAATAATATCTCCGTTTGCACCTATTAAAAACTATATTCAAATCACAAGTACGATCGGCGACAGAGCTCCGAAACATGAAGGCATCGACTTTAAAACCAATGTCGGAACGCCGGTATATGCCACTGTTGACGGCACTGTTTCACGTATCAACTGGAAAACGCGCTATAACGGCTACTGCATCGAAATCGAGGCAAAAGGAAGCCCTTACGTTTTCAAATATCTCCATTTGAGCGAGGTCAACGTCGAGCCCGGGCAGAAAGTCTCGGTCGGTCAGCAGATTGCAGCTTCGGGAAACACCGGAAAATCGACCGCGCCGCATCTGCACTACCAGATCAACGTCGGAAACAAAGGGAAAGTCATAGATCCGATGAAGTATCATAAAACGATAATCGAAAAACTGCCTGAATCAGAGCGCGAAAACTTCAAAAACAGAATTTCCGAGCTCGACAGCCTGATGAAATTATAATATTTCGTTTTCATTTAGCACAAAAGTCGTTTAAAATTCTTTTTTGTTGAATAAAGCGCGAAAAATTTGACTAAAGTAAGTCTATATTGTATCCTACACCGATTTTTTGGGAGATTTACAAATGAACCAGAGGAGAGTCAAGTGAAAAAAGTTGTTAATGCATTAAGTTTCCTGATTATCGTTTTTATCTCTTGTCAGCTTTTTGCAGCTGATTCGGTATCTGTCGCTCCGACAATAGCAAAAACCGCTCAGGAGAAAAAACTTGCAAAAGAAATCGACGACAATTTGTCCCTGCTGCTCTCGAGCATAAAAAATGCTGACGTCAAAGCAGCAAAATCGGCAAAAGCAGACAAATGCAAGGACGATGCGAAATGCGTGGCACAAGCTGTTACGAAAAGCGATTCTTCGGATTTTGTCGTTGTTTCAAAAATCAAAAAAGGCTCGTCTGACGTAAAAGTCGTTTTGACAATGTTTGATGCGAACGGCAAAAAGAAAGGCTCAAAAACTGTAACTTCAGGTTTGGATGCCGACAGTGAAGATATTGCTTCAGATATGCTCAACGCCCTCAAATCACTTATAGCATCCGCATCTCCGGACGAAGAAGAAAGCCCGAAGAAATCGGCTGTCGCAGCAAACAGAACGGCTTCATACTCCGAAGTCAAAGAAGAGATCAAGAAAGGCTTTGCCGCTTACGACAAAGGCGATCTTGACGGTGCGGCCGAAATTTTCGACAGAGCTGCAAACGAACTCAACTGCAAATGCCAGCAGAACGAGATCGCCCGCCAGCTTCTCGAAAATGTCAAAAAGATCCAGAAAGGTCTTCCGAAAGCGAACGATACTCTTGACGACGGTGACTACAAAGGTGCTTTGAAAGCTCTCGAATCACTCAGAAAATCGGATACCGAGCTCCGTGAACAGGGCTACAAGGCGATGGTTTTCAAAAAAGACAAGAACAACCGCAAAAGATACACCGAGCCGAATCCGCATGATGCTCAGGCTGTAGAACAGATTCACAGAACTTTCAAATCGAAAATTGAAGAACTCAGGAAATGGCGTACGAAACAGCTCTCTGACATCGACGACTGGGTAAACAACAATATCAAAGCCCGCGAAAAGGCTATAAACGATCTTAAGGCAAAGGAAAAAGACCTCGTAAAACAGCAGAAAGATGCCGAAGCCGCTCTCAAAAAGAAAATCCAGGACATGAAATACCAGTGGGAAAAGGACGACACCGACATCGAGCAGGAGATCGTAAATCTCGAAAGCCAGATCACGCAGATCGAACAGCGTGAAAAAGGCGTCATCAAAGTTTCAAACAAAAAACGCGACGAAGCGAAAGAAAACGATTTCAAAGCCAACGACAAGGCTTACAGCGACTGGAAAAAGAAACACCAGCAGGAAAAAGATGCTTACTATGAAAAGCAGAAAAAGCTTGAAACTACCGAAGGTGAAAAGGTAACGAAAAAAGTTGCCGAACTTGAAAAACGCAAACAGGC
>CAMZDX010000116.1 GCA_947305505.1 uncultured bacterium | reverse complement strand
GCCTTTCTCGGATTTATTTTCGTTTTTTCTGTCATTTTTCACCTAAATGCAGTTGAGCAAGCCTTTTTTCTCGATGATGTCTTTCTGAACCGTTGAGAATTTTTTGAAGTGACCTGCGACTTTGCCGCAATCAAGGATTTCACCCGATTCAATGTCAAAATCGAGAGTTTTGCCTGTTTCAAGTACATCGTCCGCGATATCGAGGATCTCGATCATCGGGAAACCGGTGTTGATGATGTTTCTCTTGTAAATCGCACCGAACGATTTTGCCGCAACACCCTGAAGTTTCAGGGAGATGAAGCAGTCAACAGCCTGCTGACGGCTGCTTCCCGCACCGAAGTTTTCTCCGGCAACAACTATCATTCCTTCTTTAACTTTTTTCGAAAAATCCTTGTAGCCTTCAAGGTTGTCGAGCGCGTACTGTCCCATCAAATTGATGTCGACGATCGAAAGATACTTGTTGTGGAAAATCATATCGGTATCGATATCGTTGATAAGTTTTCCTTCGCTGTCCTTCAAAACAAAAATTTCGGCTGTGATTTTGTTCATTTTGTCCTCCGTAAAACAAAAAATCTTTAGATTATAATTGAGGAACTTCTAAAAAAAAGTTTTTAGGTTTTTTTGAACTAAAACAGGGTTTGCGTATAATATTCCGCTTTTTAGGAACTTTTGTGGAGAGAAAAATGCTTAGAATTTACAACTCGATGAGTGAGAAAAAAGAGGATTTCGTTCCTTTGAACGGCAAAAACGTCGGTCTTTATGCCTGCGGAATGACGGTTTACGACAAGCCGCACATCGGGCATGCAAGGAAGGAAGTCGCAATAGATTTAATTGTTAATTATCTGAAATATTCAGGATTTTCAGTAACTTATGTCAGAAACTTCACCGATATCGATGACAAGATAATCGCACGTGCAAACGAAAGAGGGATCGATTTCAGAGCTCTTACCGAAGAAAACATCGACGCTTTCTACAAAGCTATGGACGCTCTCGGACTTGCAAGGCCTGACATCGAGCCCAAGGCAACAGCTCACATCGGTGAAATAATTTCAATGGTTCAGAAACTTATCGACAAAGGTTTTGCATATCCGACATCCGACGGCAGCGTCTATTTCGCAGTCGAAAAGTTCAAAGGCTACGGCAAACTGAGCGGCAGAAAGCTTGACGAAATGATAAGCGGAACACGTTTCGACGTCGAAGAAAGCAAACAGAATCCGCTTGATTTCGCCCTCTGGAAAGCTTCGAAACCGGGTGAACCCAAGTGGGAAAGCCCGTGGGGCGAAGGAAGACCGGGCTGGCACATAGAATGCAGCGCAATGAGCACGAAATATTTGGGCGATTCTTTCGACATCCACGCAGGCGGCAGGGACCTCATTTTCCCGCACCACGAAAACGAGATCGCTCAGGCTGAATGCGCGACAGGCAAACCTTTTGCAAAATACTGGGTCCACAACGGCTTCCTCACGGTCGAGGGCGAAAAGATGAGCAAATCGCTCCACAACTTCATCACAGTCGAAGACGCGCTCAAGCAGTATCATGCAGAAGTTCTGCGCTATTTCATGCTTTCGACTCACTACCGCACGCCGATAGATTTTTCGATGGCAAACCTTAAGGATACAGAAAAGAAGATCTGCTACTTCTACAACACTCTGAAAACGCTCAATCAGTTCGCGGCAAAGGCTGCAAAACCTGTAAGAAATGAAAAAGCGACTGAGTTCATCAACGAGTTCAAAGAGGCGATGGATGACGATTTCAACAGCGCGAGAGTCGTTGCAGCGCTTTTCAACCTCTTCAAACATTTGAACGAAGTCTTAGTTTCCAAAAAGACGAGACCGACTCCGGACGAATGTGCGGGTTTTGCTGAAGCAATCAAAGAAGTCGGCGGAGTCATGGGAGTCCTTCTCAGAGACCCTGATGAAATAACAAATGAAATCAAAGAAATACAGCTCAACCGCTACGGCATAAAACGTGAAGAGATCGAAGAGATGATCGAGAAAAGAAAGGCTTTCCGCGCAGAAAAGAACTTCGAAATGGCCGACAAAATGCGCGAAGAACTTCTCGAAAAAGGTATTTCCATCCAGGATACTCCTGCTGGAACAGAGTGGAGCTTCAACTGATTTTCAGAGCGAGAATCCGCTCTTTGAAATTTTTTTCAAAAAAGTGATTTTTTTATCAGAAAAATCGAAAGAATACGGAACTAAATAAGCGTGTGAGTTTTTTGCAGTTTGAGTAATTTTTTAATGGAGAACAAAATGAAAAAGATCATGATGATTTTAGCTGTTTTAGCAATGATTTTCTTTGTTTCGTGCAGCAACAGCAGCGAAAAGAAAGAAAATGTCGACACCGGTGACACTGATCCGACCGATACGGGCGACACGAGTGATGACGATCCTACGGAACCAACGGAGCCGACAAACCCGACTGATCCGACAACTGAACCGACCAATCCGACAGATGATCCGACTGATCCTACCGGTCAGGAAGAAGGCAGCTGGGAAGCGAAATATAAAAAGGCTGACGATCATGCTGAACAAGTTTCCAAAGATATCGTTAATGCGAACAACGACCTCGGAATGAAGATTTTCAGCAAGCTTGCCGCAGGTGAAGCAGGCAAAAACATGATGATCTCCCCTCTTTCGATATCAATTGCGATGGCTATGGTGTCAAACGGCGCGTCGGGCGACAACATTGCCGAAATGAAAGAAGTTTTAGGCTTCGGTGATATGGAGTTCGAATACATAAATGCACAGTTCGCAAACCTTGTCCAGAGTCTGGTCGAAGCCGACAAAGATCTCGTTCTCGAGATCGCAAACTCTGTATGGATGGATGACGAATTTGCTCCCGATGTAAAACAGGATTTCATCAATGTTCTCGATGAATTTTATGATGCTGCGTTTTTCACCGAAGATTTCCAGGACGAAGCTGCTGCAGGCAAGATAAATTCATGGGTTTCCGAAAAAACTCACGGAAAAATCGATAAAATCATCGAAAA
>CAMZDX010000115.1 GCA_947305505.1 uncultured bacterium | reverse complement strand
TCTTTTTTCGCCTCGTTGCAGGCAATAAAAAACATAAAAACAAAACCTAAAAGCACGATTTTTTTCATCTTTTTCTCCATCATTTTTTATCAGGAATTTTCTTCACGCAGAAAGTGCCCTTCACCGATTTAAGGCAGATGTGGTCTTTCGGGCATGTCGAGTCGTCGCCCTCCTTGCACCCTTCGATGACGCAGTAACCGGTCTCTTTTATTTTCGGGTGCATTTTCGCTATCCACGGCAAGCATTTTGCGCCGGCGCAGCAGTCATCGCTGCTTTTGCACTGCTTGTCGTAGCACGCAGGCCACATCTCATCGGCAGCGACCTGCACCGACAACAGAATCAGAAAGAAAACAACCGCAAATTTTCTCATTTTTCCCTCTAAAATCAAAATCCGTGCGATTATATTTTTAGCAGAACCCTTTGCAAGTTATAAAGAAACCGTTATCTCACGCATTTTACAGGATAATGATAATATCCATCCTTGTCTGTCCGCTCGATAATTCCTTCCTTGAAGTCCACGTACCACGCTTCGTTGTCATAATAATAGTAATCATACTCGTCATAATAATCGTCGTCATCATCATAGTCGCGCACTTTTCTCAAACAATCATCAGTTGTTGCAATATTGGTTGTGGAACTCCAGAAAATGGAATTCAGCTTTTCCATATCAGGGAAATAGGTGGCCATATCCGATTTTCCATAGTTTACGAGTGAAAAAAGCTCGTTTCTGTTCGGCAGTCTCCAGTCTGAATAACCTGCATATTCAAGGTTTTCGCAGTAGGCAAGAGCGTCAGCCCAATCCAGCAATGACGGAGAATTCGACTTCTGCCAGATCAGATCTGTCGCAGGGTCTTTCACTATTTTCTCTCCGTTGTTTTCCGATATTTCAAACTTTGAAGAATGCTCCTGTTTTTCTCCTTTAACGCATATAAAATCCATTTCATAGTCGGTGGAATGCACTTTGGTCATACCAATCCAAAGCGCCAGAACATTTTCTCCGTACAAAGTCCCTGACATAAGGCGGTAAGCGCTTATTCCCAACTCAGACCAGAATTTAGGACCGCTGTAATCGTTTGTATCGACAAGGTTCACAAGTTCCCATATCTCGGGCAGCCGCCATCCCTCTCCAAGATTTTCGCAGTACGCTTTTGCATCCTCGTATTTCAGCTGTTTTTCAGTTGAGATCCATTTAAGACCTGTAGCGTGTTCTGCTATAATTCCGCCTGACGAAGTGAATTTTAGAGGCGTGCAGGTTCTGCCTGCATACTGCGAATCCTGCCCGAAAAGTTCTTCCCCTTCTTCGGCGCACGGCATTTCGTAATCTTTTGCTCCTTTACTTGTAGATTTATAATTTTCTTTTTTGTAGCAGAGCTTCTGCCCCGTGCAGATATTTTTTGAGACATCGATTTTTTCGCACTTTTTGCCGTCAGACCCCAAGCGATATCCTTCACGGCACTTCTTGCAATAATATGTTTTAAGGTTTTCCGCGATACAAATTTCACCCTCTTCGCACGAATCGGCTTTGCATGGGCTTGTACACTTTTTTCCGTCCCAGAAAAAACCTTCAGCACAGGCGCAGCGGTATCTTTTCGCACTTTTCGGGAAACACTCGTCCAAAGCGTTTTCAATATCTTTGCACGGATCGGATCTGCACGGATCTTCGACGCATCCTTCGCCGTTCCAGAAAAAGCCGCCCTCGCAAAGTCCGCCGCCTCTGACGCAGAAAGTCCCGTATCCTATATTTTTTTCCCGGGTTTCGGTGTAGCCGCCGAGCGCTGAAAAAGTATAAGCCTCTTCAGGGGATCCGATCTTTGTCGAAGAAGACCAGAAAATATAAGGATAATCAGTAATTTCCACTGCAAATTTTCTGATTTCGTAATTATACATCGTGAAAAGTTCGTTTATGCTCGGCAGTCTCCAGTCGCTGAACCCTGCATATTCAAGATTTTCGCAGTAGAAAAGAGCTTCTTCCCAGTTTTTTTCCGTCTCAAGATTTTTCTGCCACAGCAATTTGTAACTGGATCCTTCCAGAACCTCGTCTCCGGCTATACTTTTCGTTACAAGCAATGAATAAGTATCATACTTTTCGCCCCGGACACAACGCAGGATGTGTGTCTCATCCTGCTGTGCAATAGTTGTTTCAACATCATATACGGACCCCTCTCCTGAATCGTTGTGGTTTTTGATAATATACGGGTAATAATTGCCCGAATAGTCGGAATAATCCGATGATAAAGTCCAGAAATAAAGATCCTTAGAACTGTTCTTTCGATATTCAAAACCGCTTTCAGCAGCCTCTTCATCGTTCAATCCGGCAATAGTAAAAGCTTCCGGAAGAGTGGGAAGGCGCCAGTCACTGAAGCCGCCGTATTCAAGATTTTTGCAGAAATCAGAGGCCTCGTCCCAAGTTCTTTCGGAAAAAAATGAAGATGTCCACTCAAGTCCGGTATAGTTGTCAATTGTCACTTTTTCGTTTTCCACATCTGACTTTACCGAAAAATGTCTTTTAGTGCAGAAGCCGCGCTTTGAATACTGTGCATCCTGACCGTAAAATTTCTCTCCGTATTCAGGGCAAACTATTTCACCTTCGTTGTCATAGCACGAATCGAAATTCCGGCACACAAAGGCTTCATTCATCGCAGGATAAACAGGATAATCTTCGTCTTCGGTTTCTTCTTCATCTTCGTCTTTTCCGCTCTCTCCGTGCAGACTGTCATCATCGTTTCCTTCCGGAAGTTTACCTCCCGAAGAAGAATTGCCGCAACCTGCAGTCATAAAAACCACGCTAACAAAAAGAATCAAAATGATGATTTTTTTCATTTTTTTCTCCAATAAAATCAAAAACACCGGAATTTTAAAGAAAATCAGGAAAAAAACAACATTCGCGCCGTGTCGAGATTACGCAATAACGATATCTCGGTATATCGACAAGATTGGCGGCGCGGCGATTGAAAAAAATTCCCGCAGCGCAGAGCAAAAAAAAGCCCCGGCGGACCGGGGCTGGAAAGAGGATCAAGCTTGAATCAACTACTTGACTTCTTCGATTTTTACGCTCTTGTCAATG
>CAMZDX010000114.1 GCA_947305505.1 uncultured bacterium | reverse complement strand
AAACAACCACACGGAACAATCCGTTAGAAAAAGCGGGTTATATTAAGGAAAAAAGCAGACTTTGCAAATTTATTGTACGGTTTTAACTTGAAAAAGTAAAAATATTGCTGTATTAGGGCACGATTTTATGGAGGTTGTTGCATGGATAAGGCTTATTTTTCTTATGAAAATTTCAAAAAAGACGAGATCCGCGGCGTTGACGCAAAATTCGAGGCCCAGAAAATAGCGTTTGCTCCGCTTGCGTTTCAGGCTGTAAACTCAATGCTCGAACTCGGAATAATGAAAATCATCGAAGATTCCGGAGATTCCGGTATAACGGCTGCTGAACTTGCTGAAAAATCGGGGGTTTCGCTTTATGGGATTTCGGTTTTGTGCGAAATGGCGCTCGGAATGAACGTTCTCAAACTTTCCGCAGATTCAGATGAAGCAAATGAAAAGTTCGTTCTTGGAAAAATCGGCTGGATGCTGCTTGAAGACGACCTTACGCGGGTAAACTTCCGTTTCACGAACGATATCTGCTTCCAGGGTTCTTTCGATCTCGAAAAATCGATAAAAAACGGAAAGCCTGAAGGACTCAAAGTCTTCGGCGAAAACTGGGTGACAGTCTATGAGGCTCTTTCAACGCTGCCCGAAAAGGCGAAAAAAAGCTGGTTCGATTTTGACCACTTCTATTCAGACATCGCATTTCCGGAAGCGCTTCCGATAGTTTTTGCAGATCAGCCGAAAACGATTGTTGATATCGGCGGAAACACGGCAAAATGGTCGATAGCGTGCTGTAAGTATGACAAAAACGTCAAAATGATAATCGACGATCTTCCCGGTCAGACGAAAGTAGCTGCCGAAAACGCTAAAAAAGAGGGCTTGACCGAGAGAATTTCTTACTGCGAAGGAAACATTCTCCACGAATCGACGAAACTTCCCGAAAACCCCGACGCATTCTGGATGAGCCAGTTCCTTGACTGTTTCTCGCTTCACCAGATAACGAAAATAATGAAAAAAATACACGGTGCGGCGAGCGTTAAGACGAAAGTTTACGTTCTTGAGCCTCTCTGGGATAAACAGCGTTTCAACGCCGCAGCCTATTCGCTTCAGGCGACATCGCTTTATTTCACCTGCATAGCGAACGGAAACAGCAAAATGTACCGCTTTAAAGAGCTTTGCGACGCGATCTGCGAAGGGGGCTTCAAACTTGAATGTGCGCATCACAATCTGGGTTCAAACTCTTATTCACTGCTTGTCTTCAGGAAAATATGAGCGGAATTTTTGTTTCAAAACCGGTGATGTGGGCACCCGGAGTTGAAGATAACTCCGAAAAATGGCTGAAAGGTGAGGAAATGATTGAAAAATCGACTTCCGCGCCGAAACTTGAATACACCGATCCTCTTTTTAGGCGCAGACTGAGCCAGATTTCGAAGATGACAGTCCATGTCGTCCACGAACTTCTTGAAAAAGAGGGCTTTGACAAAGATACAAAGCTTGTTTTTGTCTCGCTTCGCGGTGAGATCGCCCGCGAATTTTCGATAAACAAAGGGATAATCAACGAAAATATGATCCTGCCGGCGGGATTTTCGCTTTCAGTCTTCAATACTCCGGTAGCCCTAGCAACGATCGCTTTGGGGCTCACTGGCGGATATTCGGCGGTCTATCCGTCAAAGGGTGATTTTTCGTCCGCTTTAAGAAACGCTTTTGCCCCGGTTTTATGCGGGGATGAAGAAAAAATCGTCCTTGTCTATGCCGACGAACTTGTTCCCGATTGTTACGGCGTTGATTCGACTCCGCTTGCATTTGCGGCGGTAGTAAGCGCGGAAAAAACGGAAAAATCAGTAAAAATCGATGATTTTGAGAGCATAAAATCACCGGGAATTTTTCTGAAACGTCTTCTTGAAGCGGGGAGGAGCGATGTTTAAGATTCCTGAAAATCTGCCCAAGATCAGGAATATATTTTTCTACTGCTACCATTCGTTAGGCAAGATCGCGGCGATACTTTACATCGTTTTCGGCTCGATGGTCATCGGTTTTATCATTTTCCCTTTCATCAGGCTGTTCTCGAAAAATAAAAACGATTTTTATGTGAAGGCGAGAAGGTATGTTTCGAATGTTTTCAAACGGTTCCTTTTCGTGCTCAAAATAACCGACATCGCCAAAATGAGAGTGCCGGAAATGGAGAAGCTGCGCAACCTGAAAGGGAAAGTTATCGTTGCAAACCATCCGTCGCTCCTCGATTTTGTCTGCATGACGGCCCTTGTTCCGAACGCTAACTGCATAGTACGTGCAAATCTCACGAAAACGCCTTATGTCGGCATAATCAGCCAGATCTATATCACGAATGATGAGAATTACGACGATCTTTTCAAGGCCTGCAAAGAGGATCTCGACAACGGAAACAATGTCCTCATTTTCCCTGAAGGAACGCGGACTCCTCGCTTCAAAAGGAATGTTTACCAGAAAGGTGCAGCCAGGATCGCACTTCACGCCGGATGTGACATTCTTCCAGTTTTCATCGGCGGTTGTGACAAATACGGCCTCGGCAAGCACGATCCGCTCTTTTCCTACAATCCCGTTGAAGAATACTTCTACGATTTTCAGCTTCTGCCTGAAATAAAGAGTTCCGACTACGAAGGAATGCCCGCTCCCGCAGCTGCAAAGCGCATCACCGACAAGATCGAAGAAGAAATTCTTGCGGCAGATGCCGAATACAGAAAGAACAACACAAAGTGCAGAACATTCAATAATGTTTGATTCTTCACATTAATTGAAATATCTGAAAAGATTAGGAATTTATCCTTAAAACAGAGCTGTTATCCTGTTTATGAGTCCGACGTTGAATTTGTGAATGACGGGGAGTGCACCGCTTATCCAAAGAATTATCGAGATAAAAAGGGAAACCATTAAGATAATGAGAAACTTTTTTTTCATAATTTCTCGCGGACGTATTTGACTGCGTTGGAGAAAATTTTGAGTCCAAGTGCTTCAGGCATTTTATCCATTCTGGTCCACTCGGGATGCTGTGTTCCGTTGATGAAAACTTCGGGGTGGGGCATCATGCCGAGGACGTTGCCTCTTTTATTGGTGATCCCGGCGATCGCAAGTTCCGAACCATTCGGATTTTCGGGGTAGTTCTGGGTGGTTTCGCCGTTTTTATCGACATACTGGAACGCAATCATGTTGCTCTCTTTTATCAT
>CAMZDX010000113.1 GCA_947305505.1 uncultured bacterium | reverse complement strand
TTCATCGCAAACCAGCTTCGCGTCGGCAGGATCCCGTTTTCTTCACCGGGAAGATCGATTCCGGTTGCCGTTCCGACTCCGAAAAGTGCAGCAAAACGGGTCATTCTGTCGATACCGAGCTCCTGCGAAAGATAGTAGTAATAAATATCGCAGCTTTCTTTCAGCGAATGGTAAAGGTTCATGAACCCGTGACCGCCTCTGCTCCAGCAGCACTTGGTATCACGGCCGAACGAAAGGCAGCCGCTGCACAGATAAGTCGATTTCGGCGTTATCAAGTTGTAGTGAAGTCCGGTAACAGCCGGAATTATCTTGAAAGTCGACCCTGGAAAATAAGTCTGTCTGATGACTTTGTTCAATAACGGATGAAGTATGCTCTGGCTGTATTCGCGCCATATTTTTTCAGGAATACGTTTCCTGGAAAGTAGATTCGTATCAAATGAAGGTCCGGAATAAAGCGCTAAAATTCTTCCCGTTTTCACTTCCATGACAACAACTGCACCGCTAAGCTCGCCCAAAGCTGAAGCCGCCGTTTCCTGAAGATACGAAAGTACCGTCGTGCGGACAGAATCCCCTTTCAGCGCGTGTTTTGTTTCCGGTATAGCGCCGTCGATATTTTCAGGAAGCTCGATTTTTCGCCCCAGATAGTCAATGACATGAAAAGTTTCGCCGTATTCGCCGTGAAGTTCGTTTTCATACCACTTCTCAAGCCCTGTTTTTCCAGTTGAATCTTCAGGATCGTAATTCGTATAAGTTTCTAGCTCTGAGTGATTTATTTTTGAAACATATCCCGTTATGTGTGCCGTCGCTTCACCGTAAGGATAAACCCGTCTGTACGAAGAAGATATGATTGTTCCGGTAAAGTTGGTCAAGTATCCTGAATAACTGAGGATTTTCTTTTTCGGGATTTCATCTTTGACAAGCATGGGCAGATATTTGCAGCGGCCGTAGCAACCTTCCAACTTTGAAAGGAGACGCTTTTTTTCATTTTTCGAAAGTTCTATAAGCGAACTCAGCCTGTCGATCTGTTCTTCCATCTGTTCGCTTTTGGCAAAAAAGATCGGAACAAGCGAAATTTTAAAAGAAGGTTCCGTTGAAGCCATTATATTTCCGTCCGCGAAAAGAATCTCGCCGCGTGCCGGAAAAATTTTTTCACTCAGAATAAAGTTGTCGCGCGATCTGCCGTAGAATTCGTCTCCGCGCATAACCTGAAGCAGAAAAATTCTGACCAGAAGAGCTAAAAACGAAAAAAATATCACATAAATCAAAGGGCGCGTCTTTTTGCAGATATTTTTGACTTCGTCCGCCTGATTAAGAATTCTCACAGCCAGGTCTCCTTATAGAAAAGAGAGTCGACTTTCGGCTTGAAGACGACGAAAAGAAAAATCAGGATGAATGCCGAAAAAGCTGAAGGAAAAAGGAATGAAAAAGCCGATATTTCACCTGTAAAAGTGTATTTGTAGAGCAGTTTGTCAAAATTTATTATCAAAGAAGAAAGTATCGCATTCAAAAGTCCGGTGAGAGAATAATCAAATGCCGTTGAAGCGAAAAAAGCGACCGTAAGGATGTAAATCTGAGTTGCTGCGGTAAGTATAAAGAGAAACGGAAGCGGAGAAGCCGCCTGAGAATATATCAAAGTCGCCAGAATCATATAAGTTATTCTTTTTCTTGAGTTTTTTTCTGTATATAAAATTGTTGCGACTATCGGAAAATGCGGAAACAGAAACTGTGAAACTTCAAAAGAATAAAGAATGAAGGAAAATATGGCAAACGCCAGAAGCAATTCAAAAACAAATTTAAAAGAGAGAGTCTTCACTAATCACCTGCGAAAAAATCACGAAAAACGATGAAAAAAGTGGCGATCCCAACAGGAGTCGAACCTGTGACCTGTCACTTAGGAGGCGACCGCTCTATCCGTCTGAGCTATGGGACCGTCTTTGGCAAATAAAGCAGAGGATCAACGGCTTTGGATTCTATCCTTATCTCGAAATGAAGATGAGGACCTGTCGCCCTTCCCGTCTGTCCGACCAGAGCGATCTTTTCACCTTGTTTGACCTCTGCATGTTCTTTCACCAGATTTTTCGAATTATGCGCATAAATCGTAAAACTGGATCCATTGGAATGCGCAATAATGACAAGCAGACCGTATCCGCTCTTTTCACCGACAAAAACAACCTTTCCGTCTGCCGCCGCGTATATCGGGGTTCCTTCCGGACATCCGATGTCTATTCCGCTGTGATTTTTTCCCCAGCGCACGCCGAATTTTGAAGTTACCACACCTTTTGCAGGCCAGATGTATTTACCCTGTTTTGCAGGTTCAGCCTTTATCGGTGCAGGTTCTTTCGACTTTGGCGCTGATTTTTTTTCAGCAGATTTTTTTGCATCCCTATGTTCTTCTTTTTTCGCATTTGAAGGAGCAGCCGATGCTTTTCCGTTCATGTCGAGCGGAGCAGCCACACCCGGAACGAAGATGTAATCTCCGGGCATGATCTTTTTTGCGTCGGCGATATTATTGTTTTTCTCAATTTTGTCAACAGACGTGCCGTAAAGTTTTGCGATACTGTAGAGAGTTTCGTTCTTTTTTACCTTATGATAAACTCCGAACGGAGCTGCGCACGACAAAAACGTGAACAAAGAAAATAGAATAACAAGAAACCTTTTTATCTCTCTCTCCACAAAAAAAACGCGGAATTTTAACGATTCTTCCGCTAAATTCAAGAAGAATAAAACAAAAATTTCCCAAAACTCTCTAGATTCCCTAAATTCCCTAGATTCCCTAATCCCTAATCGAAAATTCTTTGCTTTGCCCGAAATAACCGCTATAATCGGCGTCGTTGTTTTTTTAAGGAGTGTCAAAAAAATGATAAAATTCACCATGTTACCGATTTTTCTTTTAATTTTTTCCTGTTTTCTTTCGGCTAGTGAACCGGTTCAGGTCGCCATTCTTCACAACGACGGCTACACTCTTTTTCAGGAATTCAGACCGAACGACAACACGTATAAAAACACCGTCCGCGATATGGAAGTTCTCGCCTCAAAGCACAAAAACAAAGTGTTCTCACAGGCGGCAAATCTGGTAAAAACGATACAGAGCAAATGTAAAAAATACTATGATATAAACACGAAACTCATTGAAATGCTTAAACAAAAGTGGTCGAAACCGCATTATGCAGACATGGATGAAGAGTGGAAGAATACGACTTTTGCTAAAGACAGGAAAAAAGTTCAGGATATTCACAGACTTTCACTCGGAATGCAGCAGG
>CAMZDX010000112.1 GCA_947305505.1 uncultured bacterium | reverse complement strand
AACTTTCATATTTCACTCCGTCAAAAATCAAAAAAACCGCGCTATGATACGGAAAAAATATGAAAAGTGAAGCGCATGGCGAATTTATCGGCTCCAGGCAATCTGAAATGAAACTAATTTTTAGACATTTTGCTTTTTATGTGTAAATTTCAACGTTTTTGTTTGGAAGGAGAAGCCATTGAAAAAAGTTTTAATAATAGGCGCTGGACCGGCAGGACTCACCGCCGCTTACGAACTGCTTGAAAAATCGAAGGATTTTGATGTCACAGTTTTTGAAGAATCTTCCGTTTTCGGCGGAATTTCACGCACGGTGAATCATAACGGAAACCGTATGGATATGGGCGGCCACCGCTTTTTTTCGAAAATGGAGGAAGTGAACGAATGGTGGGAAAAACTTCTTCCGCTTCAGGGCGAACTTTCAAAGGACGACATTATTCTCGGTCGTACGGTTCCGCTGGAAAACGGTGGTCCAAATCCGGAAAACGAAGATGTAGTTATGCTCAAACGGCACCGCGTTTCACGAATCCTTTTCGATTCGAAATTTTACGATTATCCAGTTTCACTGAAAATGGAAACGCTTAAAAATATGGGCTTTTTCACGACGATGAAAGTCGGATTTTCCTATCTCCGTTCGATGCTCCACAAACTGCCGGAAACAAATCTCGAGAATTTCTACATCAACCGCTTCGGCAGAAAGCTTTACGAACTTTTCTTTGAATATTACACCGAAAATCTCTGGGGCAGGCATCCGCGTGAAATCGACGCTTCTTGGGGCGCCCAGCGCGTTAAGGGGCTTTCGGTCACAGCTGTTTTGAAAGATGTTCTGGGAAAAATTTTCAAGCGCAAAAACCGCAAAGTCGAAACTTCTCTCATCGAAGAGTTCAAATACCCGAAATTCGGTCCGGGTCAGCTTTGGGAAGTAGCAGCGGCAAAAGTTCAGGAGATGGGCGGAAAAATCGTTACGGAAGCACAGGTTACGGGCTTTAAAAAAGACGAAAACGGAAAACTGCTCTCGCTTTTTTACGAAAAAAACGGCGTTAAGACCGAAATCGAAGGCGACATTTTCATCTCTTCAATGCCGGTAAGGGATTTAGTCTGCGGAATGAATGACGTTCCCGACGACATTTTTCAGATTGCGAAAGGGCTGCCTTACCGCGATTACATGACGCTCGGCGTTCTGGTGAAAAAGCTCAGACTCAAAAACAGAACCAAACTTAAAACTGTAGGAAACATCGTGCCTGACTGCTGGGTTTATGTGCAGGATAGGCTCGTGAAAATGGGTCGTTTCCAGATTTACAACAACTGGTCGCCCTACATGGTTCAGGATTTGGAAAATACCGTCTGGCTTGGTCTGGAATACTTTGTTAACGAAGGCGATTCGATGTGGAACATGGCTGAAAAGGAGTTTTCCGATCTAGGAATCGGCGAAATGATTAAGCTCGGTCTCATCGAAAGCCGTGGCGACGTTCTGGATTTCCATCTCGAACGGGTGAAAAAGGCTTATCCGGCATATTTTGACACTTACGACCGGATGGACGAGCTCAGAAACTGGCTTGACACGATTCCCAATCTTTACTGCGTCGGACGCAACGGACAGCACAGATACAACAACATCGACCATTCGATGGCGACTTCGTTCGAGGCTGTTAAAAACATTCTCGGCGGCGTTTACGACAAGTCGAACATCTGGAATGTAAATACCGAAAAGGAATACCATGAAGGGAATAAACAGAGTTAGGGAACTTCTCTCGACAAAAAAGTCTGCGGCAAATTTCGTGCTTATTTCGATTCTTCTGACGATCGTTTTTGTTTTAAGTTTCAAAATAATGTTCAAAATCGACTACGAAAACAACAACGGACTTCACAACTGGCTTTCGGGTTCGACTTTGAAATTTGTCAACAACTGGCTTGCGGAAAGTCCGCAGAAACTGCATTTCGTCAATTATGAAGCTCCCGATTCGATTGAATTCAACAAGCTTTCAGAGCGCGGTCCTTATGTTTCATATCCGACAGGCGAAACTTTTTTTGTCTACTTTTTTGCAAGACTGACAGGGCATAAATCGATTGATCTTTCGTTTTTGAAGCATTTTCAAGGTGTGTGTTTCTGGCTCGAAGTGCTGCTGCTTGCATTTTTCGTTTTCAGATTCCTTTCGCGAATAGGAATAAAATCGGAAAAAGAAAGATTTTTTGCGACGCTTTTTACAGCTGTTTTCTGGATGTGGCTTCCGACAAACGCGTGGTATCTGGCGAACATCTATTTTGCAGATCAATGCGTTATTCTGTTCGTGATTGCATTTCTGCTTGTTGAATATGAAAGCATTTATTCAAAAGACAAATCGGTTTCGATTCTGCTGAATATCATTAAATCGTATCTGATTTTTGCAGGAATGATGGTCGATTACTACTTTTGGATTCTTACTTTCGTTGCCTTCGTTTTCTATCTTTTCATGGCTGTAAAAGAAAAGAAATCTGTTTTGACGATTGCTGCAAATTCTTTGTGCTATATAGTTCCGGTCGCTTTGGCGCTGTGTGCATTCGCCTATCAGCTTTTTTCAGTTCCGAACTGGCAGGATGCACTCAAAAACAGATTTTTGTTCCGCGCCGGTGCAACGGAGAGCAGGTTCAACACATACGATTATCTTTTTGACAATCTGATCGACAACTTCAAGTTTGCCTTAGGACTCGCAGGAAACGCAAGAATGCTGCCGATGATAGCGCTTGTCGTCTTCTTGTTTTTTTATTTCGCCAATTTGAAACCGACCGGCGTAACTTTCAAAAATATAGTGACAAAATCGGTTTTCGGAAAAAGCGGAGTGATTTTTCTTGTCGGTTTTATAGCTCCGGTTATGCAGGTCGCACTGCTTAAAAGCCACTCGGCGGTTCACGAGTTTTCAATGATAAAATTCGGATGGTGTTTTGCTGTTATTCCGCTGATTGTTTCCGCGATTTTATGCCGCATGTTCGACTTTGAAAGAGAGAAAATTTCAAAATTTTCATTATTCTTTACCATAACGTTTCTTTCAATGCTTGTTTTGACGGCGGTTCCGTTTTCATCGTACGATTTTTATAAGTCCAGAAGCTCGCAGTATAAATTCGATTTCGATGTGGCGAAAGTTCTGAGAGAAAAAACTTCTTATGAACACGTCTGTTTTTCATTCTCGCATGAAATTCCGAACAATCCTCCGCAGGAACTCGGCGCTTCGGGAAAGCGCGTCTACAAAATCAAGAACATAAGTGAGATGAATACAAAGTTCCGCTCGTTGAAGCAAGGGGCAAAGAAGATTCTTGTAATTGACAAAAAACTCTCTTCTAAACTTCCGAAAGCGCAGAAACAGGCAGAGGCAGACTTCAAAAATTCCCACAAAATCATTTATGAAGACAAATCAGTCTGCCTTGTAAGTTCCGAGGTAAAAAATGGAAATTAAACAGAC
>CAMZDX010000111.1 GCA_947305505.1 uncultured bacterium | reverse complement strand
TTCTGTATGTGAACATTGCAAGAGCGAGAGCAGCGCGTTTGTTGCCTTCGTCACGAGCTTTTCGGATATCGCGCATATCGTTTGAAATGCCGCTTACGCCGAACAAGCCGCTGTTTTTGTTGAACATTTTGTTGACCGGCTGATGTCCGCCCTCTTTGTCTGCAAGGAAGAAGATGACGCCCGGGTCAACGTCGCCCGAACGGGTTCCCATCATAACGCCTTCGAGAGGAGTCATACCCATCGTGGTGTCGATCGATTTTCCGCCGTCAACTGCAGCCATCGAGCAGCCGTTTCCAAGGTGGCATGTAACGATCTTGAGGTCTTTGATGTCTTTTCCGAGCATCTCAGCGGCTCTGTTCGAAACGAAGAAGTGGCTCGATCCGTGGAAGCCGTATCTGCGGACTCTGTATTTTTCGTAGTATTTGTAGTCGATCGGATACATATAAGCGTAATCGGGCATCGTGTGATGGAAAGCGGTGTCGAAAGTTCCCGACATGAAGGTATCCGGGAAAAGTTTCTGGCAGGTTCTGATACCGATGATGTTTGCCGGGATGTGAAGCGGAGCGAGGTCGTTGCATTCCTGGATCCTGAAAACGACATCGTCCGTAACTTCAACGCTGCCGTGGTAGTATTCGCCGGCATGAACAAGTCTGTGAGCGATCGCCGTGATCTCCGATTTGTCTTTGATAACGCCGTTTTCGGTCATCATATCCATGATTTTGTTCAGAGCGACCGAATGGTCAGCAAGAGGAAGATTGACTTCGATCTTGTTTTTGGGATTGGTGATTTTAAGCTCGATGTGACCTTCGGGATTTCCGATTTTCTCTGCAAGACCTTTCGCGATGACAGTTTCGTCCGTCATGTCGAAAAGCTGGTACTTGATTGAAGAACTTCCGCAGTTGAGAACAAAAATTTTCATGAGAGCCTCCTAAAAAATTGTTAAAAGAATCCAAAGACGGCGGATAGTAGCCTATCGGATTTTCATTTTCAAGAAATTTGTTTTAGTTGTTTTTATAAAAAATCAGTCGTTTGCAGATTTAAAAATCAGTACCGAATTCTGCCCGCCGAAGCCGAACGAATCGGTCATGACATATTTTAAATCAGCTTTTCTTGCGATATTCGGAACATAATCCAAATCGCATTCCAAGTCCTGCATCTCTTGGTTTATTGTCGGCGGAATGATGCCTTCATTTAGTGACAAGACTGCTGAAACCGCTTCCAATGCCGCTGCCGCGCCCAGAGTGTGTCCGAGCATAGATTTTATTGAAACTACCGGAGTTTTATAAGCTCTTTCGCCAAGAACTGCCTTCAAAGCCCTTGTTTCAATCGGGTCATTCGCAACTGTTCCCGTTCCGTGGGCAGTCACAGCACTTATTTTGTCTGGCATTATCCCTGCATCTGCCAAAGCGGCTCTCATCGCGCTTTCGGCTCCCAAACCATCAGGATCGGGAGATGTGATGTGGAATGCATCGGCAGAACTTCCAGCACCTGCGATCTCCGCATAAGTGTAGGCTTTTCTTGCTTTTGCGTGCTCAAAACTTTCAAGAATTATGATTCCCGCACCTTCTCCCAAAACAAATCCGTCACGATTTTTGTCAAAAGGTCTTGAAGCCTTTTGGGGCTCGTCATTACGCTTTGAAAGGGCATTCATCGAGGAAAATGCCGCTAGAATCAGCGGATTCAGCGGGGCTTCGCTTCCGCCGCAGATCATAAGGTCAGCTTTTCCGTTTTGTATCATCCTGAAAGCCGCAGCTATCGCATGAGAAGATGACGCACACGCCGTGCATACGGTCTCATTCGGGCCGCGCAGACCGAAAAGTATCGCAAGATTTCCGGCCGCCATGTTCGGGATCATCATCGGGACACACATCGGAGAGACCCTTCTCGCACCGCGCTCAAGCAGGGTTTTATGCTGCTCAAGAGTAGTTGAAATTCCGCCGAAACCGCTTCCAAGAACTATTCCGGCGCGGCTTTTGTCAAAACGGTTCAAGTCGATCTTCGCGTCAAGAAGCGCGTCTTTCGCGGCAACTGCGGCAAACTGCGTAAAGCGGTCCATCCTGCGCGTTTCGCTTTTCGGAAAATATGGATTGGGGTCGAAATCTTTTATTTCAGCCGCTATTTTCGTCTTGAGATCCGAGGTGTCGAATGAAGAGATCAGAGATACTGCCGGTCTTCCGGCAAGAAGAGCGTCAAAAAGCGCATGCCGCCCGATTCCGAAAGGGGTTACGCATCCAAGACCGGTGACAGCGACTCTTTTCCGCATGAACTAAGACTCTTTTACCGATTTGATGTAGTCTGCTATATCGCCTAAGTTATGAAAATCCTTAAATTTTTCATCAGGGATCTCGATCTCGAAAGCGTCTTCTATCTTCATGATTATCTCAACGACATCCAAAGAATCGATCTTCATCCCCTTAAGCGATGATTCGGGAGTGATCTCGATCTTTTCATCAAGAGCAAGATGATGTCTTACGATGTCCGCGATTTTTTCGAAATACATGATTTTCTCCTATAAATTTAGGTTCTTAAAAGTTTCCATATTTTCAACATTTTGAATTTTGACTTCAATTCCGGCAGCCGCTGCAGTCTTTCTCACCAAGCCGGAAAGCGAGGTTCCCGGTCCTATTTCGACAAAACTCTCTACTCCGTTCTGCAGCATGAAATCGACTGAAGGCTTCCAGAGAACCGTGCTGTAAAACTGTTTTACAAGTGCAGGTTTTATCTCCGTTTTATCGGTGTAAGGCAGCCCCGTGACATTTGAAAGAACTGTTTGATCCATCGGTGAAACTTCAATATTTTCAACAACTTCGGCAAATTTTTCAGAAGCGCTTCTGAGCATCGAAGTGTGGAAAGGAGCGCTTACCGGAAGAAAGACCGCCCTGACTCTCGTTTTTGAATTTGCCTTTATAAAATCTACCGCAGCCTGAACTGCCTCTGTGTTTCCCGAAACAACGACCTGTGTCGGAGAATTGAAATTTGATATTTCAGCCACTCCGAGCCCTTTTATTTCTTTAATAAATCCGGCAACTTCTTCATAACTCAAACCGACTATCGGAGCCATCGCGCCGACACCTGCCGGAACCGCTTCCTGCATTATACGACCGCGCTCTTTTGCGATAGCAACCGCATCTGAAAAATTCAAAGCGCCGGCATGGACTAAAGCGGTGTATTCACCCAGACTTAAGCCCGCCGTAAAATCGCTGTTCAGGCCGAATTCCTGCTTGATTACTTCGAGGATCGCCTTTGAAACAGTAAGAATCGCAGGCTGCGTCACTTCAGTCTGCATCAGTTCTTCATTAGATCCTTCCGTCACGGTTTTGAGCAGATCAAAACCGAGCTTAGCGGACGCCTCTTCAAAAACTTCGGAAAAAACTTTGAAATCATGGACGAATTCGCACCCCATTCCGGCATATTGCGAACCCTGACCAGGAAAAATAAAAGCTGTTTTTGACATATCACCTCAAAAAGCCGCGTTACGGGCGCTTTTTTATTAAAAATGCGGGGCTTTTGTCAAGAATTTGCGAGCTATTCCGCCGAAACGGCGACGATTTTTCCT
>CAMZDX010000110.1 GCA_947305505.1 uncultured bacterium | reverse complement strand
CACGATAGTTCATGAAGGAATGAAAGAATCATCCGATGAACTCGGTCTCGGAAAATTGTAGAGACAGTTTTACCAAAGTTATCAGAAACTTACCAAAAAATCCGCAACTATTTTTAAACATAAATTTGAGAAGACAAAGAATAATTTTTCGGCAAACAATCTAAAACTTGTTTTCTGTTTGTTTATGTGATACAACGAAACGCTTTAATCGTGATTAGCGGAGTAAAATATGGCAAAAACTGCAACAAATCGCAAAAAAGCAGCAAAGGAATTCGCTGATTTCTGGAAAAATAAAGGTGATGAACGGCAGGAAACTGCGCGTTTCTGGATCGGACTTCTCTGTGATGTTTTGGGAATGGAAAATCCCGCAAAGCGCATTGAATTTGAGAAGAAAGTCCAGCTCAAGCACACGAGTTTTATTGATGCATACATCACGGAAACCAAGATTCTGATTGAGCAGAAAAGCTCCGATATTGACCTGCGGAAAGAGGCGAAACAGTCAGACGGTGCAATGCTCACTCCTTACCGTCAGGCGAAGCGTTATGCCGACGAAATGCCTAATTCACTGCGCCCTAACCGGATCGTTGTCTGCAACTTTCAGGAGTTTCTTATTTATGACATGGAAAAGCCGCATGACGAGCCGGTTCAGATTCTTCTTGCAGATTTGCCAAATAAATTTGAGAGTTTACGTTTTCTGATCGATTCCGGTAAAGATTTGATTCCGCCGGAAACGCAGGTTTCTTTAAAAGCCGGAGAGCTTGTCGGAAAGCTCTACGATGCGCTCATCAAAGAATATATAAATCCCGATGAAAACAGCTTTAGAAGCCTGAATATTCTGTGTGTCAGAATAATTTTCTGTCTTTATGCCGAAGATGCCGGACTTTTCGAGACACGGACAGCTTTCGAGGATTACATAAAATCGTTCAATCTTTCCAATTTGCGTGACGGGATAATCAAGCTTTTCAAGGCGTTGGACACAAAACCGGAAAACAGGGACAAATATGCTTCCGATTTAAAGCCGTTTCCTTATGTCAACGGAGGTCTTTTCGCTGAAGACAATATTGAAGTTCCTAATTTTAATGAAGAAATTGTTGGTGTCATCGTTAATCAGTGTGCTCCTTTCGACTGGTCTAAAATTTCGCCCACGATTTTCGGAGCTGTTTTCGAATCAACGCTTAACCCCGAAACACGCAGAAAAGGCGGAATGCACTACACATCAATAGAAAACATTCACAAAGTGATTGATCCGCTGTTTCTGGATGATTTGCATGCAGAATTTAAAAAAATTGTAGAGCCGTTTCCTGAAACGGCTCATAAAACAAAAACCACAATTCCCGCAAAAGAGACGTATCAGGTTACGTCTCTACGAAAACGTCGCGAATTAGAACAATTCCGCGATAAAATCGCGAATTTAAAATTCCTCGACCCGGCCTGCGGAAGCGGAAATTTTCTCACCGAGACCTATATTTCTCTGCGCCGCTTGGAAAACGAAATTCTTAAAAAGATTCACGGATCCCAGCAGCTTTTAGGCAGTAATTTTTCTCCGATAAAAGTCAAAATCTCGCAGTTTTACGGCATTGAAATCAACGATTTTGCGGTAACGGTAGCCAAGACGGCACTTTGGATCGCGGAATCGCAGATGATGAAAGAAACTGAAGAAATTGTTGAGGAAAACCTCGATTTTCTGCCTCTTTCGACAAGTGCGACGATTATTGAAGGGAATGCTCTCAGAATGGACTGGAGATATCTGCGCGAAGAAGAGAAAATCCCCACTATAACGGCGAAAACGACTAATCTCATTTATCCTGTTGAAGTACATGAGCGCGAAGAAAAATACGAAGCGATAAATCTTATCACAGACGAAATAAATGTCGGAAAACCGCAACAAAAAAAGACTAAAAATCATTACGACTACATCATGGGGAACCCGCCGTTTGTGGGGACAAAATATCAAATTCAAGCACAAAAAAATGACATTTTGAATCTTTGTCCAGCTTTGAAACCGCTTGATTATGTCACAGGCTGGTATAAAAAGGCAGCAGATTTTTTAACTGAATCAAAAACTACCAAATGTGCGTTTGTTTCGACAAATTCAATAACGCAGGGTGAGCAGGTTGCGCCGCTTTGGAAAGTCCTGAACAATATTCAAATAGACTTTGCATGGAGAACATTCCGCTGGGATTCCGAAAGTACCGAAAAAGCTGCTGTTCACTGCGTGATTATCGGGTTTTCGGACCTCACCCCGACCCGTCTCCAAAATGGCGAAAGGCTGAAAAAAAGGATTTTTACTTCCGACGGCACAATCATCGAGGCCAAAAACATCAACGGATACCTGCTGGATGCACCCGATATTTATGTCGAAGCCAGCAAAAAACCGATTTGTCAAAATGTTCCCAAAATGTCAAAAGGAAGCCAACCAACTGATGGCGGAAATTTAATTCTGACAGAAAAAGAAAAAACAGAACTGCTCAAGAAAGCTCCTCAATTCGGGCCTTATATAAAACGCTATATGGGAGCCGACGACCTGATAAACAACCATGTCCGCTACTGCCTGTGGCTCAAAAACTGTCCGCCGAATATTCTGCGTTCTTCATCCGAGGTTATGAAAAGAATCGAAGGCGTGAAAAAGGCAAGGCTCGCAAGCCCGAAGGCGGCTACGCGGAAACAAGCGGAAATCCCGACTTTGTTTACGGAAGACCGTCAGCCTGACCGTGACTATATCATTCTGCCTGTTGTTTCTTCTGAAAACCGCAGATATATGCCGATGTGTTATGTCTCAAAAGATGTCGTTGCGAATGCGAACGCGCAGATGATTCCTTGCGGAGACTTATATACTTTCGGCATACTCAATTCCAGCGTTCACAACACCTGGATGCGGACGGTCTGCGGCAGAATGAAAAGCGATTATGCTTATTCGGCAACGATCGTTTACAACAATTTTCCGTGGTGCAAACCGACAGATGCGCAGAAAGCAAAAATCGAGCAAACCGCTCAAGCAATTCTCGATGTCCGCGCAAAATATCCCGATTCGTCACTTGCCGACCTTTACGATGAAACCACGATGCCTGCCGATCTTCGCAAAGCTCACAAAGAAAACGACAAGGCTGTTATGCAACTCTACGGTTTTGATCCGAAAATAAGCGAAGCTGAAATTGTTGCTGAGCTTTTCAAGATGTATGAAAAGCTGACTAAAAAGGAGATACATTAAAATCATGGATCAATCAGACAGATATTTTGATTTTGCGTGCAGACTTCTTGCAAAAAGAGACTACTTTACTGAAGAATTGCGGCAGAAAATATCAGCCAAGGGTGCAACCGAGGAAGAAGCATCGGTCACAATAGAAAAATTAAATAGATTTAACTACTTAGATGATTCAAAAGTTCTAAAAAAATATGTTTCCGAAATTTCCGCAAAAGGAAAAGGTATCAACTACTTAAAGCAGAAACTTTACGAAAAAGGGTGCGCTTCCCTGCTCTATTCGCTTAATTTAGCCGAATTCTACCCTTTTGAAAAAGAGTGCGCTGCAGCGGAAAAAGCACTTGCAAAACTCGGTAAATTCGAAGAAGAAAAACTCGTGTCAAAACTCGTTTCGA
>CAMZDX010000109.1 GCA_947305505.1 uncultured bacterium | reverse complement strand
GGCTTAAGCGTCGGAGAAGAAAAAGAAGAGATGTACAAAACTCTGGAAGCTATCCCTCACCAGCTTCCAGCCGACAAACCGCGTTATCTCATGGGTGTCGGCACTCCGAGAGACATCATAAAAGGGATTTTGGAAGGAGTCGACATGTTCGACTGCGTAATGCCGACTAGAAATGCAAGAAACGGCCAGCTTTTCACTAGATCCGGTACGATGAACATCAAACGCGCCGAATTCGAGCGCGACACGCGACCAGTCGATGAGCAGTGCAGCTGCTACACCTGCCGAAATTTCAGCCGTGCGTATCTCAGACATCTCTACAAAGCCGGCGAATATCTCTCACCGATATTAAATTCGATCCACAACCTTCACTTTTATCTCGATTTGGCTGCAGAAGCGCGAAAACGAATCGAAGAAGGTACAATTGCCGAATTTTTCTCGGAAATTTCTCAAGTTTACGAAAGATAGCCTCTCCCCAATCTTTCAATTTTACGCGTATTTAAATCGTAAACATAAGCACCACCTGATTGCCATGAAAGATTTGTATGATCCAACATTAATAATACTTTGCCATCTAATTCATTAAACACCATTGATATAGCTAAATCATTTGATTGCCAAAATCCTGGAGTCAGTAAAGCATCACATTGAAACTTTCCCGCAGCAGTTGTCTTTTGACCGACATAATTCTTTGAATCATCAATAATTTGCGGTTCAAACGGATAGTTTTCAGCACATAAATCATAAGGTTTCGGTTCACATTCGTCACATTTCGACAGAACACAGTTTTTTGACCACAAATCTTTTATATTTTCAGGATCATTGGCCGTTGTCGGCTTATCAGCATAATAATGGTAGGCTATATTATAATCGGAGAAACTGAAAGCTTCACAATAAGGATCATCACTCGTCTCAAAATCATAGTCTTTATCTGGTTTGCCTGAATCCGTGTCAGAGTCCAGATCGTTGCTTTCTGAATCTGTGTCACCATTCGCAAACTCATCGTTTTCTTCCATAGAATCTGAGTCTTGCAAATCAAAATCTTTATCAATGTTTTCTGCATCACTACCGTCGGAATCATCATCCGGAATTATATCGGAATCGTTTGAAGAGTTGGAGGAGGAGCAGGAAAAAAGGAAAAACAAGCAAAAAACGATAAAAATCAGTGTAAATTTTCTCATTTTTTCTCCTTTATTAAGTTATTCTTCAAACGGACAAATGCCTTCTTCTTTGCAATAGCAGATCATATCTCGTAATATCAATGAACTTGCTCCTTTCTTTTGATAAACTAACCAATCTCCTTCGAATTCCGCAAAGCCATAAGGAAAAATTGTTGTTCCGTCAGAATACGTTTTGTCGTCTTCCATTTTTTTCATGCAGTATTTTTTATTCTTATCAATTCGATAATAACAAAGCTTGCCGCCATATTCTATACCATCAGTTGTTACCTCTTCATACAAAAAAACATTGCCTCTTAAAGTTCTTGGAAGAAGGGAGTATGCTTTTGAGACAGATTCTTCAGTAAATTCGGTTATAATATCTTTTCTTTCAAAATTATCTCCGTTTCTTTCGACAAGAACAATTTTTCTTTGGTTATTATCGTAATAAACAAATTTATTTTCATTTTCCTTGTCAAAGTATAGGTATTCCATCCGTTCTCCTTCCTGATTGAATTTTAGGCAATCTTCAAGTTTTTGTGGTCTTTTGGACAAATCACATATCCAACCGTTTACATTGTCATCGACAAAAGAGAGAGTGTTTCCTACAAGTGAAGGGAACCACCCCAAACCGTTACCAAGTGAAGTCCACTTCCATTCGCCGACCTTGGCATACATCATTCTTTTGTTTCCAACTTCACCAAGATTGACGAAGGCCCATTTTTCATTCAGTGCGGGTTCATAAGAAATGCTTTTAACTTTTTTGTCGTAGACGATTTCAACTGTGGCATCATCATCGATGTATGCAAGAAATATGTTTTCATTGTTCAAATCGTAACTTCGCTTGTCCGAAATCGACCCCAACCTTTTGCCTTTATAATATGCCTGTTCCTGATGCTGAGAAGGTATCACTAAAGAATATTTTTTTGTATCAATATCATAAGTCACGTATTTTCTTTTTACTGGCCATTGTTCATAATTGATTCTTATAGGGTATATGTGAAATCCTATTTTTCCGTTACTAATGTTCCATGATTTTACACTACCGCCAGATGAACCATCTATAATCCAATTTATTTGATTAAGACGTAAATCACATTTGTGCATACTTATAAAATCTCGTGCGGTAGGATCATAAGCTACAATATCTTCAATGGTCATAGGTTTGAAACTTTCCATAATACACGGAAAACCGCAGCAAGCATATTCAGGATATTCGTGACAAAGTTTTTCATTCTGTTCATCCCATAGATTGCCGATGCAGATTGGATCTTCTGCTGTAGGAGTGTCACAGTTCGGACGGCAGAATGTGATCTTGCCATCTTTGTCGTAATAAGGGAAAGAGGCTTCACTCAAAGGGGGTTGGCATTCGGTGGAATCAGATTTTTCCGTGTCGGAATCCGAATCATCGGATTGGTCTTTATCATCAATGATATCAGCATCTTGAGAATCAAAATCATCATCAATGGTTTCAGAATCCTGAGTGTTTATGTCTGAATCTGGAATAATGTCAGAATCGTTTGAAGAGTTGGAGGATGAGCAGGAAAAAAGGAAAAACAAGCAAAAAAACACCAGAAATAAACTCAAATGTTTCCGCATGTTAGCCTCCGTTTAGGTCAATGAACGAATTATGATAAGGAAAATGAGAAAAAAAGAAACTTTTAAATGAACAGCATTGAACAGCCGTCGGATTTCCTGACTAATTTAGCGGTCTATTCCGCCGAAACGATGACTATCCTTCCTTCGCTGAAGCACTCTTTTTTGATTTCGGCTCTGATTTTTTCGGCGTCGCTGTTTTTTATGACGATTTTAGATTCGGTGATCTTGAATGCGTTTACTGAAAGCGTTTCGCCGGAAAGTCCAGTTTTTTCAAGGAGATAATCGGCTTTCTTTTTGGCGAAAAAAACAGATGACGGGCTTTTTCTGCCGTTTCCGGCAACCGAAATGTCGTAGAGTTTCTCCCCTTTTTCATCCACGACCGAAATCAGAAGCGTCGGCTCGATTTTTTTCACGTTTATGAGAAGAACCGACTTCGTTTTCGCGCTCTCGTCAGAAGCGGTTTCACCCTTTTCTTCCGCGGCAAGAGCCCCTTCCCTCACTGCTTCGGTAATTTTTCTGATGTAATACGAAACATCGACTTTGTATGTCACGTCGACTGACGAATTAGAGTAGAATCTTTCGTGGGTGACTTCCTTGAAATCGGCCGCGTTCACAAGCCGCTCCACAAAATCGGGCTGGTTTTTCTCGTCGAAATAAGCCTTGACCGTGGTCTTGCCCGAAAGAACGAGCGAAGAAAGGATCTTCACCGCTTTCAGCCGCGCGTTAGCCTGAGCCGCCTTTTCCGCAGTGATACGCGCCGAATTGAGGTTGGTGACATTAGTTTCAGGGATCCCGTTTCCAGTGATCGAAAGCTCGAACGTCGAATAGTTCAATGTTCCGTCGGTCACCTTCTTTATGAGCGAGAAATCCTCCGGCTTTTCAGCGGCCC
>CAMZDX010000108.1 GCA_947305505.1 uncultured bacterium | reverse complement strand
CGCGCTTTAAAACGCGACCATGTTTTTTCGGAAAATACAGACGAAATCCTTGCAATCCTCAACCTTGCCGACAGATACAAATTCGCCGACGAACCGCTGAAACCTGAAGATTTCGATTCTCTGATCGACGGTTTCCGTGCTTTCTTGAAGAAAAAGGAGGCATGAGCTTCCTTTCCATCTTTGATGTGTAGACAAATCCGGCATAAGCAGGCATTTGAAAAATATTTTTGAAAGCGAAGAACTTGATGAAGCACTGGTTGTTGCAAAATTTGCAACAACCACTCAACATGGCGCAATTGAAGGAAAAACCCAGACAACAGAGACCAAATTTTATAATCTTGATGCCATTCTTTCTGTCGGATATCGCGTAAACAGTTTTAATGCCGCGATGTTCCGCAAATGGGCAACCAGCGTTCTGAAAATGCTCGACAAGCATAGTGACGGGGTCAATGTCCGGATCCTGACCAAAAGCATTCCTCCGCAGCTGCAGCTTGATATTGAGAAGCATAATTCCCAATATTCTCCAATAAAACTGGAAATTTTTACGAATTCTCACGACCGCTTTCTGTGCATTGATGATACAGTGTATCACATCGGAGCTTCGCTCAAAGATTTGGGCAAAAAATGGTTCGCTTTCAGCAAAATGGAAATCGATACCGATAGTCTGATCGGAAAGATGTAGTAGCTCCAAAATCAAGGAATTTCGGTGTAGAGACGTAACCTGATACGTCTCAATTACGGAAATCTAGGTCGTTGGGCATTTGCACCCTAGAGACGTGACCTGACACATCTCAAAAAACCCGAGAATTATAGCAGAAAAACACTTGAAAACAAGGAATTGTGAATTTAGAAATTCGGTGATTTAGATAAACAGCATCGAACAGCCGTCGGATTTGCTTTCTTCTTTTTCAGCAGTTGCTTCAGAATCGGTTGCGGGTGCGGAATCACCGTCAGCAGTGTCTTCAGGTGTTGTACCGGTTGTCGGAGCTCCAGTGTTTGCAGCGTCTTCTTTGTCCTCTTCTGCTGAATCTTCGCCGCCGACATTGCAAGTGCTGCAGCATTCTTTGTTTTCACAGCTTTCAGCCGCTTCAATGCACTCAAAAGAAGCCTTCTTCTCGTTTCTCATACTCTCATCCTGACAGCACCATGAGATTTCTCTTGCTGTTACATCGCTTTCAACCGGAACATCAAGAAGAGCGTCGATTTCTTCATCGCTAAGCGATTCAAAACAGGTGTTCGCGAAAGTTTTTTCATAAGAAACACATGCGTTGAAAATTTCAGAATCGGTGCAGATTGTTCTTAATGTGGCAGCTTCTGTTCCGCAATTTTCTTCAAGAATAGTGTTGCATCCTTCTTCACCGAAAATTCCTGTTCCGCTGCTCAAATCATCAATTCCGATGCAGCTGCACTGATATTCGCCGTTCGGTTTGATCGTGCATGTTCCGGCCTCGTTTTCGCATTTGATTCCTGCGTTTTTACAGACTTTTTCAAGTTCCGCATCACATTCTTCGTCTGTCGGCAGAGTTTGGGTGCCATCAATTGTTGAATCTTCCCCCTCACCCATACCATCACGGCATGTGCATTCCTTACTGAAAAACTCATCAGAAAGCGTGTAAGTGCATTTTCCAAGATCCGATTCGCATGAAACCATTTCAGTGTCTGCGAAAACAAGCGGTGATACTGCAAGCATTGCAGCAAAAGCTAAAAATCTTTTCATAATTTCCTCCATTAAATAGTTATTCATTCGGGCAGTTCAAATCAGCCCTTTCCACACAATTCCATTTTGATCCCGATTCTTCATCTTCGACACATTCGCACCAGTCGACTTCCGTAACTCCGTCAGCACATATCCATTTCTTTTTATCTCCGACAACACATCCGTCACATTCCATCTCTTCTTCACACCAATCGCCGTAATCACAACAATATGCAGCTCTGCATTCGTGGGAAATACTGTCGCCTTTGTTGTACTTCCTTCCTTCGCTGTCTTCACACTGTGTCGGGACATCATCGTCTGTAACTTCTGTGTCCGTCGTCTCATTTGGATCTTCATCGTTGGTTTTTTCTTCGTCGCTAGTTTCAGTGTCAGAAGGATCGTTTTTCTTTTCTTCGCTGTCACTACCCGAACCGCAACTTACGGCAAAAAACATAACAAAAACCGCAACTGACAAAATCCAGAATCTTTTCATGGTTTCCTCCATCAAAAATAAAAAAACATACGGCACTCGCCAAAAAACACATATATTTAGTTCCGAAAAATCTGATTTTTATTGAAAAAAATTACCCCCCCCCGAAAAACTTTATAACTATTTGATTTTATTGATGAATTTTTTGTGATTTTTTTATCGCAACCTTTGCCTTTTTCCGCTGTTTAAACGCATCAGCAGAATTTACTTTTTAGATTTTCACAAATCTCCCAAACAGCATGCTATTTCTCACAAACATCGTTAAATTTGGGAGAAAAAGATTGATTTTCTTCTAAAATGCAGTAAAAACCGCATAGTTTATCCCAATTTCACAACTGTTTTGGGAGAAAATTGTTGTTGATTGGGAGAAAAGGAGGTGTGAAAATGAGATCATTTGACTACACTTATCTGGCGGACAGGACTTGGGATAACGAAATTCTGTCGTATATTTCCAAAATCCATGAATACAAGGGCAAACAGGATCTGTTTCTTCGCCAGAAACCTGTTGAACTGAACCGTTTGACAGAAATCGCAAAAATTCAAAGCACCGAAGCTTCCAACAGGATCGAAGGAATTATAACTACCAACAGCCGGTTGAAGCAGCTTGTGACTGACAAGACCACGCCGAAGAACAGGAATGAAGAGGAAATTCTCGGCTACCGCAATGTGCTCAATCTTGTTCATGAAAATTACGATATGCTTCCAGTTCGGAGCAGCTACATCCTTCAGATGCACAGAGATTTGTTGAAATACACGAATCATTCTTACGGCGGGCAGTTCAAGACCACACCAAACGAGATAGATATGCTGCTTGGAAACGGCGAAAAAGTCGTTTTGTTCAAGCCGCTGGAACCGTATGAAACACCGGATGCTATAAATATGATATGCGAAAGTTATCAGGCTGCGCTTGACAGGGAAGTTGTGGACGAACTTATCCTTATTCCATGTTTTATTCTGGATTTTCTCTGTGTGCATCCTTTCAACGACGGCAACGGCAGGATGAGCAGACTTCTGACGCTGCTGCTTTTGTACCGGAGCGGCTATCTTGTAGGACAGTATATCAGTATCGAAAAAGCTATCGCCGAAACAAAAGAATCATACTATGACGCTCTCCAGAAAGCTGATGAGGGCTGGCACGACGGGAAAAACGACCCGAAGCCGTTTATAAAATATATGCTCGGAGTAATTCTCTCGTGTTACCGCGAATTTGAAAAAAGAGTTAAAATCGTCAATGATTCAGGCACAAAGAGCACATCTTACGACATTGTAAAGGCTTATGCTCTCGATAAAATCGGGAAATTTTCAAAGCAGGAAGTTCTGGCCGGATGTCCGCGTCTTGGCAGTTCATCGGTGGAATCGGCCTTGAAAAAACTTGTAGACGACGGGATCCTGATCCGGATAGGAGCAGGGAGAAAAACCTTATATGTGAGAGCTGAACACTGAAACCAGTGCATGATTTGCTCTGTTTACGAAAATTTGATTTTTGTGAAATAAAATCGTCTTATTTAATGTTGTTTACGCGGTTTT
>CAMZDX010000107.1 GCA_947305505.1 uncultured bacterium | reverse complement strand
AAATCTTCGTATTCATATCTTGAACCTATATCCCATTTCGGAGAATACTGCGAGTTGTCGCGGAGGTTGTCATCACCCATGATGAACGCGATGCTGCTTTTGGTGTAGCTTGTCTGAATGAGGCCGTTCGAGTCCTCCGTACCGTGGATTTCTTTCTTTTCTTCAGCCTTTTCTTCCGTTTTTTCGGCTTCTTCAGGTTTTGCTTCAGCCTGAGCCGTAACGGTTTCTTCACTTTTTTTAGCTTCGGCTTCTTTCTTTTCAGCCTCTTTTTTTGCAAGTTCTTCGGCAACGGTTTCCTGAACGAGTTTCGCCAGCTCCTCTTTGGAAATCGTTATTTTGTCGTTGTCTTTTGCCGGAGCGGCTTCAGCAGCTTCTTCAGTCGGGGAATCTGCTTCGTTTTCTTCACTCTGCGCCTCTTGTGCAAAAAGTGAAAAAACAAAAAGAAGAGAGATTAAAAAAATGATTTTTTTCATAATAATTCTCCGAAATTATTTACAATCCAAACATTCAATGTCATCCATATCCCGCGGAACCAGAATCCAAGTAGAAGGTCTCGCACTCGTGTGCTGCTTCAAGATGCCGGTGAAATTGTAGTGATGCGATGTTTTTCCTTCTTCAGGTTTTTCTGCGACTGCGTTGAAAAGCGGCGCTGTGTAAAGTGTCTGCGCCATGATAGTCTTTCCGTCAGCAGTTTCGAGCGGGAACTGCGAATATTCGATATATGAAGAATCTTCCTCGTTGAACCATGCAACGGATACATTTTTAACTGTAACCAGAGATGCTTCGTGTTTTTCCATTTCATCGTTATCGGTAAGAATATCGCCGACATCTTTCGGTGCAGGAATAAGCGATGTGTCGATTTTCAGCTCTTTTTTGCCGTTTTTGTTGACGTAAACGGGATGAAAAGTGGGAAAACTCATTTCAGTGAAGCCGAAAAACTCGAAAACGGAGCCGTTCGCGCTTTCAATCAGCGTACCGACCGGCAGAGACATGCTTTCTTCCTTATTGTCGTCAACGTAAGGTGTCGAATAAGTGTACATATAAACCGACGAATAATCTTCCGCGCCGACTTCATGCAGGTAGAAACCGCCTTCGATGACTGCTATAACAACCATTTCTTTATCTTTTAAAGTCAAATTTCTGTTGTTGAAAGCTGACGGAGCACCTTTTGCACCTTTGACCGTGCCCTGAATCGCTGAAATCGTTGCAACCTCTGTGTAAAAAACGGGTGAAACGCCGATTTTTCCTGTAGGTTCGTAGGTTTCTTCGCCCTCGTGTTTTTTTACTTCCTGCACGACAACTCTGTCGTTGTCAAGGCAGTATCTCATTTTTACTTCGATATTTCCGGCATATCCGTTTTTCATCGTTATTCTTGAAACAGCCGAATTTTCGCCGTAAAGCATACCTATCTCCACTTCGCCGCTGTAATCGGTAAGCGGCTTTTTGTCGTATCCCAGAGCTGTGATGTCGATTGTCGTGACGATGCCTCCTTCAGGATTTGCGATTCTGTGCTCAGGACTTCCCAAATCGAAGTCTTCGGCAAATTCGACTGCAAAGCCTGCAAGGCCTTTGTTTTTCGGCTCGACGCCTGTCGTTTCACCGCATGAAACGATCAGAAAAATCAGAAATATGAGAGAAAAAAGCACCTTTTTCATAACGAACACCTCTAGTCACTAAACAAAAAGCAGGTCATTTTATTGTTTATCAAAAAAAATTCAATTTAAGGATAACGATTTTTTGAAATTTTTTCAGAAACCCGCTTTCACAGCATCTTCAATTTGATTTTGTCGCCGGGGAGCACCGATTTTCCGGCTTCCCAGTTCACTTCGAGGACGAATCTGACAGGTTTTATGCTGGGAAGTGTCGCTTTGCTCAAAGGAAGGCCGCGGCGTACCGAAACGATGTTGAAATCGCGGTCGATAAAGATGACTGCAAGTTCTATAGTTGTGTTTTTCATCCAGAAAAAACGCTGCTGATCGTTGTCGAAAATAAAGAAAAGTCCCTGATCTTTCTCCATTTTTCTGCAATACATGAGACCTTTTTCGTGTTTTGCGTCAGTTTCGGCGATACCGACTGAAAAGAATTTTTTTTCTCCTGTAGCCGAAGTCACTTCAACTGCCGCATCTTTGGGGTAACCGCAGATATTTTCAGCCGAAATGAGAAAAAAGCTTGATAGAATCAGCGTCAATAACGCTATTTTCATAAGTAATTTCAAGTTGTTGTCCGAGTTTGTCAGTAACTCTGCCTATTTTGTAAGCTCCTTCGATCTCTTTGTCTGCCGTAAACAGCATGATGAACTCTTCGCCGCTTCCGAAAAGTAGATTTAAAAGTGGTATCGAAAAAAGTTCACTTCCGAGCGCCACTTCTTCATGCACCGGAATTTTTTCAGCCTCGATTTTTATTGAAACATCAGAAAGTGCGCAAAGCAGTCTGAGTTCAGATAGAAGAGAATCACTTATATCTATTGCGGCATTCAACTCATTGATTTTATTAGGAATATGCGGAAACGGATCTGGATATAAAAAGCGCTCTTTCGATTTTTCAAAACCATTGACACCTTTCTTCAGAGCCTTGTAACCGCAGAGCGAAAGTCCCGTTTCGGCTGCCAGATAGACAAAATCGCCCGGTTTTGCACTACTGCGAAGAAGCGGTTTTTCGGGCTTGTCTCCGAACATCGTGACACCCAGAGTGAATTTTTCCGCCGCAGTCGTGTCGCCTCCGAGAAGCGCGATCCCGTATTTTTCTGCAAAATCATGGATCCCGCTTATCATTTTTTTCGCGTTTTCAAAACCGCCATCAGAAACCGCGATATTCAAAAGATAGTGCGTCGGTCTTGATCCCATCGAGATCACATCGCTCGCATTCGCCGCCATGAGCCGCCAGCCCACAGCTTCAGCCGGCATGAAAGAAAGGTCAAAATGGACATTTTCGCAGAAATGATCGGTAGTTACGACAAGCGACTTCTCGTTCCACACCGCGCAGTCATCGCCGATGAACGCGTTTTTTTCACCTTTCGCGAAATTTATGAGCTCCCATTCTCTATTGTTCAGCATCACATCCTCCGAAAACCTCCGCTTTTTAGCAAAAACTCTCAAAAAAATAAATAAAAATGTAACTTTCTGCCACTTTTCAGGTCGTATTTCTGCTAGTTTGTGAGGTATACATGGAAAAAGAGACAAAAGACACGGTCCAGATGCCGGAAGAATACGACAAGTTGCTGGAATCTTACAAGAAATCCGATGACGAGATCACCGGGGAATTTCGTGAAAGAATCAATGCAAGGCTTGAAGAAGTTGCCGCGCAAAAGCGCAGAAAAGCCAAATTCATTGCGTTCTCGAAGTATGCGACAGCTGCCACAGCTGCAATTTTTATAATAATTTTCGCTGTTTTGTTTTCAAGACAGACTGCGGATGAAGCGGGGAAAAAAATTTCGGAATCTGTCGTTGCGAAAGGTGATCCGGTCACCATAAATCTGGTCTATGATGCGGTGGAAGATCTTGAAAATGTTAAGTTTTCCATCAAACTTGATGACGGTGTCTCCTTCCTTTCATCAAACGAAAAAATCAGAAACACACGCTCCCACGAGTGGACGGGAAGACTGAAAAAAGGAAAAAATTCAATACCTTTCGTCGTCAAGACCGAGCGCGACGGCAGAATGGAAATCACAACTACAGCCGAATACGGAAATTATTCGCACAAGCACAAAATAGTTCTTGACGCGCAGAAAAATGACATTAAAGTTTCGATGTTCGTTTTTGCTCCG
>CAMZDX010000106.1 GCA_947305505.1 uncultured bacterium | reverse complement strand
TTTGCATGGAATTTATAAAAACCCTGTCGAAAATTTATCCGGAAAAAAATTAACGTGTCAGGCGTGCGGCGCAGGCTGCAGCCTCTTTCAATATATCCTCTTCGCCTTCAACGTGACGGTTACGCATAACGAATTTTCCGTTGCAGATAACAGAATCGATACACTCAGAATCAGCGGCATAGACCCAGTTGCTGATGAGGTCATGGCACGGGACCATGCGCTCATTCTTCAGATTGACAAGAAGACAGTCGGCAAGTTTTCCTTCAGCGATAGTTCCGGCGTTGATCCCGTAAGCATCTGCGACCTTCGATGTCGCCATTTCAAGTGCCTCATGCGCCGGAAGAGTCTCTGCCGAACCGCAGACTTTAGCAAGCAGGGCAGCGAATTTCATATCTTCGCGCATGTCAAGGTTGTTGTTTGATGAAACTCCGTCCGTTCCGAGCGCAAGTTTTATCCCAGCTTCAAGCAGCTTCTGAACCGGCGGGATCCCGCTTGAAAGTTTCAGGTTCGAGCACGGATTCAGCACGGCTGTTGCCCCGGAATCTGCAAAAATTTTCATATCATCTTCAGTAAAATGGACGCAGTGAGCTGCGACAAGATTTGAACCAAGCCCGCCAAGACGCTTAAAAAGCTGAACCGGAGTGCAGCCGTACTGCTTTATGCAGTTATCTACCTCGCTAAGAGTCTCGGAAAGATGAGTGTGGACGATATAATTTTCAGCTTTTGCGATTTCAATGCAGCGCCTGAGTATTTTTTCACTCACGGTGTAGACCGAATGAGGCATCACGACAAGTTTCACGCGCTCTGATTCTTTCGTGTGAGCCGCAAGAAAAGCAAAATTCTCTTCAAGCTCATCCGGAGGCGTCAGCATATCTGAAATCGTGACTCCTATCGCTGCGCGGATCCCCATTTCTTCAACGACTTTCATCGTATATTCGCGGTGCCAGTACATGTCGGAAAAGAAAACCGTGCCTGATTTTATCATTTCAAGGACTGCCAGCCTGCTCGCTATTTCGATATCTTCATCGCTGAGTTTCGCCTCGAACGGCCAGATGTATTCGTTCAGCCAGCGGGAAAGCTCCATATCGTCCGCATAACCGCGAAGAAGAGTCATCGCCGCATGGGTATGTCCGTTGTAAAATGCCGGAAGCACTGCAAAATCCGTGCAGTCAACAACCTCACAGCCGTCACAATCTTCCGAAGAGACCTCATCCGCAATTTTCAAAAATTTTCCGTTCCCGATAAGAATGTCTTTGCGAACGGCTTTGCCGCCGCGGACATCAACAACTGCCGATTTAAGAAGGATTTTGTTCATTTCAAATCTCTCCATTTAGAAAAAATCGTAAATTTTTCGAATCCGTGTGGCATCTCATTCCAGCACCGCATCTTCCCTGCGAAATATCCTCCAAAGAAACGTATCAGGTTACGTCTCTAAAACAAACCCCATTATTGTACTCAATTTTCCCGAAATTGCGAGAGAACATAAACTTGTCTTTTTTCATTATTCATTTAAAATCTCTTGTTTTTTTTACGATTTTGTTTTTTCAAAGCCTCTATGAAACGCAGTTTTTCAATTTTAATAGTAATTTTATCTTTCTTTCTGTTTTCATGCGGCAATTCCGCAACAAAAGAAGATAGAGACAGCTCATCCGATACCGGAAACGATGGAATTCAGTCAAACAACGATGACAATCTTGACGAAGAAACTTCTGATGATTACAACAACGAGCCTGACGACGAAGAAACTTCTGATGATTACAACAACGAGCCTGACGACGGAGAAAACAACACAAGAAATCTTACCTGTGCAGAAATTTATCACTGCATGATGGGGAATTGCTACAGCAACGACGAGATCTGTAAGCAGAATTGCATTGACAGCGGTTCTCCGGAAGGACAAAGCCGGATCGAAGATCTTCTTCAGTGCATAAACAACTGCTCCTTTTACACCAACTGTGTCCTTTCTCAATGCATAACTGAAATTTCAAACTGCGGTCTCACCTATTACGAGCCTTATGTACCTTACGCGTCACCTTACGGTTCACTTTCACTCGACTTTTCTGTTAATCAGATCGCAAACGATTCCGATGATCCTGAGAACACTGCCGGTATTGTTCAGTCTGCATTTGCAACAGGAACTTACGGCAACGGCCCGACTTCAATCACTCCGGCTGACGCTTACATGATCAAGACAATATCAGTCTATTCCGTTGATATTTCGTATGGAAACACTGTTATGGTTCAGCAGATTCCTGTTTACGACGATAACGGTCTGAATGTAAACGGCAATCCGGTTGTAATCTTTACTTTTGACGAGAAAAACGCATATGCCGGTACCCTTAACACCTCTCTATATCCAGATTACCAGGCTCTGCTTTATGTTGTTGACATGGACTGGAACTCTGACGCAATCAGCTGCTTTCATGCTTTAGGCGAAGGCACTGTAAACATCACAGACATAGGCGATATAGCAGACCACGGCGCACTTGCCTTTAACGGCAGCGTAACACTTTACAGTCCGAAAAACTACAACGGCAACGGCGACATCTCAGTTGAGATTCGAGTAACCGTTTGCGATCCTGTTCAATAAGTTTAGATTTTTACTCCAGCACCGCTTCTTCCCTGCTCTGATAAATTTCTTAGGAGCGAATTCTGATTTTTGAGGCTGTATTGCATAAAATACACAATAAAATCAACATATTGTCAATTTTTAAAAAAAAATCTGCAAAATCAAAAAATTACTTCGGAGAAAAAATGATTTTTAGAGGTCGCCATTAATTTTATAAAAATTATCCAAAGCCTGTCTTGTGATTTCATCGCTGAAGTCACTTCTTTTTGAAAGAATTTCCGAATAAAGATCAGAATAATTTGCTTTCAAATCGCCGATTTCGCCCGTAATTTCCGCAATATGAACAATTATCTGCTTATGTGTTCTGACATAGGAAACTTTGTTCAGATTTACGAGCGGATATTGCTCCGGATCAATCATAACATCGTAATATTTATTAAGATTTTCCTTTCTTGAAACTGTAGATACCGGAAGAACGACAAAATCAGCAGCATCAGCCTTTGCCAGAATCAAAACAGGGCGGAACTTGAAAGCAACTCCCTTTTCTATGTCGAAATATTTGACAAGGGCTTTATATATTTTGCCTGTTGAGATCAAGCTGTTTACGCCTCGTCCTCGAATTCGTCATAATACATATCCCATACATGATCGTAAGGACGTATCTTGGCCGCATCAGCTCTTATATCATCAAGATTCAAAGGAACATCGCCGTTTTCATCAGGATCAAGCCCTTTTCTCGCGTTTTGCCACGAAGAATCTTTATGCGAAAGTTCGCTGAGTTCCCATGAAGCAAGCAGACCGTACTCAAACACAACATTATTGACAATATATTGAAGTTCTGCCGGGATTTCTTTTGTCGGAACAATGATTTTTCCATCAGCATAAACATCACGGACATCTCTGCTGACAGGCCCGTATTTCCATCCTTCAAATACCTCGTCAAACGCAGGTTCTCCTGTCTCGGCTATAGTTTCACGCTGGGTAAAATAAAGAAGTTTGTGCAACTTCATTTCATCAAGATTTTCCCCTGTTACGGCATGATACTGCCTGATTATGTAAGCTGCAACATCAATTATGCGTGCCATATTCACCTCTCGCAATAACAAAACGGCACAATTATACTCACAAATATATAATCGTCAAATTTTCTTTTAAATTATTCAATCATCAACAATATATTTTAGGCTATGTCACAACAAACAGTTGATAAATAGCCATTTTTATAGGGGAGTATCAG
>CAMZDX010000105.1 GCA_947305505.1 uncultured bacterium | reverse complement strand
CCAGTGTGGCGATGGGAAATAAGGAAAGGGACTTTACGCGGGGGCTTCGGCCCCCCGTTTTTTTTGACCTCACTCTAAATCTCTCTCCAGTGTGGCGAGAGACTTTTTTATTTCCCCTCTAAGAGGGAATGTCGCCTTGCGACAGAGGCGTGTGTGTCATTCTGAGTGAAACGAAGAATCTTAAATTTTTTCTTTGATTTAAAACACTTACGAATTTTTAAAGAATTTCTTTGGCGTTGCCTTGAAACTGAGCTTTTTCTTTGGATTTTTCCACAAAAGCATCCAATTCATCGAAAGTTTCGATGCTATCAACAAGAGAATGTCTCCATTTTGTGTAGTCGCATTTTTCTATAGATTCTTCTTTTTGCAACTTCAAAAGAAACTCGTCGAAATCAGTGCAAGTTTCGTATTCGCCGTTTTTCATTTCCGAAATTGCTATATCGAGTCCGTTTTGAGAAGACATAATAACCTCCATCTCAAAAAAAACCTATGAATTATACTGGAGAAATGTTTAAAAACAAGTGGTTAAAACAAATCTTGGCTCGCCCTTTGGGAGAGCTGTCGCAAAGCGACTGAGAGAGCTGTCTTCGGTCACTGAGCGTGTCTTCGGTTGCTGAGCCTGTCGAAGCACAAAAAAACTTGTTTTTACCTCTACATTCCGTATTATAACATGTTTTCGTATTTTCGAGAGGCTTATTTTGTTATTATTAGATAAAAATTTTGTAAATCAAGAATCAAGAATCCGCATTCAATTATATCGAATTTAAAATTTAAGTCAAGTTTTCTGTTCGGATTTTTTCAAAAATTTTCAACAATTTTGAGATGTTGAATCGCCAAATGATGAATTTATCGGATTTTTTGGTTTTTTACTCAATTTATAATGGAGAGAAAAATGCAAACTATTGGATTCGCATTACAAAAAGGAAATTTTATCACAACTTATGATGTTTCTGGTTCACAAATTCATCAGTTTCCCATTCCTTTCAATGCAACTTTAGCTGGCTACACAGCAGATGTAGTAGTTGTACGTGATAACCTTAATGGTTACACTCTTTATGATGCTTACGGTTTGCAAAAAGGGTATATCTATCAGGCATAAACCAACTATGTGGGCAGAGTTTTCTGCCCACTTTTTTAAATTTTTCGTTTTTTGGAGAAAGTTATGAAGAAAATTTTCATTTGTTCACTGCTTTTTGCAGCGATGGTTTTCATGGTTGGCTGCGGCGGTGACAGCAACGAGAACAACGACAACAATGGAAATGAATCGGGAAACAACGATGGTTCATGCACTGTCGGAGAATTCAAATGCGTCGGTAATGAATCGCATTACTGCAACAGCAACGGTTCATGGGTCTACGATGCGCGTTGCGAAAACGGTTGCAATTCTTTAACAGGAAAATGTAACAGCAATTCCAGCGGCGACAACAATGACACTGACTCGGGAGATCATTCAGACTCTACAAATGACACCGATTCTGGCGATTCTTCGGATACTTACTCTGATTCCGACACAACATGCACCGAAGAAGGAGCATTCAGGTGCAACGGTGATTCCAAACAGGAATGTTCTTCCGGCTATTGGCAAACTTTGGAAGAATGCACTTACGGATGCGATCCCGTAACAAAAAAATGTCTTGGCAGTACAGAGTGTAAAACAGGCGAATACGAATGTATCGCCGGCAACTTGAGCTATTGCAACAACAATTTCTGGGAGATCAAAGAAAAATGCGAGTACGGTTGCGATGCTTCAATGAAGCAGTGTCTGCCTGAAGACTGTTATACAACACGCATATACTTGTGCGGAGATTCAAAAGAAGCCGGATTTTCCTACGCTTCATATTATTGCGAAGACGGAGTCTGGCATTATGATAAAACTTGCAAAGGTGATTGCGACAAATCGACTGGAAAATGCAATTGTGCCAAAATAGAGGGTAAAACATGGTCTGATACAGCCGAATCAAGTATGACTTGGCAAAATGCCATGGATTATTGTGACAACCTGACCGCATGCGGTTATTCAGACTGGCATCTGCCGACTATCAGTGAACTCAGAACTCTTATCCAAAACTGTCCTGCAACAGAAACAGGCGGAGAATGCGGAGTTACTGACAGCTGCCTTTCTTGCAATGAATGCTGGAATGCTGCCTGCAACGGTTGTGATTACGATTCAAGCGGCAAATACAGCAAATTAGGTGATACATACTATTTCTGGTCCTCCTCTGTTCCTTCAGATGATTCCGTTAGTGCTTGGTTTGTGGGTTTCAACGATGGGCTTGTGTTCAGCAACAGTAAGAGTTACACCTATTCTGTTCGTTGTGTGAGGTAGTCAAAATAAAGCAAGCGGCGAAAACGTCAACATCCTCGTTCTCGACACAGAAGTTTACTCCAACGCGGGCGGTCAAATCGCTCAAAAACCACTTTTCAGCCTTGTTAAAAATCGTTTTTCTGCTATAATTCATGGGTTTTTTGAGATTTGATGTTCGAACTCAAGCGGAGGAAAACATGCAGAAACCGATGAACAAAACGAAAGTTTATCTCGACACTTCGGTTTTAAGTTATTTGAAGCAGGACGACAGCCCTGAACGAACAGCTTCTACACTGAAATTATGGGAAGATTTTAAAAACAGGTCTGACCTCGAAATCTATCTTTCAGATGTTACGCTTACAGAAGTTTCGGAATGTTACGAGCCGAAGCGAACTTATATGCAAGAAAAACTGAAAGAAATAGATTTCAACCTTCTTGAAAAAGATGAAGAAGCTGAAAAACTTGCGAATCAAATAATTGAACTTGGGATTCTAACAAATAAAAGCCATGATGACTGCCTCCACATTGCCATAGCCGTTCTTGAAGGTTGCAACTACATTGTTTCGTGGAATTTCAAACATTTAGTGAACATCAAAACAATCAACGGAGTCAGAGCGATAACAAATTTGAAAGGTTTCAGACCGATAGATATCATTACTCCGGAAATGCTGATAAAAGGAGATGAAGATGAATAAACCCGAAATATCTAAGGATTTTACGATTGACGACATCCACAAAATCCGTGAATACAATTACGAAGAGACCAAAAATCTTACCGTCGCGGAACAAGCGGCTTACTACAAAACCAAAGCTGAAGCATTCTTGAAAGAAGCTGGCATTACCCCAAAATCAAAATCATCTGATTAATATCTACGTTGCAAGCGTTGCTTTTGTCGCGCAAACCACGACCAGCTTGTCAAAGCTATGACCGAAGCTGAGAAATACAACGGACCGTCACTCATCATCGCTTACGCTCCGTGCATCAACCACGGTATCGATATGGCTCACAGCCAGAACGAAGAGAAACTCGCGGTCGAAGCAGGCTACTGGCCACTTTACAGATTCAATCCGGAACTCAGAAAGGAAGGAAAGAATCCGTTCCAGCTTGACAGCAAGGAACCGACCCGCGATCCGCAGGAACTCCTTGACAGAGAAGTCCGCTTCAAATCGCTCACCAAACTCTTCCCGAACGAAGCTGCTAAACTTCACGCTATGCTCAAGGCTGACCTAAAAGACCGTTACGAGAGACTCAAAAAACTCAACGACAACGATATACTTTAATCAGATCTAACCTCTCAGCTCCCCAAACCTCTCAGTCAACCTGAGGTTGCCAGCTCCCCTACTTCAGGGGAGCCTGACGGGGAGCCTTTGAGAGGAATCCTTGGTTCAAGCGGGGGCTTCGGCCCCCGTTTTTTTTGCCGGAGCGCGGGCGGCTCGCCCTCACATCTTGCATTTTTCTTGAAATTCCCTAAAATATCGCAGTTTTTTGTTAGTAAGGAGATTTCAATGAAC
>CAMZDX010000104.1 GCA_947305505.1 uncultured bacterium | reverse complement strand
AGGCTACGGCTCAGACCAGCGACAACCTTATGCCGAAGATCCTCGACGCTGTAAAGCAGTATGCGACACTCGGCGAGATCGCAGGAACTCTTGAAGAAGTTTTCGGTGTTCACAAAGAATCGGTAGTTCTGTAAATTATCGTGACGGCGTTACGTCGTGACGCCGCGTTAAAGATCTTTTGCCCAGTCTGCGAGTTCTTCTTTTGTCCATTCTCCGTTGAGAACTCTGCCTTCCTGCAGAACAGTTGTCTCCGAAACTGACTGTTTCAGCGATTTAACGCTGCCGTCAAGATTTGTTGTGCCGCCGCTTGTTGCGAAAACGACGATGGTTTTGCCAGAAAAATCGTGCTTCTCAAGAAAAGCGTTGACGATTGAAGGTGCTGCCCAGCCCCAGATCGGGAAACCGAGAAAAATCTTGTCGTAACCCGTCAAATCAAGCTCTTTATCGACGATTTTGGGGCGTTTGCTTTTGCGAGTCGCTACTTCGCGGAAACTCCTTGAAAGCGGATTCATCCACAGAAGATCAGCCTTCGTGTACTTTTTCACCGGCTCGATTTCGAAAACATCGGCTCCGATAGCCTCTGCAAGCTGCAGCGCTCTCAACTTCGTGTGACCGCCAGCCGAAAAATAAATAACTAAATTTTTGCTCATGTTGTGCCTCCTTGTTTCCCTTTTTATTTTATTATTTCCCAATGACCGTTTTTGTCTGCGCCGATACGGCGGACGAGATTATTTCCAGCATAAAATCAATAAAAGATGTGCTGTCTGCATCTTTGTCGCTCGAAGTCAGCGCGGCATAATATTCAGCCTGATGCTCTTTCACGAGCGTTTCGACGGGAATCCATGCAAAAACAGGTTTCCACTCTTTCAAAATCACCGTCTGCCAGAATCTGCCCATTCTGCCGTTTCCGTCAGGAAAGGGATGAATAAACTCGAATTCATAATGGAAAACACAGCTTTTTATAAGCGGATGTTCACTGCTGTTTTTAAGCCACGAGAAAAGATCTGCCATAAGAAATGGCACGTTAGCAGCCGGCGGAGCGACATGAACAACTTCGTTTCCGTCAAAAATTCCGACACCTTCGCTTCGGTATTTTCCGTTTCTGTCGACCAGATCAGCCATCATCAGTTTGTGCGCCCGAAGCAGGTCTTTTTCTTCATACGGATTCAGTTCAAGAAGCAGATTGTATGCCTGAACCGCATTTTTGACTTCCTGGATTTCGTTCGGCGCACCAAGAACGCGCTTTCCCTCGATGATTGCAGTCATCTGCTCGATTGAAAGAGTATTCTGCTCGATTGCAAGCGAAGAATGGATTGTCTGAATGCGGTTTTTCTTGCGCAGTTCGACATGAAAAGGATTGTCTGAAAGTGCAGTTATGATTCCGATTTTTTCCGAAATCTCCGAAATAAGATTTATTGCTTTTGCCGTGATTTCAAACGGTGGTCTGTAGCTCATTTTGGCTCCTTACCGGTCGTGTTTATTCCAACTGTTTTCTGTAGACCGCGTCTAATGTCTGCCCGTCTTTGTCTTTCCAATCACTCCAGCCGTTGGATGGTCGTCCTAAAACAAACTCGGATGCTGTGCTTGGGCTGGAGAAGGTTTTGTCTGATTCCAACACCAGTTTGTCTACATCGGGTGAGGCATATTCTTTGATCAGTTTTTCGCGTTTTTCCTTCCATGTAAACGACGGTACGGATGATTTTGCGACAATACTTTCTTTCAACACGGTAAAGCCGCCAGCATCATAAAAGCCTTTCGCCTCGCAGCCGCGTCCTTTTATGTAGAACAGATGTTTTTCTTTAGTTTTTACGACATCGAAAATATTGCAGCCGATGAAAGATGTCAGGAATTTCACATCTTCAAAAAATCCATCCATATCATCCTTTCTGTATTCAGGAAGATTGGGGGCTTTCGGCGTCTGTTTGTTTTCATTCAGCACAAAAGTATTTGAAATTTTTGCCTCTTTGATGGCTTTGTGCTCAAGGTATTGCACGTCGGATTTTGTCATTGCGGCATCTTTTGCGATGAAAATCAGAGCTTTTTGCCAAAACTCCTTCTTGCTGTCATGGTCTTTCACACGTTCACGGAAATTTTCAGTTTCACCGATATAGGCCTTCGGCTTAGTGGATTCATCTTCTCCCAGCAAAATATAAAACGCAGGTGTCTGCAATTCAGACCGATCATTCAGAATCGAAAGGTTTGAACGCGGAATCACGTACATCTGGCAAATCTTGTTGCTGATGGAAACATACTGAGTTCCTTTAGGATCTCCGTCAATCAGATACGTTGTTACTGTCTTACCCATGATATTTAACTTCTCCCCCAAATAAAGCCTGAAATTATATTGATTTTTGTGGGGAAATCAACCTGATTACGACCTCTTTTGAAGTTTAAATTTAGGTGCTGTTGTGCGGCGTGCGGCAATATTTCTACTCGAAAAACTTGTTGATTTTGTGAGTTTTTCGAGTAGGATAGCTCCGGAGGTGGACAAAATGCTCATAGAACGACCGAAATATTTAGAAAAACTAATTAAATACAAAGACAAAGATTTGATAAAGGTTATCACCGGGGTCAGGCGTTGCGGAAAATCGGTTCTGCTTTTTGATATATATTCAGATTATTTGACAAAAATCGGAGTCAAAGCGGAAAATATTATTAAAATCAATCTTGAACACAAATCCAATGTCGCCTTGCGCAATTCAGATGCAATTTACTCGTTTGTTTCTGAAAAAATCAAAAACAACAAGGAAAAACACTATGTTATGATAGATGAGATTCAGTATGTAAAAGATTTTGAAGATTTAGTGAACACTCTTAAAGATGATGGTTGCGATCTTTACATCACCGGTTCAAATTCAAAAATGCTGTCCGGCGATATCAGCACGGTTCTGCGGGGCAGAAGCATTGAAATCAGGGTTTTTACATTGTCTTTTGATGAATATTATTCTTATGCCGGAGGAGACAAGGCGGAAGCTTTCAAAGATTATATGCTGTACGGCGGGTTTCCGTATGTCGCAACAGAAAATGACACAGAGTTGAAAGTTCAATATCTCAAAATGCTTCATGAAACCATCGCTACGAAAGATGTCGTTGAACGATACGGAATAAGGAATTACCAGGCTTTTTATGCCACCTATGATTTTATATCGTCAAACATCGGTTCCTATGTCAGTGCAAAAAAAATAGCGGATACCCTCAAATCAGGCGGATATAAAAATATTACTCCTGATACGATAGGCAATTATCTCAACTGGTTGTGCGAATCATTTCTGTTTGCCAAGGTTTACCGCTACGACATCAAAGGCCGGGAATATTTGAAGACTCAGAATAAATATTATGCCGCGGATCTCGGTCTGAGAAATTCCAGACTTAACTTCAGGCAGATAGAGCCCACTCATGCTTTGGAAAATCTGATTTACCTGGAACTTGTCAGACGCGGTTATAATGTCGATATAGGAAAAAACAGAGACAAAGAAATAGATTTTATTGCATCGAATTCAAAGGAAACCTTTTACATTCAAGTTGCCTACACTATTTCTGACCCTGAAAAAAAAGCGCAGGAAATCGGTTCATTCCGCAACATTGACGACGGATACAAGAAAATCGTAATAACAATGGACACCGATCCTTTTACAATTCTCGAGAGAGGTTATAAAAAGATCAATGTCATTGATTTCCTACTGAATGAAAATAGTCTGAACATATAATTCCTACTCGAAAAACTTTTCAATTTCGTAAGTTTTTCGAGTAGGATGCTTCCGGTTCTGCGGCAACGACGAAACCGCTGTCAATGACGGGGTATTCAAAAGGTTTTTGTGGATCTTTTAAGACATAGTATTTTTTACCCGAACATCTCCGTCTTTTTCAGCCACTCGGCGACTGCTTCGGCTTCTTTGTCGAGTGCGCGGTCGTCTTCAACGAATGCGCTGATCTTGCGGA
>CAMZDX010000103.1 GCA_947305505.1 uncultured bacterium | reverse complement strand
AGACCGACTGTTTTTTTGACTTCTTTTATTGTTTCGACCGCGGTTTCACGCGCTTTTGCACTTCCTTCCGCGATGACTTTTCTTACGTAATCCATGTTTTTTTCAAGCTCGGCGCGTTTTGCCCTCATCGGGTCGAAAAATTCATGTACTGCCGCGAGGAGCTCTTTTTTTGCGTGACCGTAGCCGTATCCGCCTGCAGAAAGTCTGTCGGCCATCTCTTTGGCCTTTTCCGCCGGAACTATGAGCTTGTAAATGTTGTAGACGTTGCATTTTTCTGGGTCTTTCGGTTCTTCAAGCGGAGTCGAATCGGTGACTATCCCCATGATCTGCTTTTTGAGGACCGGATCAGCTGCGAACATTTCGATCGTGTTGCCGTAGCTTTTCGACATCTTCTGTCCGTCTGTTCCGGGAACGATGGCTACGCTTTCGGGAATGAATGGTTCAGGAATAATAAAAAGATCCTTCTGGTAGAAAAGATTGAACTTCTCTGCGATATCGCGGGCAATCTCAACGTGCTGCTTCTGATCTTTTCCGACCGGAACGATGTTTGATTTGTAAAGCAGAATGTCAGCCGTCATGAGAAGCGGATAGTAGAAAAGTCCGACATTTATTAGTTCGCCTTTTGCCGTTTTTTCCTTGTAGCTGTGGGCACGCTGCATAAGTCCCATCGGCGTGTAGTTGCCCAGAATGAATGCAAGTTCCGCGACTTCGGGAACAAGCGACTGCAAAAATATGACGCTTTTTTCAGGATCAAGCCCGAAAGCGAGGTAGTCAAGAACGATATTCCAAGTATTTTCAGTAAGTTTTGCCGGATCAGGCAAGGTATTCAAAGTATGATAGTCAGCTATAAAATAGTAACCTTCATAATTTTTCTGCTGCATTGCCGAAAACTGCTGCGCCGCACCGAAATAGTTGCCTAAATGCAGCGTGCCTGTCGGTTTTATACCTGATAAAGCTCTCATTTTTCCTCCTCAATTAGCCGAAAGACGGTTCCCAAACAAGATTTATTGAAAATGTTATGTAGTTTGATTCGTTATACATGAAATTGCCGTAAATTCCACCTGCGCCCGGTTTGTAAAAGGCGAGAGAGAAAGTTTTTGTCGTTGTCGACCATGTGAAATTTTTGTTGAAAGAGATGTTGTTGAAACCGACGCCAGCTCTGAAAAGCGAATATCTGAATTCAAATCCGGTATAAAAATCGAATCCTTTTAAAGTCGTTCTCATATTCGGAAATTTTTCTCTATCCTGCTGAAGGTGATACTGCCAGCCGTTGTTGAAGAAAAACATCTCTTTTATGTTAAGTTCGACGTTCCAGCTGAGTTTTCTCGGGATGTCGCGTCCGTAGAATGTCCAGACATCGAGAGCCGCAAAGCCCAGGTTCACGAATTTTGTTATTTCTGCTACGATGCCGATATCGAACGAGTGCGAATTGGTGTTCTTTTTCTGTGTTGGCTCGAATTCTCCTATGTAGTTGTTGAGGTTCAATCCGCCGTATATGTGTCCCGGCCAGATCGGAAAGGCAAAGTTCGTCTTGATATGATTTAATCCGCTGTTGTATGAATACATGATTCCGCCGCCTACGACTGTAGTTTTTGAGTCGCTGACCGATACGGACATTGCATCGACAAACTGATAAAGAGCCGTTACGCTGAACATTTTGTTGAGCATTATCGCAGCCGGATTCATCACAAAATGGGCGTTGTGGCTGAGCAGTGCACCGCAGCCTTTGCCGCAGTTCTGCGTATCGATGGCATGCCTCAGCTCCTTAGAGCGGTTGCCCCACGAAGTATCCGAAACGGGAGCAAGCGGATCTTCCTCATACCAGCCTCCTTCAGCAAAAAGAGAGGCGGATATTAAAACGAGAGCGATAAAGAAAAATATTTTTCGTCTGCAAATAAATTCCAAGTGAAATCTCCTTCGCGGGAAGCGAGTTCTATTATGTACAAACCGAGCCCTGAGCCTGGTGCCGAAGCCCTTTTTACGAAAGGTTTTGCAAGCTCTTCTTTGGTGCAGCCTATGTTTTTCAAAGACGACGGATCATAGTCGTTTTTGAAGATGATCGTCTTTTCATCGGCAATGTTTATTGAAAATTCGCTTTTGCCGTGCATTTTCCAGTTTGCAAGTATTTCATCAATCACGTACGAGATCAGGTTTTTTCCTTTTATCGTGTCGATCGAGTTGTAGTTTTTGTTTTCCGCAGAAACCTTTATTCCCAAACTGCGGCATTTTTCCTTGATGTTGTAGACAAATTCGCTGAATTCGTAAGGCTCGTTTCCGTTTTCGCCGGAAATCAGTCTTCCTATCCTTCCGAACTGCCGTCCGAGCCTTTCACCGCGCGTCACTCTTGCCGAAATAATCTCTTCTTCCAGATATTCGATATGTTCAAGCGGCGTCATTATATTGACGATTTCGTGGCCGGCCTTTATCAGAAAATCGCTGTAAACCTTGTTTTCAAGTATGTTCTCACTTTTCATTTGAAAAGCCTCTTGCCAAAATTCTGGTGTTGTTCAAAAATCTCAAAACAGAAAGTGAGACCTGCTCGCGCGATCTGCTGTCTGACCCGCCGTAACTGAGTGTGATCCTTGATGAATCTGCCGGAATCAAGTTGAAAGTGGAATCGATGGTGATCCATTTCCCGTCAGCAAAAACCTCGTTCCAGTTGTGGAAGAAAAATTCTCCGCTTGGATTAAGGACAACGCCGTAAACCATTTTCGTCGGTATTCCCGCAGCACGCGAAAGCGCCGCAAAAAGGGCTGAATGTTCGGTGCAGTCGCCGCTTTTAGTACGCAGAACTTCGCCTGCCGACATATTTCCGTGGTTGTAGTTTTTGTTGCTTATGTGCTTGTATACGAATTTTGCTATCCGTTTTACCATTTCATCCTGATTCGGGGCTCCCATGACGATTTTGCGGGCCGCGCGGATAATTTCAGGGTTGCTGCTGTCTTCGATTATGTTCGGCTGAGTATCAGACATTTCCGGCAGATTTTTGCAGTTTGCCGCGTCAGTGCTTACTGTCAGCGTGCCGTTTCCTTTTTTCTGAAAGCATGTTTCCGGGATAGACGCAAAGTCTGCACTTTCGACTTGGAATATCGTACTTTGCGTTTTTCTCGGATATTTTATCGAAATTCCCTCGTTGAAAAGTTTCGTATTCTGCAGAATGTCGGTGTTTCCGGATGCTTGGATTTTTTCCGGTTCCGGCATAGTTGAAAGTGTATAGACGATAAGCCCTCCCTGTATCTCGGAACGAAGCACTTTTTTGTTTGAAACCGTGTATTGTATCGGAATTCCCTGAAATACGACTGTTGCCGAAACTGTTCCGTCGGCATTTTTGGAAGCTGAATAGGAAACTTCGCTCTCTGAAAGGCTTTCTTCGGAAATTATTGAAGTTTTCCCGCCTTTGAGAAGCTCTTCAGCGCTCAATTTTTTGAAAATCATTCCGAAAAATGCGGAATTTTTCTTCACCTGAAAACTTGAAGTTTCTCTGTTTCCGTTTTTTGTCATGATTGTCTCGAAAACGCCGTTTCTGTTGATTCCTTCAACGAAAATCTTCGAGCCGCCTTCCGATATTTCACCTTTTATCCGCTTGGGTTCGAATGTCGTGCAGTCGGCGGAAAGAGTTGTATCCGAAGAAATTGTCATCGAATCGAGACCGCGGGCAAGACTCATTTCTGAGACTGAACGCAAAACGATTTCGCAGCTTCCGTCGGGATTTCTTTTCTCTTCCCATGTTTCGGTGCTTTTGCCTATTTCAGTTCCCATCATCGAGATTTTATAGACATTTGTTTCCGCAAAAATGAAGAATGAAAAAAAGAATGATAGAAACAGAAAAACCGGCTTACTCATTTATGCCCCGCCAAAAAACCGCCTATTATCCTTAAAATAAAATTAAAAGCAAATAAAGCGCGCGCGAAGAAGCAGCCGAAACATGAAAATAAAGCAGTGATTTAGAGCGTAATGACTTGAGGGTCGGAAAATCAGGTGATTTTTGAACTGTAGATTATTTGCAGTCGGTTGAATAGGTTATTGTAGTGTCATCGGTGCCGTTAAGGCCGTTTTTAGAATCATTAACATCGCCGTTGAAATCCCAGA
>CAMZDX010000102.1 GCA_947305505.1 uncultured bacterium | reverse complement strand
GGTCCGGATATATAAATTTTGTCTGGGTGCCGGATATGCTTGAAGTTTTTACTCCGAAGCACCTTGTCGAAAAATATTTCGAAATGAAAAAGCCGGGTGACAAAATCGTAGATTTCCACAACTGGAAAAACCGCTCGATGTATTTTTATCTCGGTCTTGACGAGCAGCTTCTGCGTTATACTAAAGTCGAGCAGATTCAGCAGCTTCTTGAGAAAAATCCGAATAATACGGTTTTCATAACTACTAAAAAGGATAGAGTTTCCGAGCTTCGCGCCGCACTTCTCGACAAGCCCGGAATCCCGATAACGAAAGTTGCCGACGATGAGGTCGATACCTACATGGAAATCGAGATGTTTACCGCTTCGATGCAGGATAAAAACGCCGATTTGTCTGACAAGTGGAAGAAAAATCTCCTCGAAGAGTCGCAGATTCCGTCGAACATCAAAAGAGTGAACGGAACTTTGGGTGACAAAACCGTCGAAATTATCGGTTACGACATAAACAAACAGCGTTTCGATCCTGGCGAAGAGATCGAACTCACGCTTTACTACAAAGTTTTGAAAGAAATGGATAAGAACTGGAAGGTTTTCTTCCACTTCGACGTTTACAGCGGGGCACTGCCTCATTCGTTCAAGCTTGACGACTATCCGCAGCAGGGATATCTGCCGACTACGAAATGGACTCCGGGAATGATTCTCAAAGACACTTTCAAAGTAGATGTTCCCAGAGCTCATCCAGGCGGCGGAGTCAAGATATATACCGGATTTTACGAAGGAAATACGCGTATGGAGATCGATAAGGAATCTTTCAACGACGGTCAGAAGCGCTTTATTCTGGGAACTTTCAACGTAAATATAAAGTAATGGAAGAGAAAAAGAGCAACAAAGTTCTGCACATCATCATTTTGGCGTTGGTGGCAGTCGTTCTTTTCTTCAACATCTTTTCGTATTTCGGCGCGTCGATAATGCTGCCGGGGCGCGAACTCCGCGAAATTTCGGGCATTGATCCGCAGACAAATCTCGGAACTTCGCTGGATATTTCTCAGGGAACTGTCATTCTCAATATCTGGGCGACATGGTGCGGAGCCTGCCTTTCCGAAATGCCTGAACTCAACAAAATCGCAGCCAGACACAAAGTTTACGGCGCAATCAAACCGGCGTTCACATACGAAATCTACCGAGATGTTAAACCGGGCTTCAAAAGCGTCATCGCAAACGAAGAATTTTTTGAAGATCTGTATATTTCCGTTCTTCCCACGACACTTCTCATTCAGGACGGCGTGATAAAGAAAGTCCACGCAGGAACTATGGATCTTGCTTTTGTTGAAGAGTGGATCGGCAGTCTTAAATAAATTTCATTCCGTAAAATTTAAGATTCAGTATAATCGCACGGTTTTGTTTTGAGGTGATTTTTGAGATTTCCGCCGCTTTTCATAGGTTTTACAACGATTTTCTGGGGTTTCTGCGCCGGTTGGGAAGCTTTTTCAATTGTTGCCGCCGTTGTTTTCGAGGTGCACAACCTCATAAAAACGCGGTTTGATCTGCAGAAAAAGGATTTCGTCAGAATTTCCGACCTCAGCTCTCTCGTTATGTTCATCCTCCTTTTTTATTCTTACGTCGAAAACGAACCGAGGATGATTTTTTTAGGTTTTATCACGACTCTGCCGATAATTTTCATGCCGCTTCTTTTCGCCCAGCTTTTCAGCACTTCCGACAAAGTCGTGATCGGAACGAAATTCGGTAAAAGAATCCACGCCCATGCGCCGGTCGATATAAGGACTCTCTACATTCTGTCGATACTTTTTGCGACTGCTGCGGCAAATATAAAAAGTGTCTGGTTCATTGCTCTCTTTATGCTGATAATATTCGTTGTTCTTTCGGGAACAGTGAAGGATTCAAAATCTTTCAAACGTTATCTCAAGTTCTGCTGTGCAGCTCTTTTTATCACTGTTTTTATCGGCGGAACGGTTGTCGGCGGGCACTTTCTGATAAGTCAGAAGATGATGCAGTGGTATAACGACTGGTACGAATCTTTAAGTGCCGATCCGTTCAAAACTTCGACTTCTATGGGGGAACTCGGAAAAATGAAACTTTCGGGAGAAATCGTTTTCAGAGTTTATCCCGAAAAAAAAGTTCCGCTTCCGCTTTATATGAAAGAGGCCGATTACAATGTGCTCGTCAAAAACACGTGGTATGCGCGTCCGAGAAGAACGACCTCGGTCTTTCCCGTTAACGATATGGAATGGCAGTTCTTCGGTGAAGGCGAGGGTAGCGAAAAGATGAAACTTTCGCTTTGGATGGGCAAAAAAAAGGGAGAAGGTGTTCTTCCTCTGCCGAATGGAGCAAAAAGGGCTCTCGAGCTTGATGTTGCCGGAATAGAAAAGAGTATCCTCGGGGCGATATATGTCGAGGAAGGTCCTGAACTTCTTGAATTTACAATAACTTACGACCCTGAAGAGAGTTTTGAGTCTGAGCCCAGAAGGTCGGATCTTTTTGTTCCTAAGCCGGAAAAGATCGTTGTTGACGACGTTATGCAGCGTAACGGGCTGATTGGGGCAACTCCTGAAGAAACACTTGCCGCTATAGAGCGCTTTTTTGCAGGTTTTACTTATACGCTTGATCTGAAAAACAAGGCCGGAGAATCGTTTTTATCTGACTTTTTGAACAACACTCATGCAGGTCACTGCGAATATTTTGCAACTGCCGCTGTTCTCATGCTGCGCAATGCCGGAATTGCAGCAAGATACCGCGCCGGATATATGCTTGACGAATACGACACTTTTGAAAATGCGCTCCTTGCGAGAAAGCGCGACGCTCACGCGTGGGTTATTGCCTACATCGGCGACGGCTGGAAGACTATCGATCTGACTCCGCCGCAGTGGAAAAGTGCCGATTCGGGCGGAAAATCGTTCTTCGAACCGTTGAGCGATTTCATGTCGTGGCTAAAGATGAAATACGAAAATTACAGAAGGAAAAAAAGCACCGAATTTAACAGGATTCTGATTGTGGCGGCTTCTATTCTCACGGTTTTTCTTATGATTCGCGTATATCTCCGCAAAAGACGCGTGAAACAGGAACTTTCCGATGAAACGAAGACTCTTTTTGAGGCGGCAGGACTTGATTCACCGCTTTATCAAATGCTTGACTACTATGCAGAAAACGGCTTGAAGCGTGAAGATAGCGAAACTCTGCGTCGCTGGATAGAAAAAAATCGTGACAAACTTCAGTCGGAAGACTCTTTCTTTGATATCGCCGTGCTTCACGAAAGGCTTCGTTTCGACCTCGATGCCGACAAAACGGCTCTCATGGCAGAACTTGTGAAAGAATTTGAAGAGTGGAAAAAATCTAAAGAAAGACCTGTTTAATTTGCCGGTTAGAAAATCTTTAGTGTTGCCGCTTTCAAAGCCTCTCTGACGCTCATTTCAGGATGCGCGCTGCGGACTGAATTGAGATTCTTGCTGAAATTTCCGAAAGAAAAATGGGGATAGAAAAAAATTCTTTCTTTTAATTCAGGATTTTTTAAGCAGCGTTCTTTCAAAGTTTTGAGATATTCGGAAAAAAGCCCTTTTTCTGTAAGTTCACTGCATCCGGTTATCCAGAGTTCGGCTTCCGTCGCTTCAAGCATATCAACAGCCAGATTTGCCATGAATTTTTCGGAATCTTCAAACAAACTCTTGAAATTTCTGAGTGTCTTCAAATCAAGCGTGCTTTTTGTGTGGATGAAAGTCTTGTTTAAAACGGCGACTTCTTCATCAAAATTGCTCACGAGCTCGCTGTTTGCAAAGAAATTCCGCGCCATTTTGCCAGCTTTCCCGACCAAGTAGCACTCTTCCTCCTGCTCGGTAACTCCGGGATTGTCGGCGACAAGAATGTATTTCAAATCTTTAAGTTTAAGCAGATTTTTGTTGAATACTGCCGCGTTTGAAAGAGGGTAGCCGTAACTTTCGCACAGTTTTGCAACAGACTCAAAAAAATCCTGATTTTCTGAATTTACTTTAGAAATATGATTTTGGAAATTTAGGACTAAGTCCTTGATTTTATTCATAAACGTGAACCGGAATTTCTCCTTTGATTCCGTAGTAGCAGCCTTCTGCGAGAGCTTTCATTTCGTCTTCGC
>CAMZDX010000101.1 GCA_947305505.1 uncultured bacterium | reverse complement strand
TTCCCGGGAATCTGAATTTCTGCTCGAATTTCATCTTTACGAACTCTTCTACTTTCGCTTCGTCAAGCTCGTTTCCGCAGTATTCAGCGGCCGATTTGAGCATTTTCATCGTGTTCTCTATCGCTCCGCCGTGGAAAGCGTTGATCGCCAGAAGACCCGAAGCTATCGCGCCGTTGAGCGGTGCGCCGGTCGAAGTCGCGTTGAGTGTAGCCAGTGCGCTGGGAGGTGTTACGCCGTGATCGACTGAAGAAACCAGAACAGCCTGAAAAACTCTGCCCTCTTCCTTTGTCGGAAGTTCGCCCTTCAAAATGAGATAAACAGTTTCCGCGTAGCTCAGATTTTCCATAATGTCTTCTATCGCGTAGCCTCTGATCAAAATTTCATTCGGTTTGATCGAAGTAACAGCCGTCGTCCACTCTGCCATGATTTCCTCCAAAATTTCAATAAATTAAATAAGTTACGTCATCAAAAGCCGACACTTCCGAAAATCGGAAAATACCGGCTCCGCCCAAAAACCGAATATATTAGCAGAAACGATTTTTTTTTCAATTATGATCTGTGATCTCAGCCTCATACTTTACTTTTTGAGTTGAAATAATAATATGCGGCTGTTTTTTCGAAGGAGAAAATGATGTTTATAAAAAACAGCAGCAACATTGCAATAATCACTGAAAATTCGGACATTTCCTACACCGCACTGCTCAAAACCGTAGCGTTTTTCTCGGATATTCTCGGAAATCTCGACGGAAAAAGGGTTATAATCATAAGCGAAAACAGACCCGAATATATCTATGCGTTTTACGGAATCTGGAAATCCGACGGAATAGTCGTTCCTGTCGATTTTATGAGTACGCCGGAAGAAATCGCATACATCATCAACGACTGTTCTCCCGATGTCGTTTTCTTTTCCGAAAAAGTGCGCGAAAATGTTGAAAAAGCTATTACAATTTCAGGCAAAACAGAGATAAAAAATATCGTTTTTGAAGATATTCACGGCGATATTTCAAAATATGAAGCCTCGGATTTTGATGTCGAAGACAAGGAAAAAACGTCACTTATAATCTACACATCAGGAACAACAGGCTCTCCGAAAGGAGTCATGCTTTCGTGCCTCAACATCATGGCGAACATGGATGCGCTTCAGGAATGCGGATACTACACCGGCGAAGATGTCGTTCTGATGATACTTCCGCTTCACCATATTTTTCCGCTTTTGGGAACGGTCGTCGCTCCTCTTTTAGGCGGAGGAAAAGCCGTAATCTGCCCGTCACTTCAGGCTTCGGATATCGCAAAAATGATGGAAAAATGCCACCCGACAATGATTCTTGCAGTTCCGAGATTCTACGAAATGCTGATGAAAGGGATCATGCAGAAAATAAATTCGGGATTCCTGACAAAAGCAGTATTTAATCTCGCAAAAATCGCGAACAATACAGCTTTTTCAAAAATAATTTTCAAATCGGTCGCAAAAAAATTCGGCGGCAACCTGAAACACTTCATCTGCGGCGGCGCGAAACTCGATCCTGAGGTCTGGAACTGTTTCAAAGTGCTCGGATTTTCAATAGGCGACGGCTACGGAATGACCGAAGCGAGCCCGATGATAACATTCCCGCGCCCAGGCAAAGGCAAAGCCGGGTGTGTCGGCACGGAACTCGCTAAAGGAACGGTCAAAATCGTTGACGGTGAGATCGTCGCGACCGGAAAAAACATAATGAAAGGTTACTACAACCGCCCCGAGGAAACTGCCGAAGTTCTGCATGACGGCTGGCTTTACACCGGTGATCTAGGTCATTTCGACAAAGACGGGAATCTCTGCATCACCGGCAGAAAGAAAGAAATTATCATCTTAGGCAACGGCAAAAACGTAAATCCGACAGAGATCGAGCAGGATATCGAAAGAAGCGATATTTTGATCAAGGAAATCGCAGTGATCGCGAAAAACGGCGTTCTCTGCGCCATCATCAGGCCTGATGAAAAAATACTTGCCCAGCGGCAGATCCCGAATTTAGAAGAATATATCCGCTGGGAAATCATCGACAAATACAACTCAACTGCTTCCCACCACAAAAAAATCCTCGATTTCACGCTGACGAACCAGCCGCTGCCGAGGACAAGACTCGACAAGATCCAGCGTTTCAAGCTTGAGGAGTTTCTTAAAAACAAAGACGAAAAACGGGCAGAGTGCGAGATTCCCGACACCAAAGAATATGCAAAAATTGCTGAATACATTGAGAAAACGAGCGAAAAAAAGGTCTTCCCCGATGACCACATCGAAATAGATCTCGGACTTGACTCACTTGACAAAATCGAGCTTGCATCATTCATCAATTCGGAATTCGGCATAAAAATCAGCGAAACAGACATTCAGAATATGGCAACCGTTCGCAAAATCGCCGATTTCACAGCAGAGCGCGAAAGCAAAAAAGCCGACCACACAAAGCAGGACTGGAAAACTGTCCTCAGAGAAAACCTCGACAAAATAGAGCTCCCGAGAAGCGCGTTTTACCACAGACTTCTCAGATTTTCTCTTGTAAGCGCGGTCAGAACTTTCTTCAAAGTCCGCTTTTTCGGAACTGAAAATATTCCCGAAGGGCCGGTCATCTTCGCGGCAAACCACCAGAGCGTGGTCGATGCTCTTTTTGTGCTTGCAAAAATTCCGGCAAAAGAGTTCAAACGCACCTACTGCTTCGCCAAAGAAAAGCACTTCAGGCAGTGGTGGCGCAGCTATCTTGCAAAACGCAACAACATCATAATCATGCGTGAAGACGAAGAGATCGTCGATTCGATAAAACGGATGGCATCAGTCCTCAAAAAAGGGCGCAATGTCCTTATTTTTCCTGAAGGAACTCGCAGCCGCGACGGCGGATTGGGTGATTTCAAGCAGACATTCTCGCTCCTTGCCTGCGAAATCAATGTTCCTGTCGTTCCTGTCGCGATCGACGGTGCATTCGAAGCGTTTCCGCGTAACAGAAAATTTCCCCACCCTTTCAAAAGAATCAATGTCACCTACCTTCCGCCGATAAATCCGGAAGGAAAAACCCGTGAAGAACTCGCTTCAGCCGTAAAAGAAGCGATCGAAGAGAAATTAAACTCGTAACGCCGTGACGTTTACTTCGTCCAGTTGTTGTAGAGAAGCGTTCCAGTGTAAAGAAGCGAGAATGTCGGAGCAAGCTGCTGGATTATGCGGTTGTAACTGACCAGAGCCATCGGGGCAACGAAAACTCTGTCACCCGGCATGAGACGCACTGATCCGGCCTTTCCCGTAAAAATATCGTCGAAATGGAATTGCACGAGCAGGTGCTTGCCGCCAGTCTGACGAACCATGTAAATCCTTCCGTCTGCAGCTTCGGGCTGAACAAGACCGCCGGCATCGGCAACAAGATCCATCATGGTATAATTTATAGTGTGCATTTCGAAAGCACCTGGATTTCTAACTTCGCCCAGAATGTAAACTCTGTTCGATGAAGGAGCTGGAACATAAAATGTATCGCCGTCCTGAAGATAGTACTTCGAAAAATCTCGTGTTCCTGTCGCGATTTCGCTGATGCTTATAGGAAGCACCGTTTCGCCGCGCTTCAGATAGACAAATTCGACAGAGCCTTTTTCCGAACTGGACTCAGGCACCATCCCGGTAACCGCCTCGAGCAGGTTCGTATTGACTTTTATCGGGTTTTTGCCGGCATTTTTAACATTGCCGACAACGTAATAGAATTTGCTTTCATACTTGACTATGTCAAACATTATATGAGGATCTTTGATGAATTTTGAATAGCCTTCTTCGAGTTTTTCGACTATCTCCTTTCTGGTGAGGCCTGCAATTTTGACCTGTTTCAAAAGCGGAATATTGATCTCTCCGTTTTCATCTACGGCGTGACCGAAAATCTCACCAAGTGCCGTAGACTGCGTACTGTCCTGAGGATTTCCGTAGATCGTGATTTTTATCTCGTCGCCGACTCCGACAGTATAAGTCATATTTCCTTCGGATATTTCCTTGAAATCTTCATCGAAATTCATCTCTTCAACTTTGAAATCAGATTCAGGAACATCCGCAAATTTCCTGAAACCCGAGTAGCAGGAAGTTGTAAGAATAAGAAGCGCGAAAAAAATCAGTGAATGTTTAAAAGCCATATTCCACCTATTATCATAAAAAGTCCGCCGAACTGAACCGCGCTCAGTTTTTCCTGAAACA
>CAMZDX010000100.1 GCA_947305505.1 uncultured bacterium | reverse complement strand
ATCGATTTCAAAAACGGAAAACTTATAACTGTTAAATAGAGGTAACATTATGAAATTATTGAAAAATTCTTTCGTATTCGCAATTTGTGCGCTTATGCTTCTTTCATGTGCAACTGCTTCCGTCAAAGAGGAAAAGGCTGCCGCGCAGGGAAGCGATGACGGTTCGATGACTGCCGAAGAGATTGCCTACATCAACAATCCCGATGAAAGGCATCTTCTCCAGAATAATGTCGAAAAGGATAACGAGATTTTGAGAAAGGTTTCGATTCCTGCAAAACTCGGCGGCGAGGGCTACGATGTTCTTGAAAATTATATGAAAGAAGCTATCGGAACCGGAGTAGGGATCGCGGCTCCGCAAGTCGGAATAAACAGGCGTCTCATCATGGTTCAGAGATTCGACAAAGAAGGAAAACCTTTTGAATTTTATTACAACGCTGTGATTAAAGAAAAAAGAGGTGAAAAGGTCGTCGGATGGGAAGGCTGTCTCTCGATTCCGGCAGGTTACGGACAGGTTGAAAGGTGGCAGGATATCGATGTCGAATACGATGTCATGAACGGCGACAAATTAGAGCGCAAAGTCGAACGCATCCAAGGTTTTACAGCTGTTATTTTTCAACACGAAACAGATCATTTAAACGGCATTCTCTTCATCGATATAAAGACAGCCGATCCTCTGATGACGGCCGAAGAATACCGCGAAATGAGAATGAAAGAAAAGGCTGAAAAAGAAGCTCAGGAAAAGAAAGACGAATAATTTGCGGTTTTAAAAGTTCTATGAATCTGCTTTTACTCAATCGAAGCGATCTGATTGCTGAAAATAAAGCCGAGATTTTCGGTGAAAAAGTCAGGCACCTTAACGAAATTCTGAAGCTGAATCCGGGAAACGAAGTCAGAGTCGGAATTTTGAACGGTAAAAAAGGAAAAGCTGTAATTGAAAAAATTGAAACGGAAAAAGCGGTTCTTTCTTTTGAACTTTATGAAGATCCGCTTCCCAAAATCCCTCTTTCAGTCATCGTTGCGCTTGCCCGGCCGAAGGTTCTTTCACGCCTCATTTCAGACCTTGTTTCCTACGGAGTCGAAGGGATAGAAATTATCCAGACATATTTCGGAGACAAAGGTTATTGGGAAAACGAACTGTTTACAGAATCAGGGCTTGCCGAAGCTATCGGAAAAGGGCTCGAGCAGAGCATGGACACGATTCCTCCGAAAATAAGTCTGGTTAAACGGTTCGGCCCGTATTCGAACGATATTTTGCCTGAATACGCAGCAAAATCAAACTGTTACATTGCTTTGCCCGGAGATTTTCCTAAAATCGGCGAAATTGAAAAGGGAAAATCGAATATTATCGCGATCGGCCCCGAAAGAGGCTGGACAAAATACGAAGCAGCTCAATTCATCAAGGCAGGTTTCCAGCCCGTTTCACTCGGAAACAGAGTCGTCAGAACGGAAGCCGCGGTACACGCGTGCGTCGCACACTTTATTTGATATAATTCGAGGCTGTTTAAAAAAAACAGATAGCATTTTCCGAAAGATATTTAGGTTTTAAGCCAAAAATTTGCATCCTTGGAAAAATCTTTTATAATTCGGCACTTTAACAAGATGAACGACTTACGGAGGTTCAGATGGAACTAGGAATACTTTTTAAGAAAAATTACAGTGATTTTGCGAGAAAGGCACTTGAGACTTTTGCTTCGGGAAATGATAAAAACGTGGTTTTCTCACCGTTTTCGGTGGTTATGCTGCTTGCGATTCTCGCTGATGCGACGGAAGGTGAGGCGAGGAAGGAGATTCTGAATGTTATCGCACGTGGAATCTACAAGGATCTGACCGGAACACTGGCTGATATTCAGAATTTTCTTACGGATGCTAAAACATTTATGTCGTCTAATGCTCTGTGTGTTAAAAAATCGCTTGAAAATTCGATAGTTCCCGAATTCTTGGAAAAACTTTCGAGGTATGGCGGCGAGCTTTTTGCGACAGAAGGCTGTACCAGAGAAATAAACGAGTGGGTCAACGAAAAAACAAAAGGGATGATTGAAAAAATTGTGGCAGAACCGATGGATCCGCGTTTTATGGCAATTCTTATGAATGCTGTCGCATTTGAAGCGAAATGGTGCACCCCCTATCAAAAATCAAACATCAAAAAGGAAATATTTACCAATGCCGATGGTTGCAAAAGCACTGTCTATATGTTGAAAAGCACCGAAAACAATTATATTGAAGACGATTTTTTCACCGGTTTTGTAAAGCCTTACGAAGGTAAAAAGTACTCCTTTATGGCTCTTCTGCCAAAAAATGAAAGTATGGAATTTTTTGATAAATCTTTGCAATACACCAATTTTATTACACTTTTAAGAAGTGTTGAACGCTGTGACGTGAATGTGTCCATGCCTGAATTCAAATACAGCTGTGAAAACGGACTCATAGATTTCTGCAAAGAACTCGGAATGAAAACGGTGTTTTCCCACGATGTTGATTTTTCACCTTTTTCCGTGCTACCGATAGAAATAAGCGAGATGATCCAAAAGGCCTTTATCGAGGTCAATAGAAAAGGGACGAAAGCGGCTGCCGCCACATTTGTGATAATGAGTGTAGGTGCTTCTCCTGTACAACGTGAAATTAAGGTCGTAAAGTTGGACAGACCTTTTATTTATGCGATTATCCACAACGAAACGGGGATCCCGGTTTTTGTCGGAACGGTAAAACATATTGAAAAAATCAGCAGCGAAAAAAGAAAAAATAAAGAGACTATCTGGGATTACAAACCAACGGAAGAAGAGATCAAAAAGATATGTGAACAGTTAGACTTAACAGAGAAAACAATCATAACTGAAAGCAGAGATAATGACGAGTACCGTCTGGCCTGTTTGTGCAAACTTTTTATTGAAAGAAAAAAATATAGGGAAAGAGATCGAATTATAGATGAGTTTTGTGACAAACAGAAAATCCCTTTTGACACTGCCTACTGAAATTTAATTTTTGATAAATTTTGCGTTTATTCAGATCTGTTCGGCTTCATCAATGCGAAAATTACTGCCCATCCGAGAATCGCAACTGGTGACAATGCTACGCCGCCAATAGCGAGGGCGACAATTATTAATCCTGCAATCAATGTTATTGCCGCAGCAATCAAGAAGAGAGGAATGCTCGGGTATCTGATAAACAGATATAAAACACAGAGCATGGAAGCTATGATCGATGCTATAGCAAGTGCGTTTTCAATCGGGTCAGATCCAAATAACATAGGAAAATGCGGTGATACATGCGGTTCTATCAAAAACGAAATCCCCAAAATCAGTGCGTATCCGATCAAAATTTCAACAATAAGACTAACCGGATGGATCTTGATCTTTTTCTTTGTCTGGTTTTTGGTAATAGTTTCAGGCATTTTTTTCTTTCCTTACCTCAAAAACCAAAAAAATACGGCAAATATACCCAAGAAAATAGCCAAGATTACCGGCAAGGCAAACATTACAGCCACGATCACCAACAGATGTTCTGCAAAATTTCCAGCTGCTCCTTCAGCAAAGACAAACGGTTCGATGCAGGCTGCTACGCCGAATATGATTGCAGTCAGAAAACAAATTAACAAAGCAAAGGATGCAGGAGAGTAGCAGAAAACTTTACGGAGTTTTTCACTAAGAGAATCGTCATACTTGAAAGTTTTTTTACCGAATTCCTCCTTAAATCTTCTAATCGTTTTTGGAATTTCAGCCAAAACTTTGATAATGGCGATGACAATAAAAAGAATGATGTCGCAGCCAAGTATCACGTGAAAAGCTTCGGTATAAGAATAGGCAAGTTCCGGATCGTTATTCCGCGGATCAAAATACCAGAGCAAGGTGAAGAAAAGCCAGATCAAAAAGAGAAGTGTTAAAATATAGTGTTTTTTTAAGAAATCGAAAATTTTAGCCATTCTTTTTGTTTACCGGACATACGCGGACGCAGTCGCCGCATTTGATGCATTCGATAGAATTGACTTCTTTTACGGGGTCAATTCCCATTGGACAGTGTTTTTTGCATGCCGAACAAGAGATACATTTATTTTGATTCAATTTGATTTGTAAAAGTGAAATGCGGTTAAAAAATCCTAAAATGAGTCCGAGAGGACAGATGTAGCGGCAGAAAGCTCTTTTTTCTCTCATAAAATAAATTACGAAGAAAATCGTGAGAGCAACTTTCCACCAGAAAGTGAGTCCGATCGAAGCCCTTAAACCGGAATTTGCGGCGATT
>CAMZDX010000099.1 GCA_947305505.1 uncultured bacterium | reverse complement strand
ACAAAATTCCGAAGAATGATCTCCTTTTTCTGCTCGGTGGAGATTTTCATCAGTTGCCTCCGTCGGTGATGCTGCCGTATTCGGCGCCTATCGTGATTGCGAGAGTGTGGAGCGCGACTTCGTGTTCGTACATCGCGGTGAGAAGTCCGAGTTTTGCACTTCTGAGCGATACCGATGCCGCAAGAAGGTCGGTTTCGGTCGTCATTTTAGCTTTGTATTTGTCTTCTTCGATCCTGAGGTTTTCTTCCGCTGATTCAATTTCGCGCTTTGAAATTTCAATAGCTAAAGCCTTTGTCTCGACATCGTTTTCAAGCTGGGTAAGCTGAAGCGAAAGCTGCTTTTTTGTCGCAGCATTCTCAAGGCGTGTCTGAACTTTTTTGTGTTTTGACTGCTTGATGTCGAAAGCGGTTTTTCCCCAGTCGAAACCGATATTCCACGAAAGCTGTCCGCCGATGAAAACTGTATCTTCAGGCTTCATTGAGCCTGCATCCCAGTCTTTTTTGTAACCCGCTACAAGAGCTAAAGTCGGGATGAGCGGCTGAACCGCGAGCATTTCTGAATATTCGGAAATACTTTCGCTTTTTTCAAGAAGTTTGTATTCAAGCCTGTTGTCGGTCATTATTTTTTCAAGCTGAGAATTGTCTGCCGAAAGATTTTTTTCGGTAACTTCCTTCTTTTCAAGTTCGAAAGAGTCCACCGGTTTGTTTATGAGAATGCCGATATTTCTTTTTATCAGGTTAGTGTTGCCTGTAACTGTCTGAATCTGCTGGTCAAGCCTGGTCATCTCGATTTCGATCTTGAGAACCGAACGCTTATCAACAACGCCGGCATCATAGAAGTTTTTCGCCTGCTCGTAGTATTTCTGAAGTTGTTCTTTGGTCTCGTTGAGGATTTCCATGCTTTCATTCAGAAGCTGATAGTTATAGAAAAGACTCATAATCTGGAGTTTGAGCTGGTCTTCAGAAAGTTCGCGCTGGAGTTTCGCGATGTCTTCTGCCGTTTCCAGACTTTTGTAGCCGTAGGAGACGCTCCAGAGCGGGGTTATCGGCTGAACGACCGTGATTCCGAGAGTTCTGCTCTTCTCAGGAAACGGCACAGTTACAGGCTGAAATGTCGTCATATCAACACTTGAATAACCTTCTGGATTGTATTTCGGCATCCAGGTAAGAGCCACATCCAAGGTTGCCGTCGGCAGGAATGAAAAGACCGTTCCGTTCTTGCCGCTTTTCGCAGCCTCTTCGCTTTCCTGCATAGCCTTTATCTTTTCGCTTTCCTTCAGCGAGCGTTCGATGCACTCTTCAAGCGAAAATGTTTCGGCAGCCGCGGAAAAACAAGCAAACAAAATCAAAACTGCCGCCGTAAAATTTTTCAATCTCATGTTCCCTCCCTGAATTTTTGAACATTCGAGCAAAAAAGACAAAAAACAAAAACCTGTGATTTGTAGCCAAAATAGAAAAGATGTCAAGCCGAAAAAACGAAAAATTTTTAACTTATTGATTGTATTGATACTTTACTGCTCGTAGTTTTCCGCTGCCGGATCGAGCTGGAGGAATTTCATATAGTGCGGGACGAAACGGAATTTGATGCTTCCGGTAGGTCCGTGTCTGTTTTTCTCGACGAAAATTTCGGCTTCGTTGTTTTTATCTTCCTCTTTTTTCTTGTAGGCGTCTTCCCTGTGGATGAACATTACCATATCGGCATCCTGCTCTATTGAACCGGAGTCCTTGAGGTCGCTCAGCATCGGTTTGTTGCTGCTGAATTCAACTTTTCCGCCGCGGCGCTCTTCGATTTTTCGGTTGAGCTGAGCCATCGCTATGATCGGAATTCCCAGATCCTTCGCCAGCTTCTTGATGTTTTTCGAGTTGTATTCGACCTGACGGACTTTATCCTCTTTAAAAACATTGGAATCCATGAGCTGGAGATAGTCGATGAATATGCAGTCGAGTTTGTTCGGCGTTTCCCTTTTCGGATTCGGAGTTTTGCGGAGTTCGGCATCGAGTTTTTTCGCTTTCGAACGGAGTTCCGGAATGGTGAGAGATGAAGATTCATCAATGAAAATAGGAAGTTTTGCGACAGCATCAAAATTTCCCCAAAGCCTTGAATATTCGTCGGCATCGAACTTGGCATTGAGAAGACTTTTTGAATTTACGCTGCACTCTATGCTTACGAATCTGTTCACGATCTGTTGCGCCGGCATTTCAAGCGAGAAGAAAAGAACGTTGAGGTGCTGTTTTGCTATCGCAAGAGCTATGTTTATTGCAAAACCTGTTTTTCCCATGCCTGGACGACCCGCGACGATCACCATGTCACCGGGTTTGAGACCGCTGCACATCGCGTCAAGTTTGGGGTAACCAGATGAAATACCGAGAAGCGAAGAGCCGGTAGTTTCCTGCTGGTGGATTCTTTCAAGCAGATCCTCCATGAGAATTCTGAACGGCTGCACGGAATTCGCGTGCTTACGGTTGCCGAGATTAATGAGTTCGTTCGTAGTGTTGTCGAGAAGTTCGTCGAAATCGATTTTCTGACCGTATGATGTATCTATCGCGTTTGAACAAACCCCTATCAATGAACGGTTAAGAGACTTCTCAAGAATTATCGAACAGTACTGCTGAAGAGTCTCTTCAGAATATATCGGCGCATTTTTTGCCAGATCGAAAACGAAAGAGGGTTCCGGCGGATTCGGTATTTTGGAAAATTCGTCGATCACCGTCAGCGTGTCCGGTGTCCTCTGAGATTCAAAGATCGCCTTGATTACTCTGAATACCGCCGCATGGCGTTCCTGCGAGAAATCCTCGGGGAGAAGGCCGAAACCTTCGATGTCACCGTAAAGTTTTCCGTCGTTGAGAAGACATCCGAGAAGGGCTGCTTCTATCTCTATGTTTGAGGGCAATACTCTTAAAGATGGGTTTTCCATGGACGTTTTTCCTTTAAATCAGGTCAATAAAAAAAACGCAAATATTGTAATGTGGGACATAAAAATGTCAATTTTTTGACTGTGAATCAGATATGCGACGGAAAAGATTTAAAAAAGTTATTCAGCTGCCGGAGCCGGAGTTTCTTCGCTGTCTTCCGAAACTACGAAAAGTTTGAAAACACCGCGGACTTCTCTGAAAAGTTTGACTTCGACTTCGTAAACACCGCTTTTTTTGATGTTCGAGTCAAGGATTAGGTCGCGATGGTCGATCTCAAAGCCTTTTTCTTTGAGTGCGTCGCCGATCTCTCTGCTTGTTACGCTGCCGAAAAGTTTGCCTTCGTCGCCGACTTTCTTGCTGATTTTGATTTCGCATGCAGCAAGTCTGGAAGCGAGGTCGTTAGCTTTTGCAAGCTCGGAATTGATCTTCTTTTCGATCATTCTTTTGTTGAACTCAAGCTGTTTTACGCTTTTTTCGTTTGCAACGAGTGCGTATCCCTGCGGAATGAGGTAGTTGCGTGCATAGCCGTCTTTTACTTTTACGACTTCACCGGCTTTGCCGAGTTTTTCAACGTCTTTTGCAAGTATAACGTTCATTTTACCCTCCTATCTTCCGGTTACGGTGTAGGGAAGGAGCGCGATCGATCTTGCTCTTTTGATCTCTCTTGAAAGCTCTCTCTGGTGTTTTGCGCATACGCCGCTGATTCTTCTCGGGATTATTTTGCCTCTTTCGGTGATGTAGTTGAGAAGAAGGTCTACATTTTTATAATCCGGCTCTACTTCAGTGTGAAGGCAGAAACGGCAGACTTTTCTTTTTTTGTATGAAGCCATGGTTCTCTCCTTAAATTAAAGTGTTACGTCTTCTTCTTCCTCACCGGCGTTGCTCAGTGATTTCTGAAGCTCTTCGTTGTATTTTCTTGCATCTTCGAAACCGTTTCTTCCGTCTTCATAAGCCTGATCCGGAGAAGATTTCTTTTCCTGTTTTTCGAAAAGGGATGCGATTCCCTTTGCCGATTCGAGCATTTCGTCGAGATTTTCGACTTTGTCGACTCTTACCGACATGAACTTGAGAACGACTTCCCAGATGTTGAAGTTTCTTTCAACTTCTTCAACCATTTTGCCGTTTCCGATGATGTCGAAAAGCAGATAGTGACCTTTGAGATTCTTTTTGATTTCATAAGCAAGCTTTCTTTCGCCCCATGAATGAAGGGAGACGATCTTGCCGCCGAAATCGTTGACGATAGCGTCTACACGCTCAGCGAATTGCCTGATTGCTTCCGGGCCGCCTTCGGGCTTAAGGATAGCAGTAAGCTCGTAGTGTTTTCTTTCCATAATTCCTCCTTACGGGTATAAAGTCCAA
>CAMZDX010000098.1 GCA_947305505.1 uncultured bacterium | reverse complement strand
CTTCGATCTCGTCGTTGACTTTAAGGTTTGCAAGTTCTTCCGGCGTGAATTCGCTCGCCGAGATAACGCCGTCGCTTTTAAGGCCGACATCAACGATGATGACGTCCTTTCTGATGGCGCGAACAATGCCCTTACTGATTTTTTCGCCTGAATTTTCTTCTTTGTTCGGAAGATAGCTTTCAAGCAGTTCTGCAAAAGTTTCTTGTGACATACGAAAATACCTCCTGTTTTTTTCGTCACCGCCGGTTATCCGGCAAAGTGCGGGCGAGATTATAGGAATATCCTGTTCTTTGTCAATAAAAAAATATTAGTTTATAGGATAGAAAAAACTATACATTTTTTCTGGAATCACTATAATAATGCGTTTGCGAGTTTTTTTAAAGGAGGCAGATATGAAATTCTTTAAAGCTTTGGCTATTGTTTGTTTGTTCTTTTTCCTTATCGGTTGCGAAGAAAGTATAAAAAAGCTTGGTCCTGAGGATGAGGCACATGACGGTGGTTCCGATGTCACGGATAATGATGTCGTCGATACCGATGTCGAACCGACGGATGACGGCGATTCAACTGAACCGACAGAACCGACAAGTGACGGTGATTCAACTGAACCGACAGAACCGACAAATGACGGCGATTCTACCGAACCGACAGACCCGACGAATGACGAAGATTCAACTGAGCCGACGAATGACGGTGATTCGACGGAGCCGACAAATGATGAAGATTCAACTGATCCGACGAATGACGAAGATCAGGTAGTTGTTACTCCGCAGGAAAAATGTGCGGCGAAAAACGGAACTTGGGAGTCTTCATCGCAAAGATGCTATCAAATCAAGAATTGTGAGCCCGATAAACCCGCAAATTCAGAGTGGAACGGTGATTCGAGCTACAAAATATACTACGATGCCGATATCGAAATATTGGAACCGCTGACTTATCCGCCGCATTACGGCGACGGCGAGCCTGAGATATGCCAGTATAAATGCATTGAAAATTACGGTTATGTAGACGGCGAGTGCAAACCTTACTGCTCGGCTGTTTTCAACGGAACCGATTCTATGATTACAATCGCCTCAGAGGATGCACCGAGCATTGTCGGTTTGGAAAGCTGGACGATCGAAGCATGGATAAAGCAGCCCGCAGACAATCTGCCGGACTACCAGATATATCCTGTACTCAGAAAAGGAACCGCCACAAGTCATCCTGAATATCTTCTTAGCGGATATTACAACGGAAATAACGACAACGGCTATGGTTTGACGGCTTCAACTTACTATTCCTACCAGCAATACGGTAATCAAACAAGAACAGGGGACAATCAGGTCAATGCAACATTTAATACATTTCCGGAAGGCTGGAGTCATGTCGCAATGGTTTATAGTCAGGAAACCAATCAATACGGCGGAGGCGGCGGATGGACAACCTACAAACTAACGGTGTTCATAAACGGCAATTTGGCTAAGACGGGTAATTACAGCGGAGCTCCGACTTTTGTTCCGAACAATGAGCCGCTTGTTTTTGGAGCCAGAAATTCCGACAGATACTTTACCGGTTTGATTGACTCGATCAAATTTTCGGATGCTGCGCTCTACACTGAAAATTTTGAGCCTGCGAAACTTTCCGTTGATGACAACACCATTGCTTTCTGGGATTTCAGCAACAATGCAAACGATTCTGTATCAGGCGTTATTGGTATTCCTACAAGCATAGGATATTCCACAGACTGCGTCCAATAGTCCTCCAGACACTTTCTTTCACTTTTCACTAAAATTAAAACTACACAAATTTTTAAAAAGCCCTATAATAATGCGATTTTAAGTTTTTTAGAGGAGGCTGATATGAAATTATTTAAGGCTTTGGCTCTTGTTTGTCTGTTGTTTTTCTTTGTCGGCTGCGAAGAGAGTATAAAAAAGCTCGGTCCTGAAGATGAAGCACATGACGGCGGTTCAGATGTTACTGACGATTCAGATGTTACCGATCCTACAAATCCGACGGACGATCCTACGAATCCGACCACAGACCCGACGGATGATCCAACAGATGATCCGACAGATGATCCGACGAATCCGACAACAGACCCGACCGACGATCCAACAGAAGATCCGACAGATGACGATGATTCGATAGATCCTACAAATCCAACCAATGACACTGACGATCCGACGGATGACGATGATTCGACCGACCCGACGAATGATAACGACAATCCTCTTACCAATCAGGAAAAATGCGTTGCAGCAGGCGGAATATGGGATGGCATTTCTGAAGATATAGAGGAATTTGAAAGATGTTACAAAGTTGTAAATTGTGAGATCCCTGAAGGCGAAAATGCAGAATATATCGTATGGCGCGGCGATCAGAGTTATGTTGAATATTACGATATGAATGACAGTGAATGGACTCATTTCGGAGCCAATTATGGAACTGAATACGGCGATACCGGCGAGCCGAAAATCTGCCAGTATATCTGTGCTTCAAATGCCCGTCGTGAAGATGACAAATGCAAACCTATCTGTTCGGCGGTTTTTGACGGAACGAGCTCAAAAGTTATAGTTCAGAACAACGAACGGCTGAATCTCGGAAACACCTGGACTATCGAAGCGTGGGTAAAGCAGGATATGAACAACCTTACGACCAAAGAAAATTATATTGCCAGAAAAGGTTCCAAGTCATATTACCTGGGTGGATTTTACAAGTCGACTGAAGGAGGAATTCAAAAGAAAACTTATTACAATATGGAAGGCGGTTTTTATTATGCTTTGTCGCAATATGTGGAAGACGATATCACTGTCGAAAGCAAATACCAGAACACTGATGCTGCTTCACCGATTACCAACGGTTGGAATCATGTTGCGCTTTCTTCATACATCAAAGACGGAAATACATATATTCGTCTTTACATAAACGGAAAATTGGCAAAAGGAGATAGCGACAACAAGGAACGTACACCCAAGACAGTCAGTGATGACCTTACAATCGGATACTATTCTGAAAGCGGCATCGGCGGCGGTATTATAGAGATCGGCGGGAGTGAATCTTATTTCAAAGGCCAAATCGACCAGCTTAAAATAAGTGAAAATTATTACGAGGACGAGTTCACACCGTCACAGCTTTCCGTCGACAGCAAGACAATTGCTTTATATGATTTCAACGGGAATACGAAAGATTCTTCGCCTAACACTCTCGACGGCTCAGGTACAAATGTAACTGACTCGACCGACTGCGCGTTTTAAATCATCTGCTTAAATCCGAATATCTTTTATTTTGTAAATCCAGATTTTTTTCAGCTAGTGTTTTTATGTGCTCTGGCGTTGTTCCGCAGCAGCCGCCGACGATTTTCGGGTCGTATTTCTTGATTATTTCAGTCATTTTTGCAGCAAATTCGGCAGGAGTCGTTTTGTAGAAAAATTTTCCATCAATTTTTTCCGGAAGTCCTAAATTCGGCATGACGATAAGAGGAAGATCAGATGCTTTTTTTATGATCTCAATGTCTTCAGTGATCGTTGAAAAGTCTTCGCAGTTGAGCCCGAAAGCGAGTGATTCGTGTTTTGATATTTCTCGTACGATTTCTTCAAAAGGCGTTCCAGTGTGAGTAATTCCGTTTTTTCCTGAAACTGAAACTATTACAGGGATATCTTTTCTGATTTTTTCTGCTGCCTCAAGTGCTGAATTTAATTGAAGAGTATCCTGCATTGTCTCGAAAATGAGCAAGTCAGCTCCGCCTTCCAAAAGAGCTGAAATCTGAACTGAAAACGCTTCGGAAAGAAGTCTTTCATCCTGCAATAAGCCTTTTTTATCAAAGATCGGGCCTATTGAACCTGCGACAAAGCGCGGTCTTTCGTCTGTCGAAAATCTGTCTGCCGCTTTTCTGGCTAAAATTGCCGAAATTTTTGCACATTCATAGGCTGATTTTTTTGATCCGAAACTTTCAAATACAAGCGGATTTGAGTTGAAAGAGTTCGTTTCGATGACATCGCTTCCCGCTTCAAGGTATTCTTCATGCAGGGCGAGCACAAGGCCGGGGCGTTTCATCGAAAGCAGATCGGGCAGGGAAGCGGAACTATCCTCTGAAAGAAGGTTTGAGCCGATTGCTCCGTCAAAAAGGATCGTTTTTCTTGTGTTGAAAAATTCTTTGAACGAGATCATTTTTCAGGGAAAACTTTTGAAAACTGGTCGCGATAGCTGCTTTTTCCGCAGAGAAGCATCGAAGTGAGCGGGTGTTTCTGCCTTACGAAATCGGCCGCGGCGCGCGCGCTCATCCTGATATCCCACTGCGCATGTTCGTCGTCACGCAGCGAAATGAA
>CAMZDX010000097.1 GCA_947305505.1 uncultured bacterium | reverse complement strand
GACGACGGAAAAGTGCTTTATCTCATAGGCACGGCGCACGTTTCAGGCGATTCCGTAAAGTTCGTCGAAGAGTGCATAAACGAATTCGAACCAGACACCGTTGCGGTCGAGCTCGACAAAAACAGAATGGAGGTGCTCAAAAACCGCAGAAAATACGAAGAAACCGACATTATCGATATTTTCAAAAAGAAAAAAGTGCTCTTTTTCACGGTTCAGCTCATCATGTCGGGCTATCAGAAGAAAATTGCCGAAAAAACAGGCTCCGCTCCCGGATCGGAGTTTAAAAAGGCGATCGAACTTGCGGAGGAGAAAGATCTCAAGCTTGTGAATGCAGACCGCGACATTTCCGTAACGCTGAAACGCACCATAAACGCGATGACGTTCAAGGAAAAAGTGAAATTTTTCACCGGAATGCTTTTCGGAGACGACAAAGATGTCGATGAAAAAGCGATCGAAGAGTTGAAAAAAGGCGACATGCTGATGCAGATAATCGGCGAAATGCAGGATGAATTTCCTTCGCTTAAACGGACGATCCTTGATGAAAGAGACCGCTATTTAGCTGCAAATATAGCGCAGAATTTAGGCGAAAAAACTGTTGCTGTAGTAGGAGCGGCGCATGTTCCCGGCATTCTGCGCAGACTTCAGGAAGAAAAACCGGAAGAAGATACTCTGGATGACATAAATTTCGTTCCGAAAGGCTCTTCAGTCACAAAAATGATCCCGTGGATAATCCCGCTTCTCATTATCGGAATGTTCATCTACGGATTTTTCAACGGAAACGCTCCCGATACGCTTGAAGCAGCGATCTGGTGGGTAGTGATAAACGGCACTCTTTCGGCTCTCGGCTGCGCGCTCGCTTTGGGACATCCTCTCACGATTTTAGCCGGATTCATCGCCGCTCCGATAACGAGCCTCAATCCCACGATCGGCGCCGGAATCGTCACCGGTTTTGTACAGCTTTACCTTGTGAGACCGCGCGTCATCGACCTCGAAACCGTCTCGCAGGACACGATGCATCTCAAAGGGTGGTGGAAAAACAAACTCTCACGAACTTTGCTGGTTTCGCTTTTTTCTTCGATCGGAAGCGCAATCGGAACTTTCGCCGCACTTCCATTCCTTATGAAACTGCTTATGTAGCGCTTTTTATCTGACGCAGCGGACTGAATAAGAAGCAGTCTTCTCAACGCCGCTCACATAACCTTCGGCAAACATTACAACCCATGCGTTTTCAAATTTACTGTCAACACGGGTAGAGGAAGACCAGAACCTGTTTTTCGGCATATCGGGGAAATTCGAATAGGGTGCAGCCGATTTGTCGAGGTTCAAAAGCGATGAGAGCTCGTTTTTGTTTGGAAGCCTCCAGTCGTCATAACCTGCATAGAACAAATCTTCGCAGTGTTTCAAGGCCTTCTGCCAATTGTAGGTGCCTGAATCATAATTTTTCTGCCACATCAGACCTGTTGCGGAATCAACAACGACTTTTTCCGCACTCTCGGTCGGAAGAATGGAGAAAGAGCCTTCGGGAAGTTCTTCGCCGGAAACACAGATAACGTAGTGTCCGGTTGTTTTTGATTCGTAATATGTCGAGCCGCGGTAAGGATTGAACGCAAAGGCATTGCTTGTTGTTCCCTGTGCTTTGGAAGTCCACAAATAATCTGTGCTGGATTTCGGCATATTAGTGAAATTGGGGTTTGTTGCAGGGTTGTATTTGCCGTTGTAAACGATTGTGAGCAGCTCCAGCGGATTCGGAACGCGCCAATCGCCTTTTCCGCCGTAATTCGAGCTGTTCAGCTCGTTGCAGTGCGTCGCACGGTTATTCCATGTATAGGTGTTTTTTGACAGAGACTGTTCCCAAACAAGTTTTGTTTCGTTGTCGACAACGACTTTGTCATCGGAAACCGTTTCAACAGTCAAAGTATTTGAAGTGCATTTTTCTGTATACTGTGCATCCTGACCGTAAAAATTAGTCTCTGAGGAAGCGGGACAGGTTATTGATACAGAAGCATTGTAGCACAAGGTCTGACCGGTGCAGAGCTTTCCCAAAGATATCGGATCGTCGTTTTCGATTTCACCGGAATCGGCATCTTCATCCTGATTTGAATCTTCAGAATCTTCATCCGTTTCCGGATTATCATCTGAATCTCCGTTTTCATCAGGCGTTGAATCGTCCGCATCGTCATCGGAATCATTTACCGGCTCATCATCGGAATCGGCGTCGTCGATTTCATTGGAATCATCCGGATTATCGCCGTCGCTACCGGTTATCTCAGTATTATCAGCATCTTCCGAATTGTCGGGAACACTCTCTGAATCACCGTCCGGCTCTTCAGGATTTTCAGGATCTTTTGCTTCCTGATCGGGTTTTTCGGAATTGTCACTGTCGGATTTTTCACTACATTTGCCGCTTTCGGAATCACATCCGCCAAGACAGGTTTGAAACAAACTCCAGCCTGAATATCCGCATCTGTAAGAATTCCCGTCTTTGCATTTATAATCATCATAGGAACATTCTTCGGTCTGATTTATCGGATCGTCCTCATCGTCGTCTGAACAGCTGATTACCAAAAACAAGACTGCAGAAAGAATCAAGCAGAAAGAAAAAAATCTTTTCATAATTGAGCTCCCGATTTACTTTTGACCGCCTGAACCCTGTCGGCGATTTTTTTCGTGAAATTTCGCTCGGAATATCTTTTGAGCCTTAAAATCGCGTTTTTGAACGCCTTCTTGTCGCTTCTGCCGTGACCTATCCCGATGAAGTGGTTCACGCCGAGCAGAAACGCCGTTCCATAAAGGTTATACTGGAAATTTCTGAAAACTTCGCCGAAAACTTTGTTGAAGACAAATGTCTGCAATTTGGCAAGTTGCGGCGGGGCAATTTTCGCCTTGATGAGCTGCGAAATCGTCTCGGAAAGTCCTTCGACAGTTTTCAGCGCGACATTTCCCGTGAAAGCGTCTGTTACGACGACATCGGTTTCGGGACGCGAAAAAAGAATGTTACTTTCGATGAAGCCATTGTAATTAAGAGTCGATTCCTTAATCATTTCAGCAGCTTCGGCAAGTTTTTTATTTCCTTTGTTTTCTTCGGTGCCGACATTGAGGATCGAGATTCTCGAATCTTCGAGCCCTGTCATAAAAAAGCGGTAAGCCTCGCCTAAAACACCGAAATCAAAGAGATTTTCCGACTTCGGATCAATTGTAGCACCGAGATCGAGAATTATGAGTTTGTGTTTGTCTACCGAAGGATAACTCGTCGCCAGAGCCGGACGCGTGATATTCGGAATAACGCCGCTTTTGAAATATGCCGCCGTCACGATCGCGCCCGTGTTTCCAGCTGAAAAAAAGGCATCGCCCTTGCCTTCGACCAGAAGATCCATGCCGACATGAACAGATGAATTTCCTTTACTGCGGAATGCCGCGGCGGGAGAATCGTCCATCGTTATATTGTCGACAGCATCAATGATTTCAAGGTTTTCTGGGATTTTCGTCTGTCCTATCTGCTCTTTTATAACACTTTCGGAGCCGACAAGCAGAATTTTTATATCAGGATTTTCAGCGCAAACTTCTATAGATGAAAAAACGGGAACAACAGGAGCGTTGTCCCCGCCCATAGCATCAACAATGACAGTTGATGTCATTTAAACCTATTGTTCGGAAACAGAGATTATCTCTTTACCTTTATAGTTGCCGCAGTTCGGGCAAATGCGGTGCGGAAGCATCGGTTCGCCGCATTTCGGGCAAGCAATAGTAGTCATCGGGTTTGATTTAAGGTGTCCGCCTCTTCTTTTTTTCGAGCGGGCTGAACAGTGTTTTCTCTTTGGAACCATTGAATCCTCCTATTTTATTGTTTATTCGCCGGATTTGTCGCAGCCGCAGTCTCCAAGGTTGAGGTCTGCGCCGCACTTTGAGCAGAGACCTTTGCAGTCCTCGCTGCAAAGCACTTTTCCCGGCATGTTCATAACCAGTGTTTCTCTGACGAAATCGTCAAGCTCTATCTCTTCGCCTGAATAAAAATAGTCGACATCGGGCGTATTTTCGGGAAAAAGATAATAATTTTCATCAATATCCATTTCCAATTCCAAATCCGCAAGACATCTGTCACACGCGGTTTTTACAGTCGCATTTCCGAAAAATCTGAGAGAAATCGTTTCTGATGCGCGGTAAAACTCGACTTTGAGCGAGACATTTTTTATTTCGGCACTTTCTCCGAGCTCGTCTCCGGCGATGTGATATTCAACATCGCGCGTAACCTTCGACTCGGTGATTTCACTAAGATAAAGCAGCATTTCAACCACCAAAAAAATAACTGCGGGAATATACTC
>CAMZDX010000096.1 GCA_947305505.1 uncultured bacterium | reverse complement strand
TTGAAAGAGAGCGTTCCGACTGGATTTCAGAGATTATTTTCCCCATTTCGAGAGCCGTTCCGCTCGGAGCATCCTTTTTTTTGTTGTGGTGCATCTCCATTATTTCGATGTCTGCATCGTGCGTGAATTTCGCGGCTGATCTCAGAATCTCGAACATAATATTTACGCCTTTGCTCAGATTTGAAGCCTGAAGCACGGGAATTTCCTTTGCCGCTTTGTCTATCGCGGCGTGGTCGTCTTCCGTGAGCCCGGTCGTTCCGACAACAAGCGGTTTTTTGTGCGAAACTGCCCACAAAAGAGCTTTTTTAAAGCCTTCGCGGGAACTCAGGTCGACTGCGACATCAACATCGTCTCCAGCAATTTCATCAATATTTTCAAAGCCTTGAACGACATCGACTTTGTGAGTGATTTTTATATCGGGATAGTTTTCCGACGTTTCGGAAATAGCTTTTCCCATTCTGCCTGCAGCACCGCTGAGAAGGATCCTAATCATTTTCGCCCCCGTAGGAAAGAAGCTCGTCCTTGAGGCTCCTCGACATCAGTTTTTTAATGCTTTCTTTTATGTCGGCACCGTTGTAAAGAACATCGTAAAGCGTCTCGGTTATCGGCATTTCGACATTCATTTTCGCCGCAAGATCGTGCGCGGAAGCTGTCGTCGGAACACCTTCGGCAACCATGATCATCGAATCGAGAATATCCTTTATTTTCTCGCCCTGACCGAGCCTGATCCCGACCTGTCTGTTTCGGCTGAGATCACCTGTGCAGGTAAGAACAAGGTCGCCTACTCCGCTGAGCCCCGCAATAGTTCTGGGGTTTCCGCCCATAGCAATAACGAGCCTCGTCATTTCGGCAATTGAGCGCGTGATAACGGCAGCCTGGGTGTTTTTGCCCATTTTAAGCCCTTCCAGAACGCCGATCGCAACTGCAAAAACGTTTTTCAGAGAACCGCCGAGTTCGACTCCGACGACGTCGCGCGAAGTGTAGATCCTCATGTAAGGCGAATTGAAAAAACTCTGGATCTTGCCGATATCTTCCGAATTTTTGCCTGCAACGACCGCGCATGTCGGCATCTTCATCGCAAGTTCACGGGCGAAAGTCGGGCCGGAAATGACGAAAATATTTTTGTAAAGCGCCGGCGGAAGGATCTCTTCAGCGATCTGATACATCATTTTGAGAGTCGAATTTTCTATTCCCTTCGAAGCGAGGACGATAAAAGTCTTTTCCGAAATTATTCCGGCAATCTGCTCGATCGACTTTCTGATGTGCTGCGCCGGAGTCGCGACAACGACAAGATCTTTTCCGATAACCGCGTCTTTGATGTCGGCAACCGCCTTCAAAGATTCGGGAAGTTTTATCCCCGGCATGAAAAGAATATTTTCATGTTCTGAATTTATCGATTCAACGATTTCAGGCTCGCGCGCCCAGATCACTGTTTCATACTGCTTTTCCGCGAGCATTCCGGCCAAAGCCGTGCCCCAGCTTCCCGCTGATACGACACCTATTTTTACCATAATGAATGACCTCCTAACAAAAAACCCGAAATTCTACCGATACTCAGAATTTAGTCAAATTGAAATAATGCCGTTCGACATCATAAAAATGTGCAGAAAAACATTTTTCTAAAGGATATTTTTTTATTTTTGGATATAATGGGACGGATTTTGCTGATTTAATTTAGAGGAGATAACAATGACAAAAAAAGTGCTTTTCATTATCGGTTCTTTGAGAAAGAAATCGTTCAACAGGCAGCTTGCGGCAAAATGCAGAGAAATTCTTCTGCAAAAAGGGGCTGAAGTTTCAGAGCTGGAATACAGCGGCATCCCATTCATGAATCAGGATGCGGAAATGCCCGTTCCTGAATCGATAAGCCGCATCCGCGCCGAAGTTGCAGCAGCTGACGGCATCTGGATCTTCACGCCGGAATACAATTTCGCGGTTCCCGGAGTGCTCAAAAACCTGCTCGACTGGCTTTCACGCCCGCTCGTTCCCGGTGATTTCACAAGCGGAACAGCCATTGCCGGCAAAAAAGTGACAATTAGCGGTGTCGGCGGCAAAAACGCGACTAAAAATGTCCGCGCAGACCTCAAAAAACTGCTTGATTTCATAAAAACGGAAGTCATCTGCGGCGAAGGAAACGGCTTCACGGCTGACGGAACAGCTTTCATGAGCGATGTTCTCACACTGAGTGAAAACGATATCGCGGTTTTGGAAAAACAGGCCGACGAATTTCTGAAGGCGATCTTAGAAAAATAAAAGTTATAGGCAATTGATTTTTTCCATAATATAATGCGGCGGATTTTGGCGGAGGAAAAGATGGATAAGGTGACAGAACTCACCGATACGATCAACGAATATATCGCTCTCGGCATCAACGAACAGATTGATTACGACAAATTCTATCTTTATTCGATCATCACCCACTCCACGGCGATAGAAGGCTCGACTGTCACCGAAATCGAAAACCAGCTCCTCTTTGACGAGGGGATCAGCGCGAAAAAACCGATGGCGGAAATCCTTATGAACCTCGACCTCAAAGCCGCTTACGAGCAGAGTTTTGTCTATGCGAAGAAACACGCCGGTTTTTCCCCCGAACTTTTGTGCAGCCTCGCCGCGATCGTGATGAAAAACACAGGCTCGGAATACAAAACTCTCGCCGGAGACTTCTCCTCCGCAAAAGGTGAACTCAGACTTTTGAACGTAAGTGCAGGACGCGGCGGAAAATCTTATCTCGCATGGCAGAAAGTGCCGGAAAAACTAAAGAATTTCTGCGACTGGCTCAATAACGAACGCAAAAAAATGACAACCGCCGACATGCAGGAAATCTACGAACTCAGTTTTGAAGCGCACTATCAGCTTGCGGCCATCCATCCGTGGGCTGACGGAAACGGCAGAATGTCGCGCCTTGTCATGAACATGATCCAGCGCGAAGCCGGCGTTATCCCCAGCATCGTCAAAAAAGAAAACCGCGCCGAATACATACAGGCTCTCGCTGACGCTCAGGATAGCGGCAATTCAAAAACCTTCATCGATTTCATGCTTGGCCTTCATATCGGAAATATCAGGCAGCAGATTGAGGAATTTAAGGGGTAAAAGGAGATAAATTATGGCGGAAGAACAAGACAACCAAAAACAAGAATCTTTTGATGAACTGTATCAGGAATTTCAAGATAAATTCTCGATAGACAAGTTAAAAGGGATGACTTTGGAAGTTTATACCAACGATACAGATGAAAATGGCTTTATATATTGGATGTTAAATAAGTTTGGCACATCAAATGAAGGAAATTACACAGGATGCGAGAGAATAAATTTTGGTATTTATAAATATAAAAACGATCGAGAGCTTTCAGCGAAAAGTGATAACTATAATAATAATTTCGCTTGGAAGACGAAACAATACAAGATAAGTAATAATGCAACTGCTGAAGAAGCCTTTGAAAAGATACGAGAATATATTTGTGAAGTGGCTGAAAACGCTCACAATTTTGCTCTCAAAAACGAAGTCTCCTTTCTACAAAAAATAGACGACAATCCTTTACCAAATCAATTAAAATGGAAAATCGCCTATTTATATTCAGATCGTCAATTAATCAATTGCTATTCAAAAGATAAGCTGTTGGAATTGTTGCGAAAGTTGATTCCAAACGAAACAATCGAAAACAACATTTCCGTTTCGAATCTGCAACTTAAACTAATTAAAATAAAAGACGAACGACCAAACGAATTTGAAAAAGCATTCAAATCTTTATGGAGAAAAGATAACAATAATAATGAGGATAAAACCATGGCAAACGAAAAAACTCTTGCACAAGAATGTGCCAAACTTCTCAAAAACACTAAAAACATCATTCTTCATGGTGCACCGGGAACAGGAAAAACATACCTCGCAAAACAAATTGCCGAAACAATGGGAGCCGAATGGGAAATGGTTCAGTTTCACCCGAGTTACGATTACACTGACTTTGTGGAAGGAATCAGACCGACAAATTCGGAAGATAACACGGTGAATAGCTTTAAAAAGCAAGATGGAATCTTTAAGAAATTCTGCGAAAAAGCTTTGAAGAATTTCATAGATAGCAAAAAAACCTTAAGTGAAATTCAAAAGGAAAGCTCTCTTGAAGAGAAAACAGACTCTTTTATATATAAAGCAATTGAAAATAATATGGAGTTTCAAACCAAAACAGGAAACAAATTTTATATAATAGACAAGACAAAGAAATCAATAGTAATCTCAATTCCAGCAAATGAAAAAGTAAATGAAATTTCTTTGTCTCGATCAGAATTACAAAAATTGTTGTATTCTGCTACTAGTATTAAAAACCCTGGAGATGTTACGGTACTAGTCAAGAAAAAGTGGACACGAAAAATGAGCCATTATCAAAAAAGTTGA
>CAMZDX010000095.1 GCA_947305505.1 uncultured bacterium | reverse complement strand
AAACGGATTGTAGAAGCCCGCTACGACATATAGCGTCGTAGTGAAAGATTTTTTGGTTCATTTCTTTGCGGGTCTTTTTTATGCGGAATTAAAATAAAAGCCAAAATTTATATATCTTATAATTGACAATTTTTATTTTGATGATATTATTTAGATTGTGTTATTGTTATTTATACGAATTAAAAATTGAAATCTAAAAATATCTTGACTGTTGAAATCTTATTTGTTATATTATCGGTAATTAGACCCCGCACGCCTCTTTCGGTTGTTTCCGGAATGCGCACCCAGCGGGGTTTTTGTTTTTTGGGAATCTTGTTCAATGGTTGCTAACGGTAAAGAATTGCCTGCAACTGTTGAACAGCAGGCCGAACTATTGTTGTCCAGTGGTCTTTGCGGCATATCAGAGCAGGATTTGATTTCCAGATTAAAAACGGTCAGTTGTTACAGGCTAAGCAACTATTTTTATCCTTATATGGAAGATTCGCACACATTTTTTCTTGAAAATTCAAATTGGGATCTCATCTGGAACGATTATTGTATGGATTCCAGACTCAGAAGCATACTTTTTGTAGGTTTAAGCCACATCGAAATAGCTTTCCGAACACAGCTGGAAGTTGTCATGGCTCAAAAATATAATCCGCAGTGGTACGCGGATGAAAAAAATTTTTTTAATAAAAACAGATTTTTACGTGATGTGGCAGAGTTAAAGGAAAATTGGAAGCGTTCTGATGAAGATTTCAAAAAATCTTATGATGCAGAATGCGGTGCAGCTGATTTACCGCCGTCTTGGATGATGTTTGAAACCTCCACATTTGGCAATTTGAGCAAAATTTTTGAAAACATAGATTCTTCGGTTCCGGAAAAAGCTGCCGTTGCACAGTTTTTCGGATTTTCCAAAGCTGCGGTTCATATTCTTGTCAGCTGGATGCGCAATTTGACGAATGTGCGCAACATCTGTGCACATCATTCCAGACTGTTTTCACGAAAAAGCGTTGTTAAACCGAAATTCCCAAAGGACATAAGAGGAAATTGGGTCAGTTCATGGCCGGATTCCGGCAAAATTTATGCCTCTGTCTGCATTGTGAAGAAACTTCTTGATGCTTGCGGTATTGATTGCGGTTTCATGTCAGAACTAAAGGCTATAGCAACGGCAGCATCCTGTTTTGATATGGCAATTATGGGATTTCCCGAAAATTGGAAAGAAGAGCCTTTGTTTCAGGAATAATTAGGGATCAGCCGACTGAAGGGTCCTATTTACAGTATTTGTTGTAGATCATTTTGATGTGGTCAAGCCACTCTTTGCGCAGCGAAGGGGGAGAAACGATCTCGCATTCAGGCGAATATCTCATTACCCGGGCAATGATCTCACTGTGGTATTCGCCGATCGGGAGAGTGATTTCGAGACATTTTTTCCCGTCAACAACGGTTTCTTTCGTGACCTGGTCTTTGTGCCATTTCTGCTTAAGGAAGAAATAGGATGCAGGTTCAAAAATGCGGATGGTCGCCGTTTCCGATTTTTCAGACGGGTATATTCCGAAGGTGCTTCCGACGAATTTGTCGATCTCTGATTTTGTGTAGATTTCGGAAAAAGGTTCTTCCGTGATGCGGCTTTCTACAAAGCGCGAAACAAGAAACTCTCGGAGCCCGTGACGCTTGTGGCAGTAAGCCAGCAGATACCATTTTCCCGAATAATTTATAAGCCTTATCGGTTCTATCGCTCTCGAAGTTATGTCGCCTTTTGAGTCAAGATACTTTATTTCAAGCCGCACTTTCAAGAGCAGTGATTCCAGAATATTTCTGAAATTGCTCACTTCCATGGTGTCCAGATCGGAAGAATCGTAAGAAATTTTATCAAGCAGTTCCTCAAATTCCGCAGGAATGTAACTTGAGATTTTTGAAAGAATTTCCTTAGAAATAACAGGCACATAAGGGATTCCGTCCAGATTCATCGAATCACTCAGCAGACCAACGAAAATATAGTAGAAAATAGCGTCGTCGAACGAATCGAAAAGCATCTCGAAAGGCGATTCGTAAACATAACCGCCCAGCTCGCGGCTGTATTTTATCGGCGCGGAAAGATAGTCCCGCATATATCCGATGTCCCGAAGAACCGTGTCGATGTGGACTTCAAAGCGTTCCGCAACTTCCTGACGCGTAACAAAACCGCGCGTCTTGATCCTGTGATTCATGTAAGCAATTCTTTCTAAATTCGCCATTTTACTCTCCAAAAAACAGTGCAGATCCGGCAGTTATTATTTCAACGGACAGTTTTTTTCAAAGAAAATTTAAGGAAAGGGGAGACGCGTTTGAAAGGCAAGATTTTGCGTAACCAAAAAATTTCCGCAATTCTTGATCAATAATTTGGAAATTTTCAGCTTTGCTGTTTAATAAAAACTTGACTGTTTATAGAAATATTTTACTTTATATTTGCAAATAGTTTGTTGTTTTATAAAAAATGGAGCCAAAAATTGAACGAGAAAAAAGACGAAAATCAAATTAAAATCAGTGCTTTTCAGAGAGATTTGCTCAAGGATGCCTGTGCTATTATTGAGCAAGCTCAGATTGCGGCTTATCGATCTATAGATGAAACTCTCATCAAACGTAACTGGTTATTGGGTCTGCGTATTCAGCATGAAGTGTTGAAAGGAAAACGTGCTGATTATGGGGAAAAAATCGTGAAAATGCTGGCAAAAGAACTGGTAAAGCAATTCGGGAACGGTTTTGGACAGGCTAATTTATATCATTTCATCGCGTTTTATAATTGCTTTCCGGACTTTTTCTACGCAGTGAGTAGAAAATCTGAAAACCTTCCGGTAGCGGCACTTTCTTTTACAGCTGATTTATATGAACAAATTGAACCGACTCGCAAATTGCGCCTGTCATGGACGCACTACCGCATAATTCTGCAGGAATCTAATGTCGAAGCCAGAGCCTGGTATGAAAATGAGGCTATAAATGAAATGTGGAGCACACGCACTTTACAGCGGAATATCTCATCCCAATATTATTACCGTCTGCTTCAGTCTCAGAACAAATCAGTTGTTCGTGACGAAATGAAAAATCTAACAAATAATTTACAGGACAAACTGGAATTTCTGAAAAATCCTGTTATCGCCGAATTTCTCGGCTTTAAAAACAATTCCAAATACTCGGAAACTTCCTTAGAAAAAAGCATCATTGAGCACCTGATATCGTTTCTTATGGAACTTGGAAAAGGTTTCGCTTTTGTTGACAGGCAGAAGTATATCCATACGGAAAAACAGGATTATTATATCGATCTGGTGTTTTACAACTACCATTTGCGCTGTTTTGTTCTTGTTGATCTGAAAACAACAAAGTTGAGCTATCAGGATGTCGGTCAGATGGATATGTATGTCAAAATGTATGACGAGCTTGTGCGGCCTGAAGGGCACAATCCCACAATCGGGCTGCTTCTTTGTGCAGATACGGATGAAGATGTCGCTCATTATTCTGTTTTAAGCAGTAACGATCAGCTTTTTGCAGCAAAATATCTGACTTTTATGCCTACGCAGGAAGAATTGCGCCGAGAGATTGAACAACAGAAAGAATTTTTCAGATTACAGAATCAGAAAACGAAGTGAATCCGAGTTTTAACGCAAATCCTGCATCAGCTGCTCGATTTTTAGCCACTAAAATTGATTTTTGTGAAATAAAATCATCTTATTCAATGTTGTTTACGCGGTTTTTTGGTCTGTTTCGCGTGAGGATGCTGTGAAAAAGCTGATTTTTGTTATAGTTTTTCTGAGTTTTTCAGTTTTTGCCGAAAGTTTTTCGCCTGAAATTCAAGGCGGCGATGTTTTTTTAGGCGACGAAATTGCCGTAAAGGTCAAAATCCAGCCCTCTGAAAACATTTCCGCGGTTTTCAGCGAAAAATTTGCCGATGCAAAAATCAGAAAAGTCGAAGCAACGCCTGAAAAGGACGCTGTTTTACTCAAAATCGTCGTTTTCAAAAGCGGTGAAATCGAAATCCCCGAAATAAATATCGTTTCAGGCGGCGTTTCGGGAACAGTCGAGCCTTTCAAAATCACAGTTCAGACGAGAACTGAAGAGAGCGACACGGAACTCCGGGGGCTTAGGGAAAATGCCGAGATCCGCGAAAAAGACTATACGCTGCTTTATGTCGCAGCCGCTTTGCTCCTTGCCGCCGCGCTTGTTTTCGCGTTTATAAAACTCAAAAAGAAATTTGCGAAAAAAGCAGTCGAAAAAGTGCCTGTTGTCGTTCCGGCGGATGTCGCGAAAGAGTTCATCAAAAAGGCCGAAGCAAAAAGAAAAGAAGGCGATTTCGAGAGTTTTACAGACCTTGTAACGCTCGGGATGAAAACTTATATGTCGCTGAAAACACACAAGAATTATGTCGAAATGACAACTTTTGAAGTAAAGCGCGCTTTAAAACGCGACCATGTTTTTTCGGAAAATACAGACGAAATCCTTGCAA
>CAMZDX010000094.1 GCA_947305505.1 uncultured bacterium | reverse complement strand
GAGAAAAATTCGAAAAAATAGTTTTTCAATCAATGATCGATCTTCATTCACATCTTCTTCCGGGGCTGGACGACGGTCCCGAAGAAGTTTCAGAAACGCTTGAAATAATTAAGGAAATGTCTTCTTTTGGATATATCGAGATAATTCCTACTCCGCACAAATTCCACGCTCTTTACAATCCCGACCCGAATATCGTCATGGGACGGATTTCTGCTCTCGGCAAAACGATGGTCAGGCGTTTCAGCTTCGAATACATGTGCAATATTCCGAAGATAAAGGAACTTTCCGATCACCGCGAATTTTCGAGAACAAAAGAGGGCTACAAAATAATCATGGTCGAATTTTCTCCTTTTGTCGGCAAAAAAGAGATAGAAAATTCCGTTTTTTCGCTCAACGCAGGCGGTTTCATCCCGCTTCTCGCCCACATTGAACGGTATCTGAAGGACGATGAGTTCTGGCTTGAACTGAAGAAGAAGTACAAAGTTTTCTTCCAGTCTTCGGTGAGGACTTTAGCCAAAGCCTCTTTCCACATTAAAAGAAAGCAGGTTATCCGCTTCTTGGAAAAAGGGATAATCGACAATTTAGGCACAGACCTTCACCGCGCATCTCAGCTCGAACAAGTCGAAAAAGGACTCAATTTCTTCAGAAACAACTTTTCAGCTCTTGAAAAAGACCTTTTTTCCGATAAATTTCTTTTTGAAAACTCTTAACAGGAGGCGGAATGTATTCGGACAAAATCCGTGAAAAACTCGAAAGATTTCCGATAGAGCCGGTATATCTGCTTATGATTTTCTCATTCATATTCAGGATGGTCAACTTCATGGGAATTGCTCAGGGAGATGACTTTCCTTACAGCACGCTGGCAAACAGATTCGCGAACGGAAACTTTAGCGCCGGATTCATTTTCGATGTCCGCTGGGTCGTTTTCGCTCCGGCAGCGCTTCTTTACAAACTGTTCGGGGTAAGCGACTTCACATCGCTGCTTCCGACAATGGTTTACGGTGTTTCAAGCGTCTGGCTGGCCTACAAAATAATAGAAACAGAAACTGACAGATCTACAGCAGTTATCACGACTCTTTTTTATATCACATACCCCATTGTAGCCATCTTCACGAACTTCCTGCAAGTCGCGGCACCGCTTGAATTTTTCACGCTGCTCACCATTTATTCATTCCAGCGCGGCATAAAAAGCGAAAAAACCGGATGGTTCATTCTAGGCGGTTTCTCAATTGGCTGGATTTTCTTCGCCAGAACGACAGGGCTTTTCATCGCGCCGCTCGTCTCGATTTATTTGTGGTATAAAAAAGGATTCAACAAAAGAACAATACTCTGGGTAGTCTGCGCGGCACTAGTCTCGCTTGTTCCGGCGATATTTCAGGGTTTTGTCTATCTCAAAGTCCACAACAACTTTTTCCACGTTTTCGAGCTCAGCAAAAAAGTTGTCGAATACCAGAACAGGATGACAGACGTCGACCCGAAAGATCTCTTTTTCTACATAAGAACCGTTTTCACTTCCGGCGACTTCGCACGCTGGAGAACATTCGGATTCGGCGGTTACTTCACCGCTGCCGCGTTACTTACGTGCATTGTGAAAATGTGCATGAAAAAATGGGGTAAAGAAGTTGTATTTTTCATCTGGTTCGTCTCATACTTCCTGTTTATGTCGTTTGCTCCGACCAGCTTTTCGCCGTACACCACCCTTATCAGAAACAACCGCTACACAGTAATTTTCGTTCTTCCTGTCTGCGCTATGTGTGCGATCCTTCTTTTGGATTTGGTCAAAACGAAAAAAACCGCCGCAAAAATAGCGGCTCTGCTGGTTTTTCTCACCATTTTTATAAGCAACATCTATTTTTCCATTGACAACAGCAACTTTTACAAAACGACCAGAAACAACCAGAAAAAATCGATGTCGGTACTTCTCTCAAAATATCCGAACACCACGATATACCTAGCCGACAGGAACATTTATTACCGCATCGACTACTATTCAGGCTACACAAACCACAACTATAAATTCATAAGCTCACTCAAACAGATCAAAAAACCGGGAATTTTCCTGATCACGCACAAATTCAATTCCAGCGCATCGCGTTTCAAGATATCGAAAGACGAATTGAAAAAAATAAGAAAAGATCCTCCGAAAGGAATGACTTTGAAACACAATACCCCGTATTTCAACATCTACGAAGTCGATCCCGAACTGTTAAAGACAAATACCGATTTGAAATAGATTTTTTTGTAGAGACGTCATAATGTGGCGTCTCTACATGGTCAGAACGTATAATCGATCCTTCCCATTCCTTTGAGCTCAATAGGAATGAGTTCTTCAATGGTCTTTCTCTTTCGCGGACTCTTCACAGCCGCATTCGACGGGCACGTCCCTTTTGAAAGATAGTAAAGAGAAACAGCAAGTTCTTCTTCCCTTTCGTCTCCGAAATCGTGCTTGAAATCGTCGAATGCCGCACAATCGGCTTCCATTCCAAGGAAGAAGTCGCCGTAATCCTGCGAATTTGCATACTTGAAAGTGATCGGAACAATCGTCTGGTCACAGATATCTTTCGAATTCATACCGACCGGTTTTCCGTAAGTCGTTTCGCCGATAAGAACAACTTCAACATAGGGAGTAAGCGAGTTTATAACCATTTCGGAGGCACTGGCCGTTCCCGACGAAACTATGACCGCAACTTTGTTTATACCGGAAAGCGAATTTTTAAGTACCTCGCCTTTGTATGAAGTGTTCTGTTCCTGATGTTTGCTGTTGTAGATGAGTTTTATTATTTCGTCGCTTTTCGCTTTGTCTCCGACGATAAGGTTTACGAGCTGCCGCGCGATTTTTACAAGTCCGCCGCCGTTGTAGCGGAGATCAAGGACAAGCTGCTCAACATTTTCCTCTTTGAAGTGCGCAAAGACCTCATTCAACTCGTCTTCTGAAGAGTTGATAAACGCCTTGAAGTGGATATATCCCGTTTTCACGCCGTTATTTTCCAGAATTTTGTATGCGAGCACAGATTTACTGATGTAGTCGTCGAGATAGACCGTCGTTTCAAGCTCTATTCCGTCTTCAAGAACTTTAAAAACAACAGCTTCCCCTTTGTTTTCAGCGTTGTAAACATTGTTCCAGTCTGTCTTTTCCTCAAAATCCTCATCGTTGCGGTGTTCTTTGTTGTAAGCAGCGTTTTCGTCAAGCTCTTCAACAGTCACTCCGTTCATTGCGACAAGCTGCTGCCCGCGCTTGAGTCCGGCAATACCGGCAGGACTTTCAGGATAAACCAATGAAATAAAAACAGCGTTGTCTTCGTCTCGCTGTATCGACATTCCCATGCCGTAACGCTTTCCGGCGTAGTAATTGTCGTGTTCTTCCTTTTTTACAGCGTAGGAAAAGCGGTCGATAAGCTTGTCGCCTTCGCGGTATTTCACAGCAGCAACCATCTTGTCGAGCGATTCGTAATCAGCCGGATCTATAGCCGGAAGATGCTCGTACCAGAGATACCACTCCCTGAGATAGGCGAATGCGTGTCTGTTCACACTCTCCTGCGAACATGAAGTCGCAATCTGATTTTCACATGAAATCAAAACAAACAAAGAAACCAGAAAGAGAAAAATCGATGTTTTTTTCATTTCACCACCCAAAATCAACAAAAAATCTCCTTATCTTACTTAATTTTGCGATAAAATCCACGATGTTCAGGCAAGAGAGGCGGCAAAACATAAAAAAGAATCGTTGATCAGCAAAAAAACGATTTTTTTTTGACTTAGACTTTTTTATAGATACTATCACGCGTTTTTTGTTTGGTTTAACCATTTTTATTATTTTTTTGGAGGTCATTATGAAAAAACTTTTGGTTTTTGCAGCGCTTCTCTGCTGCACATTCGGTCTTTTCGCAGCCGAACTCGGCTACATTCAGCCGACTCTCGGTCTTGGTCCTGCTTTTAGCACTGTAGATCCTGACAACCAGTTTGGTATCTCTGTTGGTGCGGATGTTGACTGGAAAGTTTGGGAAAAAGCTACAACTCACGCTCACGACGGCAGCGGTAAAATGTATGCTGGTCTTGATCTCGCTTTCGAGTATTGGATTCCGACACAAGACAGCGATTTGCATCAGAAATGGCATATCATGAAACTTCCTCTTCAGGGAAATTTTGCTTACGAATTTGACACAACCCAGATGGCTGGCGCAGGTCCTCTTCAAGCTGTAGGTCCCTGGATCTCCATGGGTGTCAGCCTTGACTTTGGTGCAGCAAGCGGCGACGGTGCAAGTGACTACAATAAAAACCTTGACACTGCTGACAAATTCAGAGCAAGCTTCGTATGGGGTCTTGGTGCAAGCCTTGCTTTCGAAGGCAACTGGGTTCTTAAAGCTGGTTTCGGCGGAAATGCAGGCAACAATCACCATGGCTGGCATTGGAACAGCGACGAACACTTCATGGCTGAAGTTGCTTACAGATTCTAAGTTTAATTGTTTTTCCTTTTCTTAATCCAAAAAATTTCAGTTTTTTCAAAAATTTATCAATAGTAAAAGT
>CAMZDX010000093.1 GCA_947305505.1 uncultured bacterium | reverse complement strand
GTGAGTTTGTTCATGTTTATGAAAAATGTGAGCGAAATCGAAAGATCGAACTTGTCGGCGCCTAAAACGAGCTGATCGACTATTTTTCTTTTGAAAGGAAGCCCCATCAGCTTCATTTCAAGGTAATCCAAACTCATGAACTGGGAATTCGCGGAAGCCGAAATTTTGCCTGAATGAAGGATTTCCATTAAGTCTTCACCGAGTCTTTCTTCACCTTTTTCATCAGCGTAGGCAAAGTTTGGAACTACCTGCAAAAACATGAAATCATTGAGAGTTTCTATTACGACACGGCTGCTTTTAATGGCTTTTCCTATGATCTCGTCGACCTTTTTTTCCTGAATGTTTCCTTTTGAAGTTTTTATCAGTTCGTCGTAATTTGCGGGAAGTTCCACAACCGGCGCAACGGGAAGCTGTCTTATTTCAAGATTTTCCGGAAGCGGTTCCTGAGAAAGAAGCGTTCCGAAGCACAGCAGAAAGAAGAAAAAAGAGATTTTTTTCACATTTACCTCCACAAAAAAGCGTGAGATTTTATTTTTCCTGTAAAAAGTGTCAATAACAAACGGAAGCTGATGGAAAATTGTCAGATGATTATTAGTAGTTTTCCGAGCTGCTTGCCTTTGCGGGAACGATTATCGTTACAGGCTGGGTGTCAAGAACTGATCCGGTTTTGTTGTCGATTACGTTGATGTATGCCTTGAACATTTTTGCCTCTTTTTCCTGCGGGAAACAGTCATTCATGGCTTCAACGTTGAATGTGAGCTTGTTTCCCGGAGTTCCTGCGGTCGAAGTTCCTGTTGAGAAGTTGCTGAAACCGTTGTTGTAGTCTGCGCCGTTGAATGCAGCCGGAGTTGCGACAATCGTTGCAGCACAGCTGTCGACCGGCTGATATTCAAGAGCTTCTATTTTTTTGAGGAAGCATTTTGTGTCAAGCGACGGATCGTTGTCTCCTGCTGCTTCGACTCTTACATCGAAACTTGCGTATTTGATGAGTGCGTCGACACCGTTGATTGCCGATGAGTCAAGACCTGAACCGTTACTTTCTATTGTATAAAGCAGTGTTGTTCTTCCTACGTTTGCGCAACTCGGAACAACCGCTCCGGTTCCGTTTGAAACAGTTGTGAGCTGGTTTGTTGCAGTGGATTGGTCTCCGCCTTTGGATACAACCGAAACGACTTTTGCTCCGATTGTGTTCATTGCTGAAATGACCTGCGACTGATTAAACACGGTATAAACATAAGAGGAATTGTAAGGATTGTTGCTTGAATCATGAGCTGCAGCATCGGTGATATGGAAAACAATGGGAATCGTTCCTGATCTGAAACCGACTCCGCCTTCCGCGACAGAGCCGCCGTTCCAGCTGAGAGCCGCTCCGGTTGCGATTTTGTAAAGCGATTCGTAACCCGATTCAGGACCGTCAGCGCCGTAATGTTTTTTAAGTTTGTTTACACCGGCCTGCGCGGTTGCGACATCTGTCGTCGGGGACTGGAGAAGCCCGAAAGGCATATCACCGCTGCTGGAGTCTCCGTAACCGCCGACAGGAAAATCGTCAAAATAGGAAACTCCGAACGCGCTGTCGGTAATTTTTGCCTTGATTCCGGGAATAATTGTCGAAGAAAGCGTGCTTTTTAAAGTACTGATTTCATCACCCATCGAACCGGTCGTATCAACATTGAAGAAAATGTCGGCTTTCTGAACCTGCGGCGAGAAAATGAGTGTATCGTTCTGTTTTTCACCTTCGTACGGAAGTTCGAAATAGAATTTTACACCGACATCTTTGACTCCGCTTGCGGCGCTGCACGGGTCGCTTCCTACCAGTACTTCGGCAAGATCGCTGTATCCGTCTTCGTCGGTATCTTTGCTTGTTGAAGAGTGAATGCCCAGAGTTTCGCAGAATACTTCCTGATTGTCTGGCAGACCGTCGCCGTCGCTGTCGGTTTCCATAAAATCCGGAATGTTGTTGTCGTTTGAATCGCGGCATGGCTGGAAAGGACACTCTTTTGCATCAGGAATACCGTCGCCGTCGCTGTCAGGATCGAGATAGTTGGGAATACCGTCTCCGTCAACGTCTTCATCTGTTTCTATTCTGTCAGGAATACCGTCATCGTCGCTGTCTGTATCGATATAGTTGGGAAATTCGTTCCCGTTTGTATTAGGACATGCATTGTTTTGTTCAAGTTCTGCTTTAGGACACTCTTTTGCATCGGAAATGCCGTCGTTGTCGCTGTCCGTGTCGCGGTAATCGGGAGAGCCGTCACTGTCGCTGTCTCTGCACGGCAGATTCGGACATTCAATGCCGTCCGGAATGCCGTCACCGTCTGAATCGCTGTCTTTGTAATCGGGAATTCCGTCTTCATCAGTATCGACAGGAACACCTCTCGGAACTTCGACGCAGTTCGGAATGCCGTCACCGTCTACATCGGCGCTGCACCATGAGGCACCGTTTGCTGAAGCAAAAGTCGGAATTTCATACTGTTTTCCGTTGCAGTCGCACATTACGCCCGTCTTTCCTTCGGTATCAGGATCATCGGGTTTGTCTGTATCGGAGCCGCTGTCCGAAATGTCGGAACCGTCGGGAATCGAATCTCCGAAATCGTCTGAGTCGTCGGAAGGTTTATAGCACCTGCCGGTAACGGTGTTGCAGGAATATCCGATCGTACAGTCAAGAGAACTTTCGCACGCCGTTGCGTTCGGATCGGAATCTCCGCAGCCGCACACAGTCATAGCTGCCGAAACCAACATAAAAAATAACATTTCTTCTAATTTTTTCATGGCAGTCTCCCAAGGCAAAACAACTATATATTTTATTGTTAACAGGCTTATTGTCAAGAATGAAAAATCGATTTTACAAGAAAGATAAAATAAGTATAATACTGTGCTTTTTTAGTAGCTTGTGGGGGAAAAATGAAGATAGTTTTTATGGGAAGCCCTGAAATTTCAGTTCCTTTTCTCGATTTCTGCGTCTCTAAAAATGCGGAGATCATCGTTTTTTCGCAGAAAGACAAGATCCGCGGACGCGGCAAAAAACTTGAGCCGACTCCTGTCAAAAAAAGGGCGCTTGAACTAGGGCTTGAAGTCCACACTCTATGGTCAAAATCGGAAAAAGCATTTGAAATTATTAAAAATTTTGCACCGGATATCCTTTTTGTCGTAGCTTACGGTCAGATCCTTCCGAAGCGTATTCTTGATATTCCTAGGCTCTATCCGCTCAATGTCCATTTTTCGCTTCTGCCGAAATACCGAGGTTCGACTCCGGTAAACACTGCTTTGATGAACGGGGACGCGGTGAGCGGAACTTCAATCATGGTTATGGATGAAGAGCTTGACAGCGGAGACGTGATTCTTTCGGCTGAATGCGCCGTAACGGATAGTGACAATGCGACGAGCCTTTTTGATAAACTGACAAATCTTTCGCTTGAACTGCTTGATAGAAACTGGGAAAAAATAGAAAACGGAGATGTTGAGCGCGTTCCGCAGCAGGGCGAGCCGCTTTTCACGCAAATGATCCGGAAATCTGATATGTGGCTCGATTTTGAGAGTGATGCAAAAGTTTTATTCAATAAAATCAGGGCACTGACTGAAGAACCCGGAGTGAGGGCACTTTTCCGCGGAAACATAGTCGGAATCGAAAAAGCGGAATTCGTCGGAAACTGCGGCGGAAATCCGGGAGAAATCGTTGAAGTCTCAAAAAGCGGAATCGTCGTTGCGTGCAGAAACGGCGGGATAAAGGTCACCGAACTCAAGCCGGCAGGCAAGAAACCGATGAAAGCGGCTGAATTTATTAACGGTTACAGACCTCAGCCGGGCGAAGTTTTCGGCTCGAAAATAGAAGAAATACAATGAAAAATCTGGTCGGAAAAATAAATAAAATTCCGCTGATCGCGGCGTTTCTGCTTTATCAGGTTCTGATTTCGGCAAGGATTTTTATCGAAATGGGGGCGACAAAACCTTCGATTTTTGTTATGCAACTTTTCTGGTTTGACTGCGTTCTTATGTTTTTCGTAATAGGCTTCAAATACATTCTGAAACTTAAAAACAGCGATATTCCGGTTTTGTTTATGGGCGGATTTCTAACTTATATCCCGATGATTTATTCGTTTCTGATGGATCATAAATGGCATCTCAACTTCATAAATCCGACTTCTTTCAGGCAGGTTGCGTTCGACATGCTTACACTTCTGGCTGTGCATGAATACAACTGGCCGATGTTTCCTGAGCTTGTGCTGCTGATTTTAAGCTCGTTTGCTTTGGGATTCCTGCTTTCGGGAAAATTGTTTAAATCGCTGCTTGCAGCACTTTTTTCGACATATTCGTCATTTTTATGCCTCGGATTTTCATGGTTTGCGGTAAATCCGAAACACCCTTCTTTTATCCATTTTACTTCGCCGCTGCCTGACCATGTCACATACGGCATTTTTTACATTTCGTTTTTTCTGATTCTCTCTCTGATTGCTTTTTTCAGAGAAATCCGCTCACTCATATAAAATATATTTGCTTAATTTAAAAAAAAGTCGTTAAATACGGCGCATTTTTTGTGAAGGGTCTTTTTTTGTTAATTTAGGAGGCTTTTATGTCAAATCTTGTTTTCCTGGTTTTGGGCGCTTCCGTTCT
>CAMZDX010000092.1 GCA_947305505.1 uncultured bacterium | reverse complement strand
CCTTTTTCAGCCGCGTTTTCCGGAGTGTAAAGATCGCCCGCAAGCTCTATTCCGATAAGCGTGGATAAGATAGATTTTGAGCATTATCATTTGCCGATTTTTGACCAATGGAATACGGCGGGTTGCCAATAATGACACGGATAGGCAGCTTTTTCTGTTTTTTCACACGGGCGCTGTTTTTCTGCATTGCAAGAGTTTCATCAACAGCGTCGTCGTTTTCATTGATTTGGAAAGTGTCTGTGAGACAGATTCCGTCGTAAGTGAGATAATTCTCTCTTTTCGTTATTTCGTGGAAAACAGTCTCGATATTTACATCGGCAATGTAGTAAGCCAGAAGAACAATTTCGTTGCAGTGGATCTCTTCGCGGTATTTGCGCTCCATATCTTCAGGTTTTATGAGGCCGGACTGCAAAAGCCGTGCGATGAAAGTTCCTGTTCCGGTAAACGGATCAAGAATGTGAACGTTTTTGTTAGTAAGACTTGAACCAAACTCTTTTTGGAGCAGATATTCAACAGATTTGATAATAAAATCAACACATTCCACCGGAGTATAGACGATTCCGAGTTTTTCGACAGTGAGCGGAAACGCACCTTTGAAGAATTTTTCGTAAAGATTTTTTATGATGGTCTGCTTTCCTTCAAGGTTGTCGATATTTCCGACATTGTTTCTGACGGAAGTATAGAATTTTTCGAGAACAGCAGTCTCCATCTCAAGCCCTTCATGCTCAAGTATTTCGACCATGTCCTGCATTGAACGGCTGACGGGATTGTTTTCCACAAATTTGTAATCTTTGAAAAGTGCGTCGAAAACCGGGCGAGTTATCATGTGCTGGGCCAGCATTTCAATCGCCTGATTGGTATCGACACTCGGATTGATGTTCTTTTGCAGACTTTTGACAAATTTGCCGAAACGCTTTTCCGCATTCTGGTTTTCTTTAATTAAAAGATCGATACGCTGAATGAATTTCTGTGCGATTTCTCCGACCGATTTCGCCCAGTTTTCCCAGTAAAGTTTGTCGCCGACCTTCTCGACAAGACGCGCATAAATGCCGTCCTGCAGAGCTCCGAACTGCAAATCCAGCTGACGGGCGACTTCTTCGCTTTCTAGATGAACTGCCGGAGCATACTGCCCCATTTCGTTTGTTCCACGCGGCACACCTGCGACAGTAATTTTTGCCGGATGACTTTTATTGAGATTTATCTGATTGACATGAGCATTGAAATTCTCATCGTGCGAACGGAGAGCGTTGAGAATTGTCCAGACAACTTTGAATTTGTCGTTATCGGCAAGAGCCTGTTCCGGCGAAACGTCACTCGGAACGATAACGGGAATGATGATGTAACCGTATTTCTTTTCAACGCCTGTTTTTTCGTTTTTGAAAGAACGCATGACGCGCCCGACTGACTGGACGACTTCGACTTCGCTGTTTCGCGGCGAAAGGAAAAGAACTGCATCAAGTGCCGGAACATCGACACCCTCGGAAAGACAGCGGACATTGCAGAGAATGCGGCATTCATTCGGATCTTGGGAATTATCCCCTTTCAGCCATGAAATACGTTCGTTTCTTGTATTTGCATCCATCGAACCGTCAATATGTTCGGCTTTAATGTTGACAACTTCGTTCCGCCCGCTTTCAGGCAGAGTTCTTTTGTATTCTTCGCAAAGTTCGCCGAAATATCTTGCAATCTGCGTTGAAGAAAAATTCGGATTGCTCTTTGTCGGATTTATCGTCTGACAGAACGCAACGGCACGCTTCATCATCAGCGGATCCTGTTCTTTGGTGATGCCTTCATCGCCTTTTATCCGCTTTGAAAGTCCGTTGATGCAACCGATGATTTTAGTAGCATCGTCAAACTGCAGTTCGCTTTGTTTCTCAGCTTCAGGTGCAGAATTATACTGTTCTTTCATTTTCGTGCGGATGTTCTGCGGAATATCTTCTTCGCTCACAGTAAGAACAAGCACTTTGTAATCGCTCAGCAGACCCTGACTTACCGCTTCGTTAAAAGACAAACGGTGGAATTCTTCACCGTAAATTTCCGGATCATCCATTGAACAGAGGATATCGTCGTTTTCTTTGACCTTTACTTTGACAGATTCACGGTACAAGCGCGGTGTCGCAGTCATGTAAAGCCGTTTTTTCGCCCTGATAAATTCGTTTTTGTGTATTTTTGTAAAATAACTTTCTTTTTCGTCTTTAAGAATTACGCCGGTGGTTCTGTGAGCTTCGTCGCAGACAACAAAATCAAATTCCAAATTCGCCTCATCGGCAGCATCTTTGACGACATCAATGCTCTGATAAGTCGAAAAAATGACAATTCGGCAGTTGTCCTGCCTGTATCGTTCAATCTGACTGACGACAGATTTTACATTCGTTGTCGCCGGAACAGCCAAATCAACAACGTTCTCATCAAGTTCGTCCGCATCTTTCATTTTGCGCGTCGCTTTTGAATCGGAACAGACGCATATCGCTTTCATGTTTTCGGATTTGTCGAACATCCATGCATTCAAAGTCTGTCCTAAAAGCGCGATACTCGGCACAAGAAATAGAATCGTCGCATTTTCCGGAGTGATTTTCTCAACAATTTTTAAAGAAGTATAGGTTTTTCCGGTGCCGCACGCCATAATCAGCTTGCCGCGCTCCGCTCCGTTTTCGACAAAATATTTCTCTGCTGCAGCAATTGCCACATTCTGATGCGGTTTAGGTTCTCTCGGTTTATGTTTTGCATCACTGCCGTACAGGTCATTTTGAAGTTTTTCCCAGTCGACAGGAGAATCTTCCAAATCAAAGATATTGATTCTATTAAACTTTTCGAGACCCTGTATTGCAGTTTCAGCGTTTGCTCCCCACTTTCTTCTGGAAGTTGAAACCCAAACCAGATTGGAAAATTCTTTAGTCTGGAATGTTTCGGGATCGGTAAAACTACGGCTCGCATTGGCGAGAAAACTGTCAACGGCACCTTTATCGATTACGGTATCATCGGCATAACATTTGCATTGAATAGCCCAGTAATCACCGAGTTCAGTACGAGCAACCAGATCAATTCCCAAATCTTTGCCGCCGAGACCGCTTCTTGCAGGAAATTCCTCCCAAAGCCATACTTTTTCAAGAGAATTGTAACGCGGATCAGTCATAAACCATAGTTTCATAAGCCGCTCAAAACGTGTTCCTTTCTCCTTTTCAGACAGAGATGAAGCCCTTATTTCAGATAAAACTTCATGGAAAGTAACCATTTTTGCCCCCAAAACATACCCAAAAACTTTCGCATCTTACAAAATCCCCTTTCTTATTTCAATAGCGTAAATATCTAATTTTATTGAATGATTTTGAAATTTAGATATTAGACAATGTTGTGTCGGAGAATGAGGAAATGCGAGTGGTGATTGCGGAAAAACTTATTTTGTCGAGCGGATTTTTATCGTGATCCTTCAGAAAAATTTAAGCGTTTTCAAAATAATTTTTTGAGTTCATTAATATCAGGCATTACTTTCTGCATTTTTTCAGGCATATCCGCCATGGTTTTATATGTTGCCACCCCCATTGGCTTGTTGTAGTCCTGGATAACATATTCAGCAAACTTTTTATCAACTGTTTTGCAAAGCACGATGCCAATTGCCTGGTTTTCGTGAGGTTTTCTAATTTTATCATCAAGAATTTTAAGATAAGTGCAAAGTTGTCCTAAATATGACGGTTTGAACTCTCCTTTTTTGAGTTCCACGGCGACAAGGCAGTTTAGTTCCCTGTTAAAAAACAATAAATCAGTAAAAAATTCCTTGCCATAAATTTCCAGATGATACTGATTGCCGACAAAACTGAAATCTTTGCCAAAAGTCATTATAAAGTTTTTAACATTGTGAACTATTTCATTTTCGACAACTTTCTCGTCTATATCCTGAATGTCCCGCTCTCCTATTTCCTCAACATTTATAAAATCCAGAAGATATTCATCCTTAAACATTTCAACAGCCTTTCGCACAATTTTTGAATTCGACAATGTAGATGGAAAGTTGTTGGTTGCTTCTTTTTTGCGCTGAAAATCATGGCGTTTTATGCTTAATTTAAGAGAATCAACAGACAAATGTTCCTGAGCTGTTTTCGTTATATAAAAATATCGTTCCACAAGATTCTTAACTTTACCGAAAATCGCAACATGATGGGTGAAAGGAACATTGAAAAAATCTTCCAAAGGAAAATCCGGCGCATTGATTATGAATTCGGGAATTATAACTACCGCTTTTTCCAATTCGGTAGTTGCGACTACCGAATTTCGTCTCACAGGTAATTTTTGAATCGTATTTGTTAAATCTGAAGAATCCAAAAACTGCCAATTTTCATAAAACTGCCGCATTTTCTTAAGATTTTCGGCTGAAAATCCACGCAGCCCCGGAAGTTCATTTCTTAATTTAGTGCTTATGCTCTCAAGCACTTTAGTTCCCCATGTTCTTTTTCCTTTTTTTGAAAACAAAAAACGTCCCACGCCGAAATAAAGTGCCAGCTGCACCCGATTAACATCCTTAGCCGCTTGATATTGAGAACGCAAAACCGCATTTTTTATAGCTTCTACAGCAATTGCTATTTCATTCATCGCAATTCACACCTCACAAAATATCAAACTATATAATAGAAAATTCAATTTCTAAATCAATAAAAAAATCGATTATGATAAATTTTTATTGAA
>CAMZDX010000091.1 GCA_947305505.1 uncultured bacterium | reverse complement strand
TCCTACACCGACAAAAAGAAAAAATAGCTTTCATTAAGAGGTAAAATATGAAATTTTCACTTATTCCGGTCTTTTCAGTTCTGTTTTTGTTCATTTCGTGCAGTTCCGGACAGAATTTCGAAGGCTTCGAAGACAAAGTTTTCATAAACTGCATCAAAAAACTTGACAAAAAGTTTGAGGAAATCCAGGAACTTGACTGTTCCAACACCGAAGAGACTCTCAAAGCGAATCCGTTCGGCGAATCAATGATCGGCAGCATCAAAGGCGTCGAAAAACTCCCGAATCTTGAAAAACTCGTTCTGAAAAAGAACAAGATCGAAGATATTTCGATGCTTTCGCAGCTCACGAAACTCAAGTATCTGGATCTCGGCGAAAACGAGATCAAAACAATGTATCCGCTTGAGAATCTGACCAGCCTCACCTATCTCAACCTTGACAAAAACTACATCGGCGACATGCGCCCCGTCAAGAGTCTCGTCAACCTCGAAGAACTTGACATGAGCCGCAACGGAATACAGGGCCTCGCCGATTTTTCGAAGCTCAAAAAGCTCAAAAAACTTTATCTCAACAGCAACAGGATCAGCGATGTCGCACAGATCGCGGACCTCACCGAACTTGAATATCTCTACCTCAACGACAACGCAGTCATCGAGATTTTCCCGCTCAAACCTCTGCAGAAACTCAAAGTTCTGAGCCTCAACATCAACCGCATCGACATCATTCTCGTCCTCGGAAAACTCTTGTCCCTCGAAGAACTTTACATGCAGGACAACCAGCTCCGCGACCTAGCGCCGATAAACGATCACCCGAAACTCAAACTCGTCGATGTCGAAATGAACTCGATCTATTCCTTTGACAGCGTCGCCGATCTCGAAGCGCGCGGCTGCAAAATTTTGGGCAAAAAAGTCCAGACGAAATAAAATGGCGCAAACAAACAAACAAACAAACAAACAAACTTAGCGGCGCATCATTAAGGTCATTATGGGGGTGCGCCGAGATAATCGGAGGCAAAATGAAGAAAATTCTGCTTATTTTCGTCCTTTTATGTGCATTTTTCGCAGTTTCATGCGGAAGCGCCTCTGGAAATGAAGAGTCAAACGATACTGCCGATACCGTAATTGATGAAGACATAGCTGATCCAGACACAGGCAATACAGATCCGGATGATGATGCAGATTCTCAACATGAACAAAATGACAATGATGCTGATTCACAACCAGGACCAAATGACGATGATGCTGACACCACTCCGGTTGACGATGCAGATTCTCAACATGAACAAAATGACGATGACGCCGACAGTACTTCAGTTGATGATGTAGATTCCAAACCGGAACCAAGTGACGATGATGCCGACACCACTTCAGTTGACGATACAGATTCTAAACCTGAACCAAGTGATAATGATGCCGATACCGTTCCGCTTGACGAAGACAACACCGTGCCGAATAAAAATGTAAAAATTTCACTCGTACTTCCGACCGATCCTGAATATGTCTGTTTTGATTTGGAAGAAGAAGCGGACAAAGACTATACCTACTGCATAAACGCCACAGATAAAATCATTGTCTCGGTTTACGGAAAAGAATTCGCAAGTGACGAATACTCCTATATTTCGGATTTTGATTTTATTTCCGAAATGTCAGGAATGAACTTTGCAGACCAGTCGTTTCAAGTTGCCGAAAATCTTTCACATCTTCGTATTTTCGTCAAAGTTCTTAATAAAAACGGAAAACTCAAACTTACAGGCGGAGTCGATACCATTGACGACAATCCGAAAATTTTTCTTGCCCCTGCCGGTGATTTCGTCCGCGTTGTCTCGAATAGAACGAACCCTGACGAAAATTCGCTTGAATCCTATTTTTATTCCAAAGGTTCCAAAGGCGCGGCGGCTGCCGCTCTAAAAAACGGCAATATTTACATGACCGGCGGTTATGATCTTGAAAACAACGAATTTTCCAAAAAGGCAGCAATTTTCGAGATGACAAAAATTTCTAAAAAATATGTCAAAGATCTGCCCGTTCCGCTTTACGACCATGTCGCGGCCCTTCTTGATGACGGCTCGGAAAAAGGAAAAATCGTTGTCGGTTCAGGCACAACTGAAAATGACGTTCTCAGCAAATCTTTCTGGATATACGATCCCGAATCCGACAGCTATGAACCGCTGAATCCCGGAAATCAGCCTATAACGAAGGCGAAAGCGATCTCGATCGACGGAGATGTCTATATCGTCGGCGGATGCTCGGTATCGAAAGCCGAAACCGGAGTTTACAGAATTTCGGCAAAAACTGGGGCTATAGTTTCAGAACTTTTCGCAACATTGAAAACAGGCCGCTGCAATCACGCAATTGCAGATGTCTCGACAGTTGACGAAAGCGGAAATAAAACAGTCAGAATTCTGGTTGCCGGCGGTTCAACAAATTACAAACCTGAAGGAAAAGAGAATCCCGTTACAGGTGAAAATTTTGCTGAAATCGTAACGAAAAACTCTTCAAAACCGGTAACAATTGCGGACAGAAACGGTCTTGACGAGGCCGAATTGACAACAAAAGGGCTTATTGCTCCGGCTGCTGCCGGCGTTATCATGGATGATAAAGAAAACGACGAAATCCTTGCCGCGCTTGTCGGCGGTTACACCCGTTACGGTGAAAACGGCGGATATTCATGGACAGTAAACAACAGCTTCTTTATTTTCAGTCAGAACGGAGAGGATGCCTTTACTTACGACAGAAGCAAGTCGCCGTTTGAATGTGCAAGACCGACGGTCGCTCTTCTCAGTTCAGGCAAAAGAAACCCGACAAAACATATTGCGGTAAACTGCGGAGCAGAAAAACCTGACAGAACGAGAGGATACCGTCGCGGACAAACAATCTTCGTTCTTCAGATCAAAAGAGTGAACGATTTTGACCTTGGCAGTGAAATTTTCTCATCGTCAGCCAAAAGCAGTCTGATGTACGGAAACAAGGACAGCAGCAGCAATACGGAAATAATCGACGGTCCTGCTGTGGCAGATGCACTCGGAAAAGTGTTCATGCTCGGCGGACAGTATGTTTATCAAGCAGGCGGTTACGAATTTCCTGAAACCCTGAGTTCATATGCATCTGCAACTCTGCCGCCCAAACCGATAATCCGCGTCAGTTTCGAAAATCCGTTTGATTCGCCGATGTCATACAGGAATATTGCCGACAAAGTTCAGATGAATCTCAACGGAACCTGCGTTTCTGATCCTGTCTCTCCGGAATCGTGTCTCGAAGACTGGCAGTCAGAATATTACATCAAATACAAATGGGAAATGAAAGAATCACCTACTCCTGCTGCCGAAAAATCTAAACTCAACATTCCCGACATTTATGCAGTTGAAGGTCAGTGGATAGTTTACGACAGCAGCATTAGTAGTCCGAAAAAAGCAAATTTCTACGGACTTGTGGTAACATCGAGAAAATACGCTGAGACAAACGGCTCATTCAACACATTCAAATGCACTTTAGAATGCGGAAGCGAGCCGGTAAACAACGATATTCTGCAACTTTCCGAATATTTGATCTGCCGACAGAAATACTGTGAAAAAAACCGCACGAAATATTATAAAATCAACATTCAGGCAGAAACTGTCTACAAAAAAACAGGACTTGTCAGCGACACGACAGACATAACGGTCGTTCCAAAGATAATTCCTCAAGCCCGTGTTGTCGCACAGCTTTCATGGAAACAGGGTTTCAAAACAAACGCTCAATCAAATTCAAGTCTGTATGAAGGTTCGGCAATAGATTTAAATCTTCACATTATCAAAAAAACCAGTCTTGAGGCTGCCGCAAGCAACAAAATGACAATAAAGGAAGGGCTTCTCGGCACGAAGCAGCGCCAAAACGGCAATCCATGCAGCAGCGGCGATTCTGAATGCGAAGTCTACTGGCGGCACGATGACTGCTCGATTAACGATTTGGGAATAACTGACAGCTATATCAGCAGCAACGGAACAATCCAGTGGCACGCCTCGCTCGATATTGATAACTCTTGGGGCGGCGGCAACTATCAAAATCCTGAAACCATAGGCCTCGGTCCGATCGATAGTGAGGAGAACATTATCAACGACCAATATCTTCTGGTTGTCGGCTATGTTGACTGCGAATCCAAGTACAGCGACGGCATCAACCGATGCGCGGCGGGATACAGCGGTGAAGACAGCGTCTACGAAATCGATGCAAAAGTCGAAATTTTTGTTGACGGTGACGAAGCTCCGAGAAACGGAACCTCCGACAACTATGCTGCAACCACTAAAGATTTCAAAATAAAGGTCAACGAGTGGAAAGTTGTCGCTGTTGTCAAATGGGATAACGGCAATGCAATCGTTACAGACACAAAAATGGAAGAGGAAGGGATTGCTATAGATCCTGTCAACCACCCTGTCTGCACTTACGACAATTCAAAAGCCGTTCTTATTCCGATCTGGGATGCCGAAACATACACAAACCATATTACCACCGGGAATATAGGGACCTGCAACTGACTTGAAAACTTCCGGCGAAATAATTTAAAAGATTTCCCTTTTTATTTTGACTTTTAACCGCTCATTCCTATAATTGCGCGGAGTTTGACTGATGTGATTCTTGGAATATTTATTGGAGGTTCAGAAAAAATGAAGAGATTACTGGTAGTTATGCTGTTTTTACTCGGAAGTGCAGCTTTCGTTTCATGCAACAGCTACGATGTTGAAGGAAAACCCGAAATTGCGTCGAACCCGGCGA
>CAMZDX010000090.1 GCA_947305505.1 uncultured bacterium | reverse complement strand
GCAACGGTTGAAAGCTGCGTCGCAGATCAGATCAAAAAGATTCGTTTCCCTGCTCCTAAGGGCGGTGGTATCGTTATCGTAAACTACCCGTTCGTATTTAAGAACTCGGAAAGCTAAGGAGATAAAACATGAAAAAGTTGTTTTTATTGCTCATTGCAATTTTGGTCAGTTTTTCGCTTTTGGCTGAGTCCGAAGAAGCTATGGGAGATGTTTCCGGCAACGATCTGAACCCGATTTTGAGAGGTCTTCACCTTCAGTTTTCAGGTGGTATCGTAGGTTTTGTCGGAAAAGCCGGCGGAGACAATGCAGGAAGTCCTATAGGTTCGACTTTGAGGCTTAATTTCGGTTATGATATTCCTGTAAAGGATGTCGTAAATATCGGAGTTGCTCTTTCTGTCGGTATGCTTCAGTTCAATGCAAAAGAAAATGATGCAAACCTTGAGCAGAATCACAAGGATTCGCCGTGGGCAGAAGATTACAGTCCGCTTGCAGTCGGTCTTGATCTCGATGTTACATGGATGATCGATCCGAGATGGGAATTCGGTGCTCTTATCAATTTTGATTACTATGCCCTTGCAAAAACTTATAAAAAGGGCAGCACTACCGAAACGAACAACGGCAATATCGCTGTCGGCGGCGGCTTGATTTTCGAGCGTTATACTTTTGCCCGCCATTTCTCGGTAGGCGCTTCCGTTGAATTCAACTACATTGTAGATTTTGACGGAATGAATATCATTGTTACTCCTTTTATGAAGTACACATTCTTCTAAGTGCGGTGTTTTCTCTCAACAAAAATCCTATAGGTATCTTTGACAGCGGCGTCGGCGGTCTCACTGTTTTTGCCGAAGTAAAAAAAGCTTTGCCTAATGAAAGTGTCTTTTATCTCGGTGATACCGCAAGGGTTCCTTACGGCAGCAAATCTGTAAATGTTGTCCGCCACTACTCTCTTGCAAACCTCAATCTGCTGATTACTCTCGGTGTAAAGGCGGTCGTCGTTGCTTGTAATACGGCTTCTGCCGCCGCGCTCTCTTTTCTGCAGGAACGTTTTCCGAATTTGAAGATCATTGGAGTTATCTCTCCTGTGGTCGAATATCTGCTGACTCGGCCGGAACTGAAGCGGATAGGCGTTATCGGAACCAATACCACCATGGCTTCCGGAGCTTACCAACAGGCTTTGCTGCACGGCAACAAAGATCTTGATATTTCTGTGAAAGCATGTCCTTTGTTTGTCCATCTGGTGGAAGAAGGACTTTTTAAAGGAAAGATTACCGAAATGGCGATTGACATGTATCTTTCCGAAATGAAAAAAAATCCGCCGGATGCTTTGATTCTGGGTTGCACGCACTATCCGATGTTGAGAAATATCATTTCCGATTATTTCGGCAAAAAAGTTGAGATTCTTGATACAGCTTTCTATACGGCTAAAAAACTTGCCGGAATTTTGTCTGAAAACGGGATGGTGAATGACGGAAGTGTCGAAAATGACAGGTTTTTTGTTACGGATGATCCTAATTCCTTTAGAACTACGACAGAACTTTTTCTTGGTTATAAAGTTGACAATGTGTTCCATATTTAAATTTATTTTTTTGTAAAGTTTGCCTTTTTTTAATTATTGTCTATTATTGGCGGCTGGATTTTTTTTTGCGGAGTTTGAAATGAAAGTTTTTTTGATGTTTTTATCTTTTATGTTTTTCTCTTTTTTGTGGGCTGAGGAGCCGCAGACTCCCGCTCAAGAACAAACCGCTCAGGTTGAAGCAGCGCCTGCTGAAGCATCTGCGGAAAAGGCTCCTGAAGCTGCACCGGCTGAAGCAAGTGCCGAAAAGGCTCCTGAATCCGCTCCGGTAGCACCGGCTGAAAACGCTGTAAAGCCCGCTGAAGAGCCGAAGTCCGAAGAAGCAAAGGAACCCGCTAAAACTTCTAAGGAAAATACTGAGGATGAGCAGGGATACAACCTTAAGTTGAGGGCTCTTGAAGAAAAAATCGATTCCTTGAAAGACAAGATATTCAAATCCAAACAGAGACTTGCGATTTTGCAGGAGACTGTTCTAGGCGGAACTGTCGGCGGTTCAACTGTTACCGTAATCCACAAGAACACTGTCGGTGCTCTTTTTAAATTGGTTTCCGCGGTTTATTATCTTGATGACAAACCGATTTTCAAAAAAGTCGATCTTCCCGAAGAACTCGAGGAGCGTGAGTTCCAGATTTATGATGCTGCGGTCGTTCCGGGTCCTCACCGTGTTTCGGTTTATTTTGTATATGTAGGTAAAGGCTACGGTGTTTTCTCGTACTTGAAGGATTATTCGATAAAAATCAACGCGGACAACTCCTTTACGCTTGAAGAAGGCGACATGGTCGAAGTTGAAGTTTCCGCTTTTGATAAAGGCGGCATGTATAGTTTCGACAACAGAATCGGTGTTGCGTTTGCAGTCGACAAAAATACATTTGAAAACAGGGATTAGCTCGAGAGGACTAGTTATGATCAAAGAGCTTAAAGTTCTTTTTTTGTTGTTGCTCTGTTTTCCTGCCGTTGCAGCGGCTGATCCTCAGAAAGGTTCTGCTGAGACGAAGAGTTATACGGATCGCGCCAGAACTTCTCTGAGAGAGATCGATGCCGAATTCGAAAACAACTTAAAAAGATATCTTTCGCTTAATATTTCCGACACTGATTATAAGTTGCCGCCTTCTGAAAAGATTAAAAAGGGTGATTTTTTCTTTGAAAAAGGCGATTACGCAACTTCCGCCGGTATTTTTTATTCGGTGACAGAGTCGGTTTCCGATAATGACCCTGTAAAGCCCGAAGCTCTTTACAAGCTCGGTGAATCGCTGTTTATGCAGGGAAATTACGTTTCCGCAACGCGCTATTACGATATGCTGATGACTTCCGGCAATCGTGATCTCAAAATCAAGGCTCTGAAAAGGCTTATATTTATGAGCTATTCTCTGGGCGAATACGCTGCGGCTGAAAAGTATTATGGTCAGTTTGCGAAGGACGGCAATGATATTTACGCCGATCCTGAGCTTCTTTACTATTTTGCAAAGTCGCTTTTTTACGGAAACAAAGCTGATGAATCCGTAAAACTTTTTGAGGCTGTGCAGAAAGAGACTGCATATTATCCGCAGTCCCGTTATTTTTTGGGTGTCATGGCGCTGCGCGATAAAAAGTTTGAAGAAGCGCGTGCTTACTATGAAGAAATTCTGGCTCTTCCGGATAAAGCGGAATACCACAGTTTCGGAAAGATCCGCGAACTTGCGGAAATCGCCGTTGCAAGGATAGCTTTTGAGCTTGAGGACACTGATACGGCTTTGTCGCATTATGTGCCGGTAAAGTTTGATTCGAACTTTTTCCCGCAGGCTTACTATGAGTTGAGTTGGACTTATATAAAGCGCGACCAGTACGCCGATGCGGTAGATACGCTGCGTCTTATCCAGGACGTCACTCCGAATTCAAGAATTGCGCCTCAGGCGGAGATCCTCGAAGGAACGCTTCTTGTCAAGATGGGAAGATTCGGAGAGGCTCTGCTTCTTTTCGATTCGATTGTTTCCAAGTACAGCAAGTATCAGGACGAGCTTTTTTCTATTGACGGAAAAGCTTTTCTTGCAAGCGGCAGAGCGGGAAAAATTTCAGATTTTCTTCTTCCTTATTCTCCTACGGTGCAGTCAATCCTCAGGGATAGCAAAAAATACTCGGAAACTGTTGCTTTAAATAACGACATCATCGCTTTGGAAGAAGAGCTGCAGCGTATTGACGAACTTGAAAAGAAGATTTCAATCATAGTTGCCAACAAAAATGCTGCGGCGCTTTTCCCGCCTCTTAAAACTGCTGTCGAGTCTGTCCTTGAACTAAGGAACAAAATAGCAGTTATAAAAAACTCTCTTGTTATGACGAAAAACGCTTCTGACAATGCTAGTCTCCCGGAGAGTCAGCGCGGTGAATTCGAAGAACTTGATTCCGAAAAACGCAAACTTCTCGACATAGAAGATACATCTTCGATCGCGCATGAAAAAATCAGGGAACGGGCAAAGGAATACGGCGATCAGGTGATCAAGCTTGATGAGAAGATGCACATTGTTTCTATGGAACTTGCTGCTGTGGCGAAAAGGCTCGATTCTTTGATTGCTTCGTACTCCGAAGAAAAAAATATAGCTGAAGGAAACGAAAAAGAGGTGCTTGACAAAATCGGTCAGGAACGTGAAAAATTCAACGGACTTACCGCTGAAAAGGAAGCTTGTCAGGCTGATATAGACACTGAAAAATACGGTATTGTTTTCGGAGGCACTCTGATTGAAGCGGAAAATGCGATAAGGGATTCTCTCAACGACATAGTTATGCGTCAGCACGGCATAGTCGGCAGTTCTTCTGAAGTTTCCGGAATTCTTGCGGAAGCTGACAGAATAGATGCCAAACTGGCTGATTTCTATAACAGGCTGAACGATGCGATAAAAGTTGTCATTTCCGATATCCGTGTTTCCTACGAACAGGAAAGAAACAGCGTTGACGGTTACAAAAGCGAGCTTTTGAAGGCAAAACGCGAAGTCGAGGAAATGGCGGTTCTGGCGATTTATTCGAATATGAATACTGCCCGCAATATTTTTGCAGACCTTGTGCTTCAGGGTGATTTGGGAATAATAGACGTCGCTTGGGAAAAGAAGGAGGAATCAACTTCGGAAATCATGCGTCTTAAAACTCAGAAAGCCAACGAAATACAGCAACTCCACTTTAATTTAGACGGTGAACAATGAGATATTTTCTGATTTTTCTATTTGCGTT
>CAMZDX010000089.1 GCA_947305505.1 uncultured bacterium | reverse complement strand
CATTCTACAAAAACGGCAGAGCAAGAAGAAGAGTTTCCGTAGTCACCGAAGCATAGTTTTCGTTTCGTTAAAATTTTCAGACTCCCGGCAACGGGAGTTTTTTTTTTATTCCAAACACGGAGTCGTTATGAAATTTGTCGATCAGGCAATAGTCGATATTATCGCAGGCAACGGCGGTGCCGGAGCCGTAAGTTTCAGGCGTGAACCTTTCATTCCGCTCGGAGGACCGGACGGAGGCGACGGCGGCAAAGGCGGAGACGTCGTTTTTGAAGGTGACGAAAACGTCATAACGCTTTACGACATCCGCTACCAGCGCACAATCAAAGCGGAAAACGGCCAGAAAGGAATGGGTTCCAACATGTACGGCCGCGGCGGCGAAAGCACGATTGTCAAAATCCCGCTCGGAACTTTCGTCTTCGACCACGAAACATCGGAACTTATTGCCGACATAACGAAGCACAGGCAGAAAGTCATCGTCGCGCACGGCGGAATCGGCGGCAGAGGAAACGCGAAATTCAAAACGAGCGTCAACAAAGCGCCTCACTATGCTCAGGAAGGTCTTCCCGGCGAGCGCAGAAAAGTCCGTCTCGAACTCAAACTCATGGCAGATGTCGGAATAATCGGCTTTCCGTCAGTCGGAAAATCGACACTCATCAGCGTTATCAGCAACGCGCGTCCCAAAATCGCGGAATATCCTTTCACGACTCTCGTTCCCAACCTCGGAATGGTCGAAGGAAAGGACTTCATTCCGTTTGTCGTAGCTGACATTCCCGGACTTATCGAAGGAGCCCACACCGGCGCCGGACTCGGCCACAGATTTCTGCGTCACGTCGAAAGATCGCGTTTTCTCATCCATCTTGTCGAAATAAATCCGGCAAGAAAATCACCGGTCGACGACATAAAAACAATTAACCGCGAGCTTGAACTTTTCGATCCGGAACTGGCAAAAAGAGATCAGATAATCGTCCTCAACAAAATCGATTCTTACGGTGAAGAAGAAGAAAAACTGAGAGACGAACTCCGCGAATTCGTTAAGGATATGCCCTACTTCGAAATAAGCAGCATCACAAAAAACGGCGTAAAAGAACTCATGGATTTCGTCGGTCAGAAAGTTATCGAATACAGAAACCGCGAAAAAGAAGAAAACAAATAGAAATAAATTTGCAAAAATGCCTTTTTTCCTTAATATAACCCGCTTTTTCTAACGGATTGTTCCGTGTGGTTGTTTTAAACAGTGAGGGATTTATGGAAGAGCTTAAACAAGAAATAAAAAAAGTGATTATTTCCTCTTTGGAGCTTGAAGACGTCAAGCCTGAAAACATCGTCGATTCCGAACCTCTTTTCGGCGAAGGACTTGGTCTTGATTCGATCGACGCACTCGAACTAGGAGTCGCGCTCAAAAAGAAATTCGGAATCAAATTTTCGTCGGACAATGCCGAAAACAGGAAGCATTTCGCATCGGTAAACGCATTGGCGGAATATATTGCATCATCAAGAGAAACACAAAACAAGGAGTAACTCATGATACAGGAAGAAATCTTCAAAGAACTTAAAAAAATCCTCGTCTCTGAATTCGAACTCGAAGAAGAAACCGTCACAATGGACGCTCTTTTGAGAGAAGACCTCAACCTCGATTCGATTGACGCGATCGACCTTTTCGTAAAAATGAAAGAGTACATCCCTGCCGGAAAAGGCAACATCGATCCTTCGATTTTAAGGACTGTCCGCACAGTCAGAGACGTCGTTGAAGCACTTGCTCCGTATCTTTCCGACGAAGCTCCCGCAGCAGCTCCTGAGACAAAAGATCCTTCAGACAAGGCGGAAAACTAATCTGACCTTTATGAAAAAAGCTCTCAAAATATTTCTGAACATCGTCTTGATTTTATATCCTGTTATCGTTTTCATCATGCTCGTCATGCTGAAACTGCCGGTAAAAGTCCTTTCGCTCTGCGTGATGGCACTTGCAGCGGCACTTTTCCTGAGTTTTTCGGCAAAAAAAAGTGAAAAAAATTTAGACTGGAAACCTCTTGCGACTTCCCTGCTCTTTCTTGCAGCAGGCCTGCTCTGCTTTTTTACGAACAAGACGATTTTCCTTAAGCTCTATTCGCCTGCTATCAATTTGATTTTACTAATGTTTTTCGGTTCAACTCTTATTTACAGACCTAACATTATTTTCCGTTTTGCAACTCTCGCCGACAAGTCGATAAAAGGTTCGTTTCACGAAAAAAAAGTTGAAAATTATTGCAGGAAAGTGACTTACGCATGGTGCATATTTTTCATTTTAAACGGATCTGTCGCAGCTCTCACCGTTTTTGCAGATAAAATCTTCGGGATCACACCTGAAAATGCAGACAAGATCTGGTCTCTTTACAACGGCGGAATATCGTATATCTTAATGGGCGTTTTGTTTGCTGCCGAATTTATTGTTAGAAAATTCGTGGATAAAAAAATGGTAAAAGTTTTTCCTTTGACAAAATTCAAAGCCGCTTCCAGAGCGCGTGACGCAGTCGTCTGCTACGACGGAAAATGGTCTGACAAATCGTTCAAAACGTGGGGCGATTTTCTTGGTGACACGGCAAAAATGAGGCGTTTCATTGAAAGCCGCAAAACTGATTCATACATTCTCCACTGCGGAGACTTCTGGTATTTCGGCGTAACTTTCACAGCCCTTCTCCAGTGTCAGAAAGCGGTCCATCTGACGCAGAATATTTCGGAAAATTTCCTTGCCGAAGCGCTTCTTCCAGGAATGGAACTCTTAACTGACGCAGATGTCGAAAATTCACTTTATATTCCTGAAATTATTGAAAAATCAGAAGAACCCTCAAAAGAAGAAATTGAAAAAACTCCCGAAATAAACGGCGAAACTACGCGCATTTTCCTCTTCACTTCGGGTTCGACCGGAAAACCGAAGGCCGTTCCGCAGAGAATGAAGGAATTCGAGGAGGACAACGCCTTCATAATCTCGAAGTGGCTCGATAAAATTTCGGAAAGAAAGTTCGTTTCGACCGTAAGCCAGCACCACATTTTCGGATTTCTTTTCGGTTTCTCGCTTCCGTTTGCGACAGGGACACCTTTCAGGCGTAAAAGAATCGAATTTCCTGAAGAATTCGAGACACTTGACGATGAAAAATATCTGATTGTGGCAACTCCTGCTTTTTTAAAACGGACAGTCGAGATCGTTGAAAAACTCGATATGCGTGATCCGTGGCTTTTCACGAGCGGCGGCGCAGTAAGCCCCGAACTTGCAGTAAAAACGAACGAAGTTTTCGGGATATACCCGCTTGAAGTCTACGGCAGCACCGAAACTTCTGGCATCGCTTACAGGATGCAGGATAAGGACGGGCTTACCTGGACTCCTTTCGACAACGCGAAGATCTGGCTCGGGGATGACGGCTGCCTGCGTATAATCTCGCCTTACATCAAAGATCCGGCAGGTTTTGCGACGGCTGATCTTGCCGAGATGCTCGACGGCGGAAAATTCCTGCTCAAAGGGCGCAGCGATTCGATAGTAAAGATCGAGGAAAAGCGCATCTCGCTTACCGAAGTTGAAAACAGGCTTCTGGAAAGCGGATTAGTCGAAGACGTCAAAGTGATCGCCCTTTCAAACGAGATCAGGCAGTATCTGGCTGCTGCGATAGTCCTCAACGAAAAAGGAAAAAAAGAGTTTGCAGGCAAGGAAAAACTTGTTCTGAACAAATATTTCCACGATTTTCTCATGCACTATTTCGAAAACACGGTAATACCTAAAAAATGGCGCTTTTTGGAGAAACTTCCGACCGACATTCAGGGAAAGAAACACAAAGAAGAGATCATTGCTTTATTCGAGGTGAAATAATGGAAAAAAATCTTCACGGCATAGTTGTTGAGCAGGAAATTCTCAAAGAAAACCAGCATGTTATCTTAAAACTCAATATAACGGAAGAATCCGATTTCTTCGACGGGCACTTTCCGCAGTTCAAACTTCTTCCGGCAGTCGCGCAGTTTGAAGTAATAACGCGCCTTTCGGGAGTTTACTTCGGCACGAAAAGGATAGTTCCAGATATCAGAAGGATAAAGTTCTCCTCGCCAATACTACCCGGCGCGGAAGTGCTTCTTGAAATGAAATTCAACGCGGAGAAGTCGACTCTCACCTACACGATGTCAGATTTTACGCTGCAAAAGCTCGTTTATTCGACCGGAACATTCGGAGTAAACAAAGAATAATGGAACAGCGATTCGCATTCGTCATCCCCGTTTTCAGGCACGGCGCAGCACTTGCCGACGTTCTGAAGGAACTTGAAGGCTACGCCTTTCCGGCAATCGTAGTCGATGACGGAAATGATGAAGAAAATAAGTTACTTATCCAAAACGCAGTTGAAAACGCGAAAAATGCGATCCTTGTTACGAGAGAGCGCAACGGCGGCAAAGGAGCAGCGGTAACTTCGGGCATTCTGAAAGCGGCTGAGCTCGGTTTCACCCACGTTTTCCAGCTTGATTCGGACGGTCAGCACGACACAACGAAAATCCCGCGATTCCTCGAACTTTCACGAGAGAATCCCGATTCTGTCATCTGCGGATGCCCCGAATACGATGAAAATGCGCCGCAGAGCCGCGTCAAAGGACGTGAATTCGCCAATATGTGGATACACATCGTCACCCTGTCGAAGTCGATCAAAGACGCAATGATCGGGTTCCGCATCTATCCTGTCGAAAAAGTGGTAAAAGTCCTCCAGAGAACGCTTTACATCAACAAAAGGATGGGGTTTGACATCGAAATTTTAGTGCGCCTTT
>CAMZDX010000088.1 GCA_947305505.1 uncultured bacterium | reverse complement strand
TGATCATAAGCAGGATCGTCGCGAAAATGAACGATTTCTTGTCGCCGATAACGTCACAGATGGATCCTACCGTGAACATGAAAGCTGTGATGAACAGGAAGAAATAGCCCTGCCAAGCACCTGCTTCATAGTCGCTGAAACCTACGTTGTCGGTGAGGAACATCGAAAGAATGATGATGACCGAGAAATAAGAAAGACCGTCAAAGAACTGGATGGCGTTGACCAACCAGAACTCTTTGTTGAAACCACCTAAAGTTTTTGCCATAAAACACCTCCTTAAAAAAAACGGCGCAGTTTCCACAAAAAACCTCTTTAAGTCAAAAAAAATGTTTGGATTAGATTTTTCGTAAGTTTCAGTGTGAAACGGAAGTTTCTTTCATCGCAAAGAGTGCGGCTCCGAGCGCACCCATAAGTTGCGAATTTTTATCGGTTTTTATTGCAGAACCGAATAATTTTTCGAGATGGAACCTCACGGGAGCGAGTTTCGAGACGCCGCCCGACATGAAAAATGGTGTTTCAGGGCGCGTTTTTCGAGCCAGAAAAAACGTGTTTGCCGCGACCATTCTTGCAAGCGAAGAGGCGATCACATTTTGCGGAATGTTACGTGAAACCATTGAAATCACTTCACTTTCTGCAAAAACCGTGCAAGTCGAATTGATTTTTACAGGCTCAACTTCGGAAATGTCGAGAACGGCAAAATCTTCTATTGAAAAGCCGATGCGGTCCATCATGACTTCCAGAAATCTTCCTGTTCCTGCGGCACACCGGTCATTCATTGCAAAATCTTTGATTCTTGAATTATTATCAATGGTTATAACCTTGCTGTCCTGCCCTCCGATATCGATTATCGTTTTTGCTTCGGGGTGAGTAGAGAGAACTCCGAGGTAGTGGCATGTGATTTCCGTCGCCGAAAAATCGCACATCGCGGCGGTACTTTCCCTGCCGTAACCCGTGACCGCCGATGCCGAAATCGCGTTCTTGAGTTCTTCCGGTATCGTTTCAATAAGAGCATTATAAGTTTTTGCAGCCGACGCGACAGTTTTTATCATTTCAGAAAAAATCATTGTTTTGTTGCTGTCGATCAGGACTATTTTGCCCGTTCTCGAGCCGATGTCTATGCCGCAGAAAATATTTTTTCCGTTTTTCATATACCCTCCGAAAAAAGCGGTGCAAATATACACGAAAAAAAGAAAATAACAATTGCGGAAAACTTGAGAAAAGCGCAAACAAAACTAAAATTCTCCGATTTTTTTGTTGATTGGAGTTGAGAATGAAAAACTATTTTAAAATCGTTCCAGTTTTTTTGTTTCTGGCGGCTCTTTTTCTTGCTGTTTCCTGCGGCGAATCTGAAAAAAAGCCCGATCCGCTTGAAATCACCCACAAAGTTCTGCTTGAAACAAGCGAAGGAAACATTACTCTGGGTCTTTACGGCAACGGAATGCCGGGCACGGTCAATAATTTCATCGGTTATGTTGACCGCGGTTTTTACAACGGCCTCATTTTCCACCGGGTTATCAAAGGTTTCGTGATTCAGGGCGGAGGACTTGATGAAAATCTGAATGAAAAAGAGACTCTTGCACCTATAAAACTCGAGATGCCGCCGAGTGTTGAAGTCAAGGACGAAAACGGCAAAGTCACGGGCAGAAAACTGCTCATAAGCCACGACAAATACACTCTTGCGATGGCAAGAAGAATGGATCCGGACAGCGCGGCGAGCCAGTTCTACATTACTTTGGAAGCAACACACCACCTTGATCCGAATCCGAGTTTTGACCAGCCGAACGGTTACGCTCCTTTCGGAAAAGTTCTCGAAGGTTTTGAAGTCGTCGACAAAATCGGCGCAAAACCTGTAACGAATAAAAACATGTATCAAGGCGTTCCGGTCGAAAACGTGAAAATCGTTAAAATGAGCGTCGTTGCAAGACCACAGCCGAAAGAGGAGAAAAAATAATGAAACTTGAAGTTTACCGCGAAGTGCAGTTTTCTTCGGCACACAGGCTCAGAAACTACCACGGAAAATGCGAAAATCTGCACGGTCACAACTGGCGTGTCCGCCTTTTTGCAACAAGAAATCAGCTCGATGAAACGGGTTTTGTCATGGATTTCAAGGTGCTTGATGCCGTTTTGAAGAAGATTATGGAGCTTCTTGATCATAAGGATTTAAATTCATTGAAAGAATTTGAAACAGTGAATCCGACTGCCGAAAACATTGCCCTTCTTATTTTCAGACTTGCCGAAAAAGAGATCTCAGCAATCGATAAAGAAGTGAAAGTTTCAAAAGTGAGTGTCTGGGAAAGTGATAAATCGTGTGCAATAGTCGAGGCGTAAAGTGAATTTGAGACAGAATGCTGCGGCAGTGATCGAGAACAGTCAGGGACTTATTCTGGCTTGCGAAAGGCGCAATATCAGAGGTGCGTGGCAGGTTCCGCAGGGCGGGATCGACGAATGCGAAAGTGCTGAAGAGGCCGTACTTCGCGAAATCAGGGAAGAGACTGGGATAGAGAGCAAATTCTTGAAAATCATGGCAAAATCTTCAAAAGTCTCATACCTTTTCCCCCACACTGTGAGCTGGAAAACCAACAAAGGAAAATATGACGGCCAGGAACAGGTTTATTTCCATTTGAAAATCGCCGATTCAGGCTGGAAACTCGCTGAGGAAACCGAAGAATTCGTCGCTTTCGAGTGGATCACGAAGCGTGAGATGGTGAAACGCATAGTTCCGTTCAAAAAAGAGTGCTACGTCAAGGCATTCAAAGAGCTTTTCGGAGAAGATTATGAAAACTGAAAAAATAGAAAAACTTCTTGAAGTTATGCGGACTCTCCGCGGTGAAAACGGCTGCCCGTGGGATAAGGAACAGACGATACAGTCGCTAAGACCATACATTATCGAAGAAGCTTTCGAGACAGTCGAAGCACTTGACGAGCTTGACAAATCAAATCCTGATACGCTTGCGGAACTCAAAAAAGAGCTCGGAGACCTGCTTCTTCAGGTCGTTTTCGTTTCGCAGATAGCAAGCGAAGAAGGGCTTTTCTCGTTTGAAGATGTCGCAGAAGCGATAACGGCGAAACTCATAACCCGTCACCCGCATGTTTTCGGAGACGAAAAGGTGGCAGACAGCGCGGAAGTGCTCAAAAACTGGAATTTAATTAAGAAAAATAAGGAGAGCCGCAAACATCTGCTTGACGGGATCCCGAAGTCAATGCCTTCTGTCCTGATTTCGCAAAGATATGCGTCACGTGCTGCGAGTGTCGGATTTGACTGGAAAAACGCTGAAGATACCTGGAAAAAAGTCGAGGAAGAGAAAGCGGAACTTGTCGAAGCTGTGGAGCAGGGAGACCATGACCACATCGAAGAAGAGTTCGGCGATCTCATGTTCGCATTAGTCAACTACGGCAGAAAACTCGGTTTGGATAGCGAAAAAGCCCTCAAAAGATGTGCCGAGAAGTTCAAAGCGCGTTTCGACGAGATGGAAAATCTTGATCCGACCTTTGTTGAAGGGGGCAAACCTCTTGAAGAGCTTGAGGAACTCTGGCAGAAGGCAAAGAAGAATCTTGGCGATTGATCCTTATATATTTACACTTGTAGAGACGTTTCCTGAAACGTCTCTGTAATTTGATAAAGGAGAGAATGATGAAGTTTTCAAAATTGATTGTAGCTGTCAATGCGGTTTTTTTGATGATCCTGCTTGTCACCGGTGTGCTGGCAGTGAGATCATGGAAAGACAAGGTCGGTTTCGAGGATTCTCTCTCCCAGGCGCAGCTTCGGATAAACGACCTTGAAGAAAAAATGCGCCATTCGGAGCATGCAACGCTTCATTTCGGAAAACTCCACAATATTCTGGAACTTGGCCTGGTCAATGTCGAGATCTCAGGGACGAAATTCATAAAAGAGCCGCTTCAGGAAAGCATCCAGAAAACATTTTTTCCGTGGAGCGACAACTACCGCGATTACTATGTCGAAGTCGCTACATACTCGTTCGAAGCCACATACAGCGTCGATCTGAAAGATGTTTTTATCAAGGAAGATCCTGAAAAAGTTGTTGTTTACGGTCTCAAAGTCATAGGCCCGAAGCGGACAAACGAGAAATGGAAAACCGAATACACCACGATAATCCGCTATCCCGCCAAAAAAATCAAAGATGCAAGCGGCAGAAAAATAGAAGTCCTCGATGAATCGAAGTATGATGATGTGAAGACGAAATACCGCAAAGAAGGGTATGAGCAGTTCACGCAGCTCAGCAACAAGGCGAAAGAGGATTTCTTCAACAACTGCGATCACGGACACGAAGTAGGCTATGTCAGCAAAATCGTGCTCGAAAACGCTGAAGGTTTCTTCAAAAGTCTCTTTGCCCTCCCGGATTCAAAGAAAAAAGTCGAGTTCGATTACGGCAACAAACCTGATTCAAGTGCTATAAATTTCAAAGAATTGAAGATCCAGTTAGGGAAGTGAATCAGGTGACCTCCATTATTATTCGACTCAACAATGTCTAACATGTAAATTCTAAAATCATTCAATAAAATCAGATGTTTACGCTATTTTGATCAGAGTGTGGCGTTGTTATTTTTTGCGCAATCAGGTAACAGGCGTAGCGAGTGAGCATATAATCTTTGACGGCTCTTTGTGATCCGCTGCCGAGTTGAACCATTTTCGTGACCTCACGAAAATGGTCGGGAACCGTTATTCCGGCTGTTTCGCACGAGTTGTGACCGACATCAGAAATAAATTTTTAATTTTTCTACTCGAAATTAAATTTATTGCAAGAATTTTGTTGACAAATCTCGAAAATTGACTATATTGTCAACTCAAGGATGTCGCGCCTTTGACTGCGAACTTTATACGGCCGGAGCAGTTTTTATTGTTCCGGCATTTTTTTTAGATGAGAAACGAGTATCGTATTATCAGAAAGAAAGCCGCATTGATTCTACAAAACGC
>CAMZDX010000087.1 GCA_947305505.1 uncultured bacterium | reverse complement strand
AGACGGGCGAATTTCGCCTTGGGATCGCCTTTTTTGGAAACGGATACCTCGTTAGTCGCCTCGTTTTTGACAAGATAATCTTCCAAAACGGCTTTTTTCTGTTTCGGAGTGCCGTCAACGACCGCCAGATAGCATTTTTTCCAGATGTTCTGACGGATCTGTTCGCTGAGACGTGAGGCAGCTTTCGAAGTTTTGGCGAAGACCATAACGCCTCCGACCGGCTGATCGAGCCTGTGGACGATCCCAAGAAAAACATTGCCGGGCTTATCGTATTTACGCCTGAGAAAATCTTTAAGAATCGTTTGAAAGTCGGATGACGAGCTGTCAGACTTCTGTACAGGAATTCCCTGCGGTTTGACGACAACAAGAAGATGGTTGTCTTCGTAAATGATTTCAGGAGTTGCAGCTATTTCCATTTTATTGCTTTCCACTCTTCGTCTGTGAAAAGTTTTGAGGTGTAGTGAACCGCAGAAATCGCATGATATGTAGAATCTATGCGGAGTTCTTCGTTGTCAGGCCTCATGCTGAGCGCGCCTGTGACTTTGTCGGGGCGCTTTACCCAGTAGGTGTCTTCCTCTTTGAACTGGAGCCCGAGAACATAACCCATTGTTCCGCGCAAAGCCTTCGTATATATTTCGACTCTGTTCGTGTCGCCGGCTTCACGTGCAAGTCTGACTGCTGCCGAAAGACCTTCAGAATAAACTCCGGTTCCTGCAAACTGCGTATTGAATGCGCCCTGTCTGCCTGGAACGGCGTCGCTGCCGAGCGGTTTGTACTTTTTGAGCATCCAGTCCATGAGCTGAAAAACGAAATCAGCATATTTTCTGTTTTTGGTCGTGCTGTAAGCCTCCTGGTAAGCACGCGCCTGCCAAGGAACGAACGGACCCTGCTGATTTTCCTTTTTATTCCAGAAATCCTGATAGAAAGGGTATGCCTTTTCAACCGCGTCAAGCGCCGGTTTGTATCCGGTTTTGTTGTAGTAACGCATAAGGATCAGCAGAGTTTCGCCGGGATAGTACATCTGGTCGACATCTCTGTAATTTCCGGCAAAATCGGTGAGAAGTTTTCCGTCGGGCTGCTGCAGGGAGATGATCGCATCTGCCATTTTTTTCATATCTTCTTCGTATCCGGGAACTTCAAGTTCGACCATTGCGCCGAGCAGAAAAGCGGTTCCGGCGATGCTGTGGACTTTCCGGTGATAAGGCCAGTCAAGCCATTTTCCTCCGTGACCTTCCTTCAAAAATTTTGCAAAAGCGTCAATAGCTTTTTTTACGCTCTCGATTTTTACGGGATCTTTCTGGTCTTTTGCGATCTCGGCAAGAACGAAAATCGCGTTGAGATTTCTAAGCCCCCAGTCATCATCAGGTTCGAGATCTTTCGACGGGAAGAAAGTGTACATGTATCTGCCGGCTTCTTCGCCTTCGGTGATCTGATTTTTCAGATACCAGCCCCATGCGTTGTTGACTGCGTCTACAAGATCCTGTCTCGTTACGTTTTCGACATAAACGCGGCTTCTTGTGAATGCGAGTTCTTTCGCTTTTTCCATTTTTGCACTCAAAACGAAATCCTGCGTCATGAAAACTGAAATTTTAGCCGTTTTCCAATCGTGCTCTGCAAGTCCGGCATCGACTGCGAGCTGGCGGACGACGCCGATACCGTCTTCGATCTGAGTTCTTACGATGTAAACAGGAAGAAGCGCCGCACTTTTGCCGTTTTTCGAAAGAGTGAAGCCCATTCCCGATTTCTTTTTTGAGTTAAGAAGCTGCTCGGAAGGATTTTTGAGTTCCATCTGCGAGTGAAGAACCGAAAGTTCAACCGATGCGGGAGCACTGTCGTCCGGTTTAATTTTTTCGGTAAGCTCTTTCATTGCCGCGGAAATGGTCGCGGAAGATGAAATCACCATATCTGTGACTGCTGCATTTCTGAAAATCGAAACCGCAAGTCCTGTTTTTTTGCTGCCCAAATTTTCCGGAACGGCCGAAACGGCATCTTCGGCAGAACATTTTTTATCGGCGAAACAGCGGATTTTATCAGACAGAAGTTGAGCCTCTTCAAGAGTGATTTTTTCGCTGTTGAAAGCCTCGATCTGCGCAACAAGAGGCACTTTCGAACGCTCGCGGACAACCGCAAAAGTCGTTCTTCCGTAAAGTTTGCCGTTTACTACTACATCAATACGCCAGTTTCCGGCAGCCATAGGTTTAGGTCCTCTGTAATAAACGAGAGAGCGTTTCCACTCGGGTTTCATCTCCATGACTTTGGAATATGCGACTTTTTCTTCTGGATTTATCCACATATATTCGGCGGAATAGCCTTTTTCAACAGGTTTCCAGTAGGCACGGAGCGCGACTTTTTCTTCATCGACGGAAAAAGTGTCTGTTACTTCTTTGAGATCGGAAGAATCAGAGTTGGGAATTCCTACTATAACAGTTTTGAGATTGCTTTCAGGAGCAGTAGCTTCGGATACGGAATAAGTTGTTCTGCCGCATGAAACAATTGCTGAAAAAAATAGAAATGCTGCGAAAAACAATATGATTTTTCTCATTTTTTTGAACCTCCGCAAAAAAGTCCGGCAATACTACCTGAAAAAACAGGTTTGGCAATTATTGCTGGAGGGGTTAAACTTGAAAAAGTGCCGCTCTTGCTGTATTAGGGCTTGATTTTACAAAGGTCTTTCATGCTCAAAATGTTTGATTCGCTTTCTGGTTATATAGATTTTCTTAAATCGTTTTCATTTGATTTCGAGCCTTTTGAAGTTGTTCGCGGAAAAAAGAAAAAAACTATAATAAGTGTAGGAAAATCAGCATCTTACATGTATGAAAAATTTGTTTTACGTTATCCGGAAGCGGCTGAAATTCCTGTTTTTGCAGTTCTTCCTTTCGGGAGTGACTGCGGCATTCTGAAAAAGGAAAACGTCGTTTTTTCGACCCATCCCCATTTGAGCAGTCACAGTTTCGAAGCGGCTGAAAAGATGATAAATTTCATAAAAACGCTTGAACCGGAAAATGTCATTGTTCTTTTGAGCGGAGGCAGTTCGGCGCTCATTGAAAAAAGTGTTGATGAAAAAAATGCTTTTCAACTCAATGAAAATCTGCTGAAAAGCGGTCTTCCGATAACCGAAATAAATAAGAAAAGAAGTGAATATTCGCTGGTGAAAAACGGAAAATTTGCCGAAATGTTTGATAAGATCAACTGGTTCGTGTTTGTTGCAAGCGATATTCCGTTTGAAAACGGTGAAAAGTCCGTCGGAAGCATGCCTTTTTTCAGAGAGGATTTGAAAAATACCAGTCTTTTCAAGTGTGCCGATTCAAATTCACTTCACGATGCACTTTTAAAACAACTCCCTGAAAATACTGAATCTTTCAGGCGTTTCACCGGAAACGTAGATGACTTGAAGGCTCTGCTTCAAAGCAGGATAGAGGCTGGAGCTGAAAGTGTTTTGATTACGGGCGAGCCGCTTTTGAAAATAAATTCTGAAAATGCGGGAACCGGCGGCAGAATGAGCCATTTTGCGCTGACGATGTTTCCTTTTATCAAAAGAGGAATGAAACTTTACGCCCTTTCTTCCGACGGAATCGACGGAAATTCACCTTTTGCCGGTTCTATAATCGAAGGCGGCTTGAAAATGATTCCTGAAAGCGAAGCTTCTGCTGCGCTTGAACATTATAACTCTGCTGAATTGCTTGATAAATACGGCTTTATGATAAAAAGCGGCTATACTGGAATCAATCTTAACGATTTTGTCGTTTTTTTGAGAAAAAGCGCTCTGTAAGATCTATTTTTCGCTTCCGGTTTTTTCCATATACTTTATTTCGCTTGTTGAAAAGGCGAAAGGTTCATAGTTTTCGGAAAATCTCGACTTTAAAAGAGAATATAAAAACGGCAGGATGAAAATCGACGGAACCGATGAACAAAGGAACATTGTGAAAAGGTTTTTCGCCCTGTTTTTCACACTTTCGTTGGACAAAGTGAACATAGAGCAGTTGTAAAGAACCGAGGAAACCGGCGAAAATCCTGTGAAGTATGGAACAATGAACCATACGATAAGCGAAAGTGCCAGAAATGACGAGGCGTAAAGCTGGAAAATCATTTCAATTTCATTTGCTCCGGCAATGAATCCGACCATCGTGATTATTGCTGAAATTATGTATATGCAGATAAGTTCGGCGAAAAAACAGCCGCACTGCTGTTTAGGGCTGATATCCTGCCACTGTTCGCCGCCGACGAGGGTTATTCCTTCTTCTTTCAGCATATCACCCAGACTTATGCTTCCGGTATTTGAAACAGTGGTCATGGTTACATCGGAAATCATGAAGTTTGTCTCAATAATATCAATGACTTCTTCGATGAATTTAGGGGAAGTCGATTCGCTTTTCTTCTGAGGTTTTGAAACGGCGGTGATTCTTCTGCCGCAGCCTTTGCAGTAGTAGGAATTGTTGTTTTTGCTTTTGCAGTGCGGACAAATCGTCATTTGCTGCTTTCCTTTTCGTTGCCTGAGATTTTGACGGGCTCGTGTCTGAGAGCCTTGGATATGATTTTATCCGCTTCCGCCTTGTTCATCGCCGTTTTTTCCGGAAGAAACCAGAGATCTATGAGGATTTTGTCGTTTTTAACTCCTTTAATATACCTTCCGTCGAAGGAGAGCAGGGGATCTTTCTCAATTTTGCTTTCAACATTTTTGATTGAGTCGTGTATGAAAAGAGCTTCCCTGATATTTTTGCCGATTATATTTTCGTAAAGTTCGCCTGTGTATGCTATTTCGTAGGCGATATTCGGAATTCTGATAAAGTAAAGCATTTTGCTGTCGTCGAATTTTGCACGGTAAAATTTTTCAGCCTGATTGAATACCGGCTTAAAATCATTGACATTTTTAAGCGAATTCAAAACCATGTTGGTGAGTTTGTTCATGTTTATGAAAAATGTGAGCGAAATCGAAAGATCGAACTTGT
>CAMZDX010000086.1 GCA_947305505.1 uncultured bacterium | reverse complement strand
TGCTCCTGATAAGTTCAGTCGCGCGGGAGAGCATGTTTTTGGAAAGCTTGCCGCTCAGATCATCGAACTCCATAACTGCAAGTTTAGGTTTTTCATCATCATCGGAAAAAAGCTGAAATGAAACCAGGAGCAAAAAAAGGATCATAATTTTTTTCATATTTATCTCCATTTTACCCTTCTGCAATCATTTTTTCAGCGGCAGCTAAGAAATCGGCTGAATCGCTTTTGCCCATCATTCTGGCAAGCTCTTTAACTCTTCCCGCTTTATCGAGGATCGAAATCTCCGTTTCGACTTCACCTTCGTCGATGCTTTTTCTGACTACTATGTGGGTATTTGCCAAAGAAGCCGTCTGCGGGAAGTGAGTAATTACAACTATTTGATTTTTTTGAGAATTTTTTTTCATTTCAAGAGCCGCATTGCGTGCGGTTTCTCCGCCTATCGAGCTATCGATTTCATCAAAAAGGATGACCTTCCCCTCTTCGTCGTCGATAAGTTTTACTGCCAGCAGAAGGCGCGAAAGTTCGCCTCCAGAAAGTGATGAGATGTCGAACATTTTTTCAGTTCCGATCGTATTTATCTCGAAAACAACTTCATCGAGACCGGTTTCATTGAGTTCTTCAAGTTTATTCAGCAGGATCGAGAATTTGACTCCTTTCATCCCGAATTTGAGGAGATATTTCAAAATATTTTCTTCAAGCGGCTTTATTGCTTTAAGGCGCTTTTTTCGCAGATCTTCCGCTAACTTCTCACCTTTTTTGAGCATAGATGCAAGCTCTTTTTCAGCTTCTCCGGTTTTCTGCGGGATCTTGTTCATTTCAAAAAGCTCTTCATTAAGCGTATCGAGTTTTTTCAGTAAATCAGCCGAGGTCGTTATTCCGTGCTTCATGAAAAGCGAAGAAAGTTTGTCGAATTTAGTCCGGATTTCTTCAATATCGTCGACAGGTTCATCGTATTTTGAAAAAAGCGTTGCCGATGTTTTCGCAATATCGTCAAGCTCTATCGCGGCGGCAGAAACTCTTGCAGGAATATCGCCGATATCGTCAAGTCCGGCCAAATCTGATGCTGATGAGTCGGCACTGTTCAGAAAATCAAGCGAAGAATTGAGCGAATTTAGAAGTTCGCTGCTGTATTTCACGATTTTCACGCGGTTTTCGGCAAATTTTATTTTTGAAAGAAGCTCAGTTTCTTCATTTTCGAAAGTCTCGATTTTTTCAATTTCGCGGATCTGATATTCCAAATAATCCCTTTTAGAAATGTCGTCTTTCGCCTTAAGCTCTTCGATAGTCTTTCTAAGCGCCTGTATTTTATGAAAAATTTCTTTGTAATCAGCTAAAACAGCAGCATCTTCAGCCTTGAGATCGACAACTTTCATGCGGTAATCTTTCTTGAAAAGCTCGCGGTTTTCGAACTGACTTCCGATCTCGATCATTTCGCCTAAAAGTGACGTTAAAAACGCCGAACTTACCGGGGTATCATTCAGATAGACACCGTTTTTGTCGCCGAAGACGCGTCTGACAAGAAGATGTTCGTTTTCAGGCTCGATGTCGTTGCCTGCAAGAAGGTTTCTGATCTCGTCATCCCCGCTTTCCAAAGCGATCTCGGCGCAGATCTCGCCGCTTTTTTCCCACTTTCCGAGCAGGGTTTTGGCAAGTCTCTCGCCGCGCAGAGCCTTCATCGCCGAAACAAAAAGGCTCTTTCCGCTGCCAGTTTCGCCCGTTACAGTCGTAAGTCCGGAAGATAATTCGATATTCGACTTTTTTATGATGAGAAAATTCTTTAAAAATATGTTCGTTATTTTCATTTTTTCTTCGATTCGCCCTGAAACACATCCTTCAAAAACCCTGCGACTTTCATGTTTTTCGATTCGCCGAGCTCGTTGATTATTCTGTAAAGTTCGTCTTTGTCAAACCAGATACCGTGTTCTTTCTGGCATTTGTCGATGATTATTTCTGCTTCCGATGTCGGAACACTCACTTTTTTCATTGCTTTTCCGCAGATCGGACAAGGGCGTTTCTTCTCTTTGCTTGTCGAACTGACATCCTGAAAAGATTTAAGTATTTCGGCTGATTTTTCTGAATCGCCCATCAGGTATTCAAGTTCTCCGGTATCGAGCCAGATGCCGCCGCACGAAAAACAATAGTCGATTTCTATTCCGTGAAGCTCAAGAACGGCCATGTCGCGGCCGCAGACAGGACAAACAAGCATTATTACCTCCTAACTTGCGCGGAAGCGGTTGAAGCGTTCCGCAAAAAAGAAACCGAAAACTCTACACAGAGGTTTATATATTCTTCATCTCCTAATGCAAGGATATTTTTCGTGAAGATCAGTGCCTTTTCTACCACGGGTTTATTTGGTATTTAGCCGACAGCACCAACTCGTTTCCTATCAAAAATACAAGTTTCCGGAAAAGTCGAAATTTTTTTTTAAATTACTATGATTCACCGTTTTTTTGTTTGTTTTGAACTTTTTTTAGGAGCGAAAAATGGTCGAAATTCCCATCATCAAAGGGCTTAAGGAAGAGGATTACGAGCTTTTCAGGCACGATATGGAAATAAAAAAACTGGGCGCGCAGAATTTCATGTCACCGCTCACATCGAATAAAAAAATTTATGAGTCACAGATGATCCCGGAAGACGAGCGGGTGCTAGCCTTCATCGACAAAAGCATGGTCGAATCAATCCAAAGCCAGGGACTTAAGGTTCCCTCGTTCGAAAAGGCGGGCCCGCGAACAAAACTCTTTTTCGAGCCCGGAGAGACAACTTCGGCAATAGTTACATGCGGCGGAATCTGCCCCGGTCTCAACGCAGTTATCCGCGGTATCGTCGTCATGAACTACTACCGCTACAACAACCAGAGAACGCTCGGAATAAACTACGGCTACGCAGGTTTAGTCAAGGAATTAGGCTATGAGATCAAGCACCTGACTCCGGCGATGGTCGAAAACAAGCAGCTTCAGGGCGGCACTTTCATCGGAACGAGCCGCGGCAACCAGGATGCCGAAAAAATGGTAGATCGGCTTGACGAGCTAGGAGTCAACATCCTCTACACGATCGGTGGTGACGGAACGCAGCGCGGCGCTATCTCTCTCATCAACGAGATCGAAAAGAGAAACCTCAAGATCTCAGTCATCGGAATTCCAAAGACGATCGACAACGATATCAACTACATAGAACGTTCTTTCGGAACGGAAACGGCTTTTTCCGAAGCGTGCGAATCGATAAATTCGGCCTACACAGAGGCGACTTCGATCCACAACGGTATCGGCATCGTCAAACTCATGGGAAGAGAATCGGGCTTCATTGCGGCAAACGCAACACTTGCGACGAACCAGGTCGATTTCTGCCTCATTCCCGAGATGGATTTCAGGATGACAGGCGAAGGAGGTTTCCTTGATTCGGTCGAAAAGAGGCTCCGCCGCAAAAAATTCTGCGTCATCGTTGTAGCAGAAGGTGCCGGCCAGGAATATGTCAGAGATCCCGAAAAAATCGAATACGACGCTTCGGGCAACGCTAAACTCGGCGATATCGGCATTTTCATCAAAGACAAGATAAAAAGCTACCTCAAAGCGAAAGGAATGCTTTTCGGCATCAAATACATCGATCCGAGCTACATCATCCGCTCCTGCCCGCCTACCCCGAACGACTCTATTTTCTGCTCGCAGCTCGCGCAGATGGCAGTCCATGCCGGAATGAGCGGCAGAACCGGAATGGTCGTCGGATACCTCAACGGACAGTTCATCCACATCCCGATGGATCTTGCGACATCAAAACGCAAAAAAATCGACATCAACGGTCCGCTCTGGCTCTCCGTCCTCGAAGAAACCGGTCAGCCGCCGGTAATGTAACGGAGCAAAAAAACATGCCTAACATAGTTTCAGTTTCGGGCGTGACCTGCATCAAAGCGGAGCGGGTCCTTTTCAAAGATATTTCTTTCGGGGTCGAAAGCGGCGAAAAAGTCGCACTCATCGGCGTTAACGGCTGCGGAAAATCGACTCTGCTCAAAATCATTGCAGGTCTTGAAGAGCCCGAAAGCGGAACCGTGGCGATAAACAAGTCGGTTGCGGTCGCTTTTTTGAGCCAGATCCCTGAAATAAATCCGGAAGATACGATCGCAGACCACATTTTTTCGGGAAATGATGAAAAACTGAACCTGATCAAGCGTTACGAGATCGCGTGCAGCGGATTTGGTACTGAAGACGCGGCGGAACTTGCCGAAAAAATCGACACTCTGAATGTGAGAAGCTACGAATCTGAGATCAAATCGATTCTCACCCGCCTCGGAATAAGCGATCTCACCCTCAGAATGGGCGAACTTTCGGGCGGAATGGTGAAAAAAGTGGCTCTGGCGCAGTGCATCGTCAAGGATTCGGGGCTTTTGCTGCTCGACGAGCCCACAAACCACCTCGATATCGATACGATCGTCTGGCTTGAGGACTATCTCCGCGAAACAAAAAAGGCGGTCATCATGGTTACGCACGACCGCTATTTCTTGGATTCTGTCTGCAGCTCGATTTATGAAATAGAAGGCTCAGATTTATTTCACTACAAAGGTTGCTACGACTACTATCTTGAGAAAAAATCTGAATATTTTCATTCACTTGTCGCAAACGAAGAGAGAGTGCGGACAATTCTAAGGCGCGAGCTTGCATGGCTTGCAAGAGGACCACGCGCAAGAGCCACGAAATCAAAGGACCGCATCGAAAACATCCAGAAAATGATGCAGCGCGAAAAGCCTGAAGAAGAAAAAAATATCGAACTTTCAATAGTCGGCAAAAGGCTCGGCAAAAAGATCCTCGAAATGAAGGATATCTCTTTCGACTGGAACGGCGAAACGATAATCAAAGACTTCAGTTTCGCTTTCAAAAAGGATACCAGACTAGGCATCATCGGAAACAACGGCAGCGGAAAAACCACTTTTCTCGACATCTTGACCGGCAGACTGCAGCCCAAAAGCGGCGAATACGACCTCGGCATCAACACCGAATTTTCATACTTTGACCAGGTTTCACGCGAACTTCCGGCAGATATGCGCCTCATTGATTTCGTAAAATCGAAAGGCGAAAACATAATTCTTGCCGACGGCTCCAAACTTTCTGCAGCCCAGATGCTTGAAAGATTTCTGTTCGAACCCTCGATCCACTACACAAAAATCGAAAAACTTTC
>CAMZDX010000085.1 GCA_947305505.1 uncultured bacterium | reverse complement strand
CGGTTTTGAAAAAGATTTTTTATTGATTCGATAAGTGTCGGTTTCTGCTGCGATTTCCGGTCTATAAGACTCAGAAGGCCTTCTTTTTCGATGAGTGAGAGTTTTTCGTTTTCAACAAATGCGGATGAAATTTTTTTCGTTTCGATTATCGCTTCGTATTTTCTGCGGCATAATTCACAGTTTTTCAGATGTGCCGCGACCTCCGCGCTTTCAAGATAATCAAGTTCCCTGTCTGCGAACTGCTCAATAAAAAGTTCGTTGAGATCACACTTTTCTTTAAGCATCTTTTCTTTCCTTCATAGTCACGATCTGTAATTCTTCCGCCTCTTTGCCAAGCACTTTTTTGAGGAAATTCCTGCCGCGGTGAAGTCTGCTCATAACCGTTCCGACGGGGATAGCGAGAGTCTGCGCAGTCTCTTCGTACGATAAGCCGTCGATGTGGATCATGACGATGACTTCACGGTATTCTTCAGGCATTTTTTCAAAAACTTCACGGATCCTCTCTTTTAGTATCGGGTCGCTCAGTTCTTCAGGAGAGATGCGGGTGTCGGGGAAATCGATGATCCCCGGATCGTCATCATCTTTCGCGAGATCCGAATACGATATTTCGCCTGTCACCGCGTCGTGCTTGACCTTGTTGATGTAGTTGTTCTTCAAGATCCTGAAGATCCACGATCTGAAATGCTCTTCCTCTTTGTAGAGATGTTTCTTCGAAAGGACAGTGACGATCGTATCCTGCATGAGGTCGAGTGCCTTGTCGCGGTTTCCTGTGATGAAAAGCGCGTAGTTGAAAATTTTGTCGAGGTTGGCTTTCAGTAATTCTTCCATAATCAGTCCCGAAATGAACAACGCGAAAGAAACAGCGGAAAAATGAAAAATATTCCGAAAAAATTATTTCCAGAGGAAAACTTCAGTCGAAAGAACTAAGTTGAAGTAAAAATTTTTCCTTTCGACAAAATATTTTCCGACTGCCGGAGCAAGATAGATGTTTACCGATTCATGCGGCGAGATATATGCGCCGAGTCTCAGTTCAAGCGCTATTCTAGGGTCTGAAGTCTCGGTCGGATCGGCTGTCACGATAGTCAGGAACTCGCCTTTGAATCCGGAAAGTTTTACCCCGGCCGATATCGTCGCACCCGCTTCACCGCCCAGATAGATCCTGTTGAATTTGCGGTTCGTGAGGAATATTCCGTCTATTTTCAAAAGTCCGGCGACATATTCGCTGTCGATCCACTGCCAGTCTATTCCGAATTTTAGCCCAGGATCCTGAAAACGGTTCACCATGAGACCGAAATCGAGGTTGAGATATTGAATCAGCGGCGCGTTGTAGAGAAAATTCGATTCTTCAAGAGAAACCAAAAGCGAAAGCGACGGCACTTTGTTGCCTGAAATCCTGTCGTTGAGCACAGCATGAAGGTTCGCGGAAAAAAGGGCGATGAATATCAAAACTAAAATCTTTTTACTCATGGCTTTTCTTTATCTCTCTTAAAACAGATTCGATTACTCGGTCAAAATCGGCTGCGCTTTCCACAGTCGTGAAGCAGTCGAGCGTCAGAATCCCGTCCTTTTTCTCGATTGTCGAAATCAAACCTAAATTTTCGTGGCTTTCGATCGTAAAGTGAAAGTAGAAATTGTCTTTCGCAGTCATTTTTATCACTCTATGCCACGCCATTTCAATTCTCCTGACATAAAACCGTTGAATTAACACGGTAAAAGCGGTTTAAGTCAAGTTTTTTGAGCAGTTCTTTAATTTGTCGGAGCGCGGGCGGCTCGCCAGCAATTCTTGGTTCACACTTTGGGGGAGCTGGCGGTCGCTGAGTTTATTGAAGCGGCGACTAGATGGTAGCCGTTCCGTCTTCGCCGTCTCAAAATGGAAATGTGTGGTAAAATTAAGGATTGTTTTCTGGTTCTTTCGCTGATTTTTTTACTGAAAAATTAATATTTTTATTATAATATTCAAAAATTTATTGATAAAAATTCCAAAATATATATTTTAATTATCTGATGATTTTTGTTTGTTTGGTGAAATATGGAAAACGCCATTGTGATTTGCAGCGAAAATAATTTGAGATCCAAAATCTACATTATTCGCGGAAAACAGGTGATGCTTGACGTCGATTTGGCAGAAATATACGGCTATTCAGTCAAAGCATTTAACCAGCAAGTTAAGAATAATATTGAAAAATTTGATGATGATTTCAGGTTCCAGCTGAATGCTGACGAGGTTGTGGAATTATCGAGGTCAAAATTTTTGACCTCGATGCAGGTAAAAGGTGTGAAAGGCGGCAGATCGTATTTTCCTTACGCTTTCACCGAGCAGGGAATCTACATGCTGATGACTGTTCTGCGCGGCGAGTTGGCGATTAAGCAAAGCAAGGTTCTGGTTCGCCTTTTCAAAGCGATGAAAGATTACATCATCGAAAGGGAACACTTCATCGGGTATGATGATGTCGCAAAACTTGCGCTCCAGACTTCGCAAAATACCAAAGATATCGCGAGAATGGATAAAAAATTGTCAAATGTGCCTACAAAGGATGATGTGGTTAAAATCATTGAAGATTTCAGCAGCCGCGAAATAAAAAAAGATTTTTTGTTTCTGAACGGAAAATCGGTAGAAGCTGATCTCGCTTACCAGCAAATCTATGCAGAGGCTGAAAACACAATTTTCGTGATTGACAACTATATCGGTTTGAAAACGCTGGTGCTATTAAAATCAGCAAGGAAAAATGTAAAAATCACGATATTTTCTGACAATATCCACCATGGTCTGCATAAAAAGGAACTTGATGATTTTATTAAAGAATATCCGCATGTTGATATTTCTTTCAAAACAACTGGAAGCATTTTTCACGACCGCTATATTATTCTCGATTTCGACACGGAAAATGAAAAAATTTATCACTGTGGAGCGTCATCAAAGGATGCAGGGAAAAAAGTATGTGCGATTTCAACAATAACTGATACAGCCGTTTATAAGCCGCTGATTGAAAAATTATTGGAAAATTTTGAACTGATTTTTTAATCCGTCTTCGCCGTTTCAAAACGGAAAGTAAACTTCTGTATCGAGAACGAGGATGTTGACATTTTCGCCGCTTTCGGGAAAGTGGTCAAGACAGGTGATTGTTGAGAAAATTGATGAGAAACGATAGTTTTATTCAGCGTTTCTCACACAACGGACATAGGTGCTAGTAGTCTTATGTGCTTTGCCCACATAAGCATTTTCGAAATGCACGAACCATGCGTAGAGGTGGTCAGAGGAAGAAGACCAAAACCCATCAATGTCGCCGAATTTGCTGAATTCTCCGGTAGAATCGCTATAACAGCCATTGCAAGAATCCGTCCTGCAACTGTCTGCTATACAGTAGTTAGAGTTGTTGTCATATCTGACAGGGCAGGTTTCAGATCCTTCCACCAGCGGCATCTGCGTAGCCGGGCAGTTTTGAATAAGAGTTCTGAGTTCACTGATTGTCGGCAGTCTCCAGTCTGAATATCCGCTTTCTGTCAGCGTGTCACAGTATGAATCGGCATTATTCCAATTCATTAAGTTCGGAGCTTTTGCTGACCAAGTAAGACCGCTTGAGGAATCATATTGCGGAAATTGTTCACATTCAGACAAACGATAGTTCCAATCATGCCCTGATATGCATTTGTAGTGGCAGACAGCGGAATCTGTGCTGTAAGTTGAAGTGTAAGCCGGACCCCAGCCTGATTCACTCTTAACCTGTGTAAATGTGCCGTTTCTATCATCGTCATTCCAGACTGTGTTTGTCGGTTTGTCAGGGCAATTCTTGGTTCTTGTTTCTAGATTTCCCCTTACACAACGCACATAGATAAAAGAAGAATTCGAAACAGGAGACACGGATCCTCGGTCGAAGCGCACACCCCAAGAAGAGGAAGAAAGTAGTGTCTCAATATCGCCGAATTTGCTGAAACGACCGTCAGTGTAAAGAGGGCAGTCGTCGATACCACAACCATCATTACAAGATTCAGTGCATGTTAAGCAATCATTATCACTGCGTACAAAGTAGTTGTTGAGTTCAGAAAACTCGCAGTTTTTAGTTCTTGGCGTGCCGCTCGGATTTGTTATCAGCGTCTTCAATTCATCTATATTAGGCAGCCTCCAGTCGGAGTATCCGCTTTCAGGCGAGTCCTCACAATACGATACAAAAGAGCTATGTGCTGCGTTGCTAAATACTGCTTTTGCCGACCAGGTCAAACCGCTTGAGGAATCATAGTACGGAGGTTGTGCACACACTGACAAACGCCTGTTCCATTCATGTCCTGAATTGCATTTAAAATAACAGTTGTTTGGACTTGAAGTATCACTGAATGTTGCCTGATTTGTTGGCTGCCATTCTGTTTCGTTCCAGGTCTGAGTGATTTGTAAATCACTGTTCCACCACTCGGCATTTTCAGGAAGACCGGTACATTCAGCAGGTCTTGTGTCGGCAACACAATTCGGAGCAACCCAGCTGTAGTTTTCTTTGCACTTATAGCGACATTGGTTTGCGCTGGGAACTTCATTGTATGAGCCTGCACTTGTGGGGACCCATGTTCCCAAATATTCATCCCATGTTTGAATAATGGAGTCAACAGTGTTCCATTCAGCATGATCCGGCAAACCTGTGCATGAAGCGGTCTGTGTCTGAACTGTTCCGCAAGCCGAGCCGTCCCAGTAATAATTCGGTTTACATTCACATGTGTGGATATTGCCGAAAACATTGCAGATTTCTGTCGAATTTTCAATGCCGAGGCAAGGATTCGGAACGCAAGGATCTGTTGGTTCTGTATCAGCATCGTTGTCGTGCCCCGAATCGTCTGAATCATTATCGGAATCACTTGTATTTGTATCGTCGTCTGAATCGGTTATGTCTGCGTCGTCGTCGTAAACAGTATCTCCGCTATCCGGTGTTGTATCGGGATCATCTGAGTCAGGTTTGTCACTGTCTGAATCATCAGCGGAATCCGAAAAATCTGAAATTTCTTCGTCATTTTGATTCTCTGAATCCTGAGAGTTTGTATCAGCATCAGAATCACCTGTTTCAGCCGTTGGATCATCAGAATTTTGCTCATTGGTTATTTTTGTTGTTTCACCGCCGCATGCGGCAAAGAAAACTATTGCACAGAAAAGTGCGAAAACAACAAAGAAATTCTTCATTCTAAACCTCCAAAACGAAAAAAGTTATTAAATTTATTGAAATTTTTTGCGTAAAAAACTTGACTGGAATTATAGCGGGGAGACGCTGTCCTGATAATTGCGTTGCGTTGCGTTGCGTTGCGTTGCGTTGCGTTGCGTTGCGTTGCGT
>CAMZDX010000084.1 GCA_947305505.1 uncultured bacterium | reverse complement strand
CTTGCAAAACTCGGTAAATTCGAAGAAGAAAAACTCGTGTCAAAACTCGTTTCGAGAGGATTTTCCCTGTCAGCAGCACTGGATGCAGTAAAGAAATTCAAAAAATCAAAATAAAACCGACTTTGAAAAGCAAAAAAAAGGCTTCCCTAAGGAAGCCCGTAAAAAGAATAACCGACTGATTTAATTAGTCTTTGTATTCTCTGATAGCCTGACCGAGTCTCTTTACGCCTTCTACGATCTGTTCGTCAGAGCAGTAGGAGAAGTTAATTCTGAGCGTGTTCTTTCCGCTGCCGTCGCAGTAGAAAACCGTTCCGAGAACGAATGCAACTTTGTTCGCGATCGCGATCTTGAAAAGTTTTTCAGCATCCATGTGCTCAGGAAGGTAAACGAACAGGAAGAGACCGCCTTCCGGATTCGTCCATTTTACGCCTTCCGGAAGATATTTTTCGAAGCAGTCCATCATGAGGTCTTTTTTGTGTTTGTAAAGTCTGATAATGTCGCCGAGTTTTGTCGAGAAAAGACCTTTTTCCATGTATCTTCCAGCAATTCTCTGAACGAAAGGCGGCGTGCAGAGGTCGACCGACTGTTTCGTGGTTACGAACTTGTCGATGATCTTCGGATCTGCGATTACCCAGCCGATTCTGAATCCCGGAACGAAGATCTTCGAGAAAGTTCCGAGCGTGATGGTCGTTCCCTCTTTGTCGAGCTGATAGATCGTGGGCTGAGCTTCGCCTTCGAAACGAAGTTCTCTGTAGGGGCTGTCCTCAACGATGAGAACGTGGTATTTGTGAGCGATCTCGATGATCTCTTTTCTTCTGAATTCAGGCATCGTAACACCCGACGGGTTCTGGAAATCGGGGATGATGTACATGAATTTTACCTGCTCGCCGTTAGCTGCAAGCTCTGCAAGTTTTGCTTCGAGAAGTTTCGGATCCATACCGTGTTCATCCGACGGAATACCGATCGGGTTTGCGCCGAAAGCGTTGAAAGCCTGAAGTGCGCCGAGGTAGCTCGGGAACTCAACGATGACTTTGTCGCCTTTGTTGATGAAAACTCTGCCGAGGAAGTCAAGCGACTGCTGGCTTGCGGTCGTGATTACAAGGTTTTCCTTCGTGATCTTGAGGCCCATTTCCTGATAGCGTTTTACAAGCTGTTCTCTCAGAAGGTCGTCACCTTCGGTCGTGCCGTACTGAAGCGCGAAAGCAGCTTCATTCTTGAGAACTTCTTCGGTAACTTCGCGAAGTTCCTCTACCGGGAAAGTTTCGGGAGCCGGAAGACCGCCTGCAAAAGAAATGATTCCGGGTTCCTTTGTGAGTTTGAGAAGTTCTCTGATAGCCGATTTTTTTGCCCTTTTGGACATGTCTGAAAAGTAATTGTCAAGATTTGAATACATATATTCCTCCAAGGAATAGGTTAATAAAACAAACAACGGGCTAATGTAGACTTATAATTTAGGGAAAGCAAGTATTTTCGGGAATGATTTTTTTCGGTTGCAGAGAGATGTAGCGTGGACATGCTTTGTTTTTGACTTTTCTATTTCAGCACTTCCCAATAACCGCTTTTTCTGCCGCCTGCACGTTGGATTCGTCCGGCTATGCGGAGTTTTCTGATGTGGTAAAATAACGCCGTCGTCTGTTATATCGAACTCCAAAGCGAGTTCTTTTGTTGTTATATAGGGATTGTCTTTGATTGCGCGTAAAATCTTTTCCGTAGTTTTTTTCGTAAAAATTTCTTCTTTTTCCGTAGTAAAACCTTCCTTTTCCGTAGTTTTTTCCGTAAAAATTTCTTCCTTTTCCGTAGTTTTTTCAGCTTCCGGACGAAGCATTACATGAAAGAAATTCGGACTAAGTTCAAAAATATTCGGTGTATATGCCGCAAGCATCTTCTCCATGCCGGTGCCAAGCTGCTCAACAAGATCCACATCTTTGAAAATGCGCATGATTTCCCGGTTTCTTGGGCGTGAACATCCGGAAATCAATTCTTCTCTGGACATTCCGTCAATCAATCCGCCGTAGGAAACTATTTCTATGTGGTCTGAAAAAATATAGAATGCCGGACACATCAGTTCCGAATAATCGTTGTGAACAAAAGCATTGATCACTGCTTCGCGCAGTGCGTCTTTGTCCACAAAGGTCTTTTCCTCGCGGAATGGGTAGCCGACTTTTGCAAAAGTACGGTTTTCCAATTCAAATTTGTCAAGCACTTTCTTGCATGATTTTATAATTGAACAGTAGCCGTAATCTTCATTTTCAACAAGCCGGGTTTTGTTTGTTCCGGCAAATTTTGCGACTTTTATCGTGGTCGTGTTCTGGTCGGCAAAAAGGAAAGCATTCAGATTGTACTTCCCGTCAGGAGTAAGCAGATCAAGGTTTTTTGCAAAGTTCGTGTTGAGCCGCTTGCCGTGTTCCTGATAGTAAATATGCAGCTGTTCAAAAGTCAGATCCTGATGCGGAGAAATGATTGTTGTCAAAGAATTTCTTATGCGGCGTGCAAAAGTCTTTTCTATCATTGCCGTTGTCATATTTTCAACGCGGCTTCCGTTTCTGAAAAAGCATCCTTTCGGTGTCATTCCTCTTTCTTTCAAGTAGTAAGGTTTTTCCGGACCGCTGGAAACGATAACTTTCACAATATTTTTCCCGTCTTTATTCTCAGTGACAATGTCATATAAACCGAGGCATTCTCCGCGAATGTTGTTTTTGATCCTGTCAGCAATCTGCCGCTGAACTACATCGGGGTTTTTAACTCCGTAAACTGTCAGATTATCGTCGATTCCGATATACAAAATGCCGCCGGAACTATTAAGAAAGGCGATCACGGCCGGTTCAAAACGGTCATTGAGACATCTTTTATATTCGATGTGCTGATTTTCAAAATTGAGAGGTGTGATTGTCATATTTTTGAAATATTTTTAAATAAACAAATTTCTCGATAGATATAATTTGATTTTTTATTTGAGTCAAAAAAATAATTTGTTAAAAATTGTCCCCTTGTTTTGTGAAACCTTCCTAGAAACTGAATCCTAACGACGCATAAGCACCGCCTTTTGTCGGCAGAACGGAAACATTGTTGAGTTCAAGGCGCTCGCCTTCTTTTTTCATTCTAACTCCTTTAACTATCAGAGCAGAGCCACCTGCAATCGAACCGGCAATAACTATTAATCCACTCGCGAGCATTGCTTTACCTCCAGTACTCATAGAACCTGTTCGAGCTCCATCTTTGTCTTGAGCTCTTGTTTCAGCGGAAAATCCTGCTAAAAATGCTCCGACTACAGTTCCAACAACCAAAACAGATATTCCGATATTTCTGTAAAGCAGACCGTCATCTTTAAGTTTTGCAGCATTCATGTTTTTATCAGCTTCAGCTTTTCGTTTTTCTTCAGCAATTCTTTGTTGCTCGGCTTCTTCTGCTTTGCGGCTTTCTCTTGTCTGCGCTTCCTTTTCGGCTGAAACCATGCCTTGATAAGTCGAAATGACTTTTTCAACAATAAAATCAAGAGCTTCACGCATCGATTCCTCGCTTCCGTTGTAGTTCTTTTTCGCACCGATTATCGTTGCTTCTTTTTCAAGGTCGATAAGTTCTGATGAAATGGTGTAGACACCGCCGAAAAACGTGATTGTTGTTCTCATGATAGTGTCGGCTGAAAGAGCCTGACCGAGCGGAATCTGGCAGTTTTTGTCGTTGCAGGCTTTGTAGGATTCCTTTTTCATTTCCTTAATCATTTCCTGTTCCTGACGCTCTTTTGAAATGACGATGTAGGTGTTTGAGCTGATAATCGAAGCTCGGACATACTCGGTTGCATCAGAAAGAGTCTGTTTTGAAATTTTGCCGCTTCTGTCTTCAAATTCCATAACTGCGAGACGAAGTTTTTCATCATCTTCCGCGAACATCTTGAAAAATGCACAAAAAAGAACCAGGGCAACCAAAATTTTCTTCATTTTTTCCTCCTTAAAAAGTTGACAGAATATTTTTTGTGAAAATTGGCATAATTATTGAATTTTATTAAGAATTTTCTTGAAAAATGCGGACTTTTTAGTAGTATTAAACTAGAAGAGGTTTGTTTGTTTGTTTGTTTGTTTGTTTGTTTGTTTGTTTGTTTGTTTGTTTGTTTGTCGTCAGCCCTGCTCTCATCATCACAAACCCCGAAAAAACCTCAAAATTATAGGTATTTTATACGGATTGGCAAGAAATTCCGACAAACTTGATGCGGGAAAGCAAGCATTTTCGGGAATGAAATTTTTTAAGGTTTGTGAGCCTCGGTTACTGAGCTCCCCGCACACAACGAACATAGACTTCAGTCGTGTTCGACTTACTTTTGTTGTACACCTGAGCGGCATTGAAATTTACAATCCACGCAGAATGAATATATTCGGTTGGAACAGAGGAAGACCAGAGCGAGCCGGAGTCGCCTAATTTGCTGTATCTTCCGTCGTAATAATAAGAAGAGTAGTTGCACTCTCCTCCGCCTCCAAGCGTACAATCATGGCAGCAGCTTGAGCATGTCCAGTAATCATTAAAAGACAAATGGTCGTCCGTTTCAGAAACCTTGCATTGGGAATCCCTTCTCCACTTAAGGAGCGTCTTCAGTTCATCGATTATAGGCAGATGCCAGTCTGAATACCCGCATTTGTTCGAATCGTTCAACTTTTTTTCACAGTAATCAAGCGCACTCAGCCAATCCATTGTTTCCGCTGTTTTTGGTGACCACCACATTTTGCCGTCAATTGTTCTGCAGGGTTCGTCCGGATCGCCGCTGTCTGCGTCTGCATCTTCGTCCGACTGCGAATCCGCGTCATCAGTTTGATCCGAAGTATCAGCATCATCAGTTGGCTCCGAAGTATCTGAATCGTCGGCAGAATCAGCTTCGTCTGGATGTTCCGGCGTTGAATCGGAATCGTCGCTGTTCGGATCTTTGATGCAGACATTGTTTTCTTCATCGCAGATCAAACCTTGGTTGCATGTTGCATTCGGGTAACATTCGCCGTAAAGTTCACCCTGTTTTCTGCCTGAATCTTCATTGTCGGGCTCTTCCGGTGTTGTGTCACCCTGCCCGCTGTCAGCCGAGTCTTCGTCAGTCACGGTTTCACCAGTGTCGGTGTTGTCTTTGTTTCCGCTGTTGCCTGAACTTCCGCAGGAAACTGCGAAAAACAGTGTAAAAAACGCAAACACTGCAAAAAATTTCTTCATTTTTCCCTCCTATAAAAAAACATTTTTTAACAAAAAACGCGGTATTTTAGAAAAAAATCTTAAAAAAACAAGCTGCATTCTCACCAAATTCCCAGCCCGCTTATTTCGATTTTTTTCCGCTACTGTGATTTTTCCCCCTTGAAACCGCG
>CAMZDX010000083.1 GCA_947305505.1 uncultured bacterium | reverse complement strand
TAGCCGAGATCTGGCGGATAGGAGCTTCAAGTGCGCTTTCGATGATTTTGACGCCGGCTTTTTCTTCGTCGTTTTCGCATTTGATCTCTTTAAGAACTTCCTTGCAGCGAAGGAGGACTGTTCCGCCGCCTGCTACGATACCTTCTTCAACTGCAGCTCTCGTTGCGTGAAGAGCGTCGTCGACTCTGTCCTTCTTTTCCTTCATTTCGACTTCCGTTGCCGCACCGACGTTGATTACTGCTACGCCGCCAGCGAGTTTAGCAAGTCTTTCCTGAAGTTTTTCCTTGTCGTAATCCGAAGTTGTCTCTTCGATCTGAGCCTTGATCTGTTTCGTTCTTGCAGCGATTGCGTCTTTCGAACCTGCACCGTCGACGATCGTGGTGTTGTCCTTGTCGATCGTGACTCTCTTAGCGGTTCCGAGCATCTGAACGGTCGTATTTTCAAGTTTGTTGCCGATCTCTTCGCTGATGAACTGGCCGCCGGTGAGAATTGCGATATCTTCAAGCATAGCTTTTCTTCTGTCGCCGAATCCGGGAGCCTTTACAGCCGCGATGTTGAGAACGCCTCTGAGCTTGTTGACAACGAGTGTAGCCAAAGCTTCGCCTTCAACGTCTTCAGCGATTATGAGGAGAGGACGGCCCTGCTGAGCAACGCCTTCAAGAAGAGGAATAAGGTCTTTGAGGTTCGATATCTTCTTGTCGTAGATGAGGATGAACGGATTGTCCATGACAACCTGCATCTTCTCGGCGTTCGTTACGAAGTAGGGGCTGAGGTAGCCTCGGTCGAACTGCATACCTTCGACTGTGTCGAGGTAAGTGTCCATTCCTTTTGCTTCTTCAACGGTGATTACGCCTTCTTTGCCGACTTTTTCCATAGCTTCTGCAAGGATGTTTCCGATTTCCTTGTCGTTGTTCGCAGAAACTGTTCCGACGCTTGCGATCTCTTCTTTCGTCGAGATCTTTTTCGTGATCTTGTCAAGTCTTTCAACGACTTTAGCGACAGCTTTGTCGATACCGCGTTTGAGCATGATCGGGCTGTATCCGGCAGTTACATATTTAAAACCGTCTTTTACGATAGCCTGTGCGAGAACAGCAGCGGTCGTGGTTCCGTCACCAGCGACATCGTTTGTTTTCGAAGCAACTTCCTTAAGAAGCTGTGCGCCGATGTTTTCGATTTTGTCTTCAAGTTCGATCTCTTTCGCGACCGTTACGCCGTCTTTCGTGATTTTCGGTGCGCCGAAGGATTTTTCGATTGCAACGTTTCTTCCTTTAGGTCCAAGCGTTGTTTTTACGGTGTCGGCAAGTTTGTTTACGCCAACCAGAATTTTTGATTTTGCTTCGTGGTCAAAAACAATGTGTTTTGCACTCATCTTAACTTCTCCAATTAAATATTGTTAATAAAATCAATCGCTTATTCAACAACTGCAAGAATGTCGTCTTCTCTGAGGATAAGGTGTTCCTCGCCGCCGACCTTTACTTCGGTGCCGCTGTATTTGCCGAAAAGGACTTTGTCGCCGACTTTGACCTGCATCGGCTGTCTTGTGCCGTTTTCAAGCATTTTGCCGGTTCCGACTGCGATAACTTCAGCTTCGACCGGTTTTTCCTTAGCGGTATCGGGGATAATGATTCCGCCGAGTGTTTTTGTTTCGCTTTCTACTCTCTTAACGATGACTCTGTCGTTCAAAGGTTTAAGTGTCATAATTTCCTCCAATATAAAAAGTTAAATAAAATTAACAACATCTGGGAGCAAGCTCCCTGAAACGCCGTTATTTATATGCACAAAATTGCAGAGTCAAGGGAGAAAATGAAAAAAATATTTTTTGAAAATCATTTACCTTGCCTTGGCTCCCCTGAGGTAGGGGAGCTGCCGAAGGCTGAGAGGTTTATCTGCAGAATTTTTCGTAGATCATGTAAGCAATTCTTTCCAAATTCGCCATTTTGCTCTCCAAAAAACAATGTAAATCGACAGTTATTATTTCAACGGAGAGTTTTTTTCAAAGAAAATCTGTTGGGAAAGTCTTTAAGAACCGGTCACAATTTGTGACCAGTAATCTAATCTTCGTAATGTCCTTTGCATGAAGCGATAATGATGGCTCCGTTCTCTTCCTTATACACGATGCGATTTTCATCATCAATCCGTCTGCTCCACCAACCAGTCAGATTTTCTTTCAGAGGTTCGGGTTTTCCGATGCCGTTGTAACGGTCTCTTTGAATGTCGCGGACAAGCGCATTGATTCTTCTCAGAGTTTTCTTATCCTGATTCTGCCAATAGATGTAGTCATCCCACGCACGGTCATCCCATAAAAGTTTCATGAACTAATCCTCAATCAGTTCGTGCTCTCGCAACTTAGCTTTTCCGGAATCAATCTCGCTGATTACCTTCTTCAAATAATTCATGTTGGAATCAGAATAAAAAGGATCGACCGAAACCTCGAACGGGATTCTTTTTTCGCGGGTCATCTTTTTTGCAAAGATCGTGAACGCCGTTGTCATGTTCATTCCGAGTTCCTGGCAGGTCTGCTCCATGTTTTGTTTCAACTCTTCATCCATTCTGAAATTAACTAATGTCTGTGCCATCTTGATCACCTCCGTCAATTTTCTTGATAATGATAGACAAAATAAAGATAATGTCAAGATGTTGTGTTTACATTGACGGATTTTTGTCATTTTCTGCAAGTCTGTTTCGTTGTGAATCACAATTTCATTTTCCATGTTTGCTCCAATCAATAGACAAACAACGGAATGATAATAAATATTTTCGAATAGATATCAAATTAAAATGTCATATTCGAATCAAAAATCTAAAAATAAATTGACTTTTTAAAATTAATTTTTAGAATATTTTTGTTGTTGAATCGTTTTTTGTGGGAGAAGCAATCAAAAAACTCTTGATTTTGAAAAAATATTCAGTATTATTTGTGCAACTTCTCCCCCAGGCCTCTGTTTTTCACGCACACTTGGGGGCGTTCTGTTTTTTCTCTGCGTTACTACGGATTTTGTGATAATTGGCAGATGCTTTTATAGAGTGCGAAAAGTGGTGACACTGTCGCAATTATTGTAAAAGTGGTCAAATTCGACCACTTTTTAAGCATTTTCATCAAACCTGAATGTAACTCAACATAAAATTAGATGACTTTAGTGGCGTTTTTTTGATTTTTTGTAGGAAAAGTTAGATCTTGATTCTGTTAACTAGCTGATTTTCTTGAGCTTCCATCTCTTTGCAGAAATCATCAAATTTTTCTTGATTCGGGATTTCCAACCCATAAATTGAAATACTTACTTCTCCTTTTTGTTCAGCTAAAAACAAGTCAGAGTCCGAGACTTTTTCATTCTTTTGATATGGATAGAGCAGCATTCCACGATTGCAGCTGAATCGGAACATATATGCCAGAAGTTGAAAATAATCCGCATTGTCAACGCCGTTTTCCAATCGTTTGTATTTGGCATCAATAATGGCTTCGATTTTTCCAGACTTTCTCAAGATGAAATCGAGATAGATCAAGCCTTTATTGCCTTCAAAAAGATGCTTGCCGCCTTGTTTTTTGCGGTTGTTCGGGTGTTCAAATTCGTAATCTTTATAGTCAGGTTTATTTCGCATCTGTTCATGCAGCACGACATTCAGATACTCTTCCCAGAGTGATGCTCCGTCAAACAGGATCCCGTTTATCTGATGTTCTTTTCTCTGACCGTATGAAATCCGTTTGTGAGTCAGGATCATCAGACACAGTCTTCGCAACGGCTCATATTCGGTGTAATAAGGGTTAGTGATCGGTTTCAGATTCTTGTTTATAATGAAAGTTCTTGCTGATTTTGTGTAGCTTTCCGTGCAGCCGCGGATGTTTTGGACAGCATTCCTCATATCCTCGTCGATCAAAAGAATCTTGCGCAGACTGTTATTCTCAGAAATAAACTCTATCGTGTGCCTGACAAGCTGCATTGTGAAATTGTCGTGGCTGTATTCGCGTGTCCGATAGGCGATTTTGCCGTTAAAAGGGATGTTGTTTCTGAAATGACGCGGAAAATCGATAACCCCTCTGATATTTGAATCGTTGTATTCGTGAGTCACATAGGTTCTGAACAAGCCTTGATTTACTGCTTTTTTCAGGAATGTCGGAAAAAGATAAACGCAAAACTCATAAAACGGATCGCGGTTCGCATCGGTCAGCTCAATTGTCGGCGCGACATTGCATACTTTTGAAAGCATATAGTGAAGGAAAAACTGCTCGTCATCTTTGTCAAAACGGGAACGAATTTGAATCTGTACGTCACCTATTGAGAAAAAGCCCATGATATTCGTCGTTTTGATGATTGGATCGTCTTTCATTAAGTCTTGAACAGAGAATATTTTGCGGTCATCAAGCTCTTTTTCAACGGCACTTGTCGGGAAAACGATAACTCCTTTATTTTCCAATTCTTTAAGCGAAAGATTGCTTATTGAATCCAAGGCTTTGCGGACTTTGGCTTTCTCTGGTTCGTTAAGTTTAGCGAAATCAAAATTGCTTACATCCGCAAGCTTAAAACCTTGGTAATTGTTATCGTGTAACGTGATATTAAACATTACTCTTCAGACTTGGTCTTATTTTCGTAGGCGTTTTTTAGTGTTTCTAACTTATCTTTGATATCGCCTTGACCTCGCAGATATTCACGCAAGAGCGGTTCAAGGTTGTAATTCCAAAGGTTTTCAAAAGCTTTTTTCTGATCGTTTTCGATAGAATAATAATCTGCAAATTTCAGGAAGTAAGCAGCACCAATTTGATAATCTGTTGATAATCCGATCTCAGAATCTGTGATTTTGTCATTCAGATTAGTCATTTGATTATTCAGTTTATCAATTGTATCTTTTGATAATTCTCTGAGTTGTTCGTTGTTTGTTGTAAGCATTGTCTGTTGGGAATCTTTTGCAGTTATTTCTTTAAATGTGAATCTGCGGCGCATTGCCAGATCCATGCTTTCGACACTGCGGTCGATGTCGTTCATCGTGCCGATGATGTAGACATTTTCTGGGACAAAAAAGTGACCGAAATTATCTCTGTCTGTGATTCCGAGAGCCTCATCAAATTTATTTTGCTTGTCTTGCATATTTGCATATTGCGTCCGAATTTTGCCGTCTGTGCCCCGATACCCAGGATCAATAGAAAAGAACAATTCGCCGAAAATCTTGCTCATTTCACCGCGATTGATTTCGTCGATGATGAATATAAAGTTTTTTTCGTCAGTTTTAATCACATTGCTTAATGTTTCAGTTGTCTTCAAATCTTTTATTTTGTTATAAAGGGAAAACAGATAAGAATCCTGCTGAATTCTTGTTGCACGATCAAAGAAATTTGTAGTTTGCTATTCAAAAAGTGGACACAAAAATGGTCAAAAGTGTCTGATTGATTATT
>CAMZDX010000082.1 GCA_947305505.1 uncultured bacterium | reverse complement strand
TACAAAAGGCTTTACCTTCACCGAAACCGTGTTTTTCGTATAAAACGGGAATGCGGCTTTATATTTTTTTGTGTTTACTGTCGCACTGCACTCAAGGATGTTTTTTCCGTCAGGAAGTTTTTCTGTTTCTACGACCGCTCTATACTGATAATTCACATTGCTCTGATTTTCCATCGGATACTCTTCGATAGAACACATAAGTTCTTCAACCGCATACCGTTTGTGGTCAGCCTCGACCTTTATATCAATGCTGTTCCGCGCAGGATCCTCTTCCGTAGCAGCAGGATCGAGGGTTCCGTGTCTGTAAAAACCGGCGCGGATAGAAGGAGCTTCGTTGTTTACAGCTATTGTTTTCTCCGCAGTCTGCATAGTTATCCCGTTGCTCGCTTCGCAGCGGATAACCACCTCTTTTTCATCTTCGATATTTTCAGTAGTGAAACTCCCCTGAAAATAAGCAGCTTCTTCATTTTTGTCCGCTATTTTTTCACCGTCGGCAAAACAGACAAGCGTTACTATCATCTTTTCAGGTTCGGCTTTTGCCTCAACAACGACCGCACCACTGAAATATTCCGGATCAGCCCCTTTGTTTCCTTCTGGATAAACTTCGATTTCTATTGAAACTCCGCTTTTTTCAGCTTCTTCACCTCCTAAAAACTTCGCTTCAGAGGTTCTTATTTTTTCACTCCACTCTTTTAATTCAGCAGCCGAAAATTTGTCGCTCACTTCGCTTAAAAAATCGCTGAGAAGCCCTTTCATAAAGGCTGCACTTACTACCGCACTCCCGAATTTAGCATAAGTTGAACCGTTGATAACGTTGTCATCAGTAAGATCGTCATAAAGCATGTTGAGCAGATTTTCTGTGGAGAACTGGGTTTCCGCCTGAGTATTGTTCGCCCCCGATACAGTTTCTGCTATTTTTGCAAAAGCCTGCAGCCAGAGCCACCGTTTTGCCGCATCGGTAAGGGAATTCTGAAGTTCAGGAAAAACGTCTCCCGAAATATCGAGGTAGTCGAACCACTCCGTTTGAGAAGTCTCCGACCTGTATTTTTCGATGAACGAAGAGAGAAAATCGACAATAACGACGATGTTTTTTTCATCTGCAGCAACTACGCTCCCTTCACTGCATCCGTTCCACGCGACAGCCTCGCTTGACGAGACTAAATCGACTGCTCCTCCGCACACTTTAACCTTGAGATCGCCGATATTACGCACCGATTCAAAAACGGCGGCACCAGACCCATCGGTTTCTCCGGATAAAATCTCGGTTTCTCCGTCAAAAACTTTGACTGAAGCATTTTTCTGAATGGATTTTACAGTCAGATCAAACTCCAGAATACCGTTATCAGGCCTTTTGCCGTCGCACGAAACGGCAAGTGAAAAAAGTGTGATACAAAAGAAAAAATAAAAAATCTTTTTCATACTTTCCCCCAGTTATAGTAGTTCACAAAGAATGTTGCGCCGAAAAAACCGAATAAATCGAGCGAATGATCGTGAGGCGACCACTTGTAGAGCACTTGAGTTGAAAGGATTATCCACTCCCACACTCTGAATTGGAAGTCAATTCCGGCAGCGATAACACCGTTCACTCCCGCATAGTCTTCGTTCGTGTAGGTGGCAATGCTTTTCCCTCCTTCATCAATAAATTCGATATTTGAAAAAGTCTCGACTTTGAAGCCGCCGCCCGCTACCAGATGAGGCGAAAAAAAAGTACCCGCAAAAAGATTGTATCTGATAAGAACAAGCGTCTGGAGCCGCCAGTAGTCAAAATATTCCTTCCCTTTTATTTCCTGAAATTCAGCTTTTCTCGAAGTGTCACCGACCCGCGTAAAAGATGACTGCAAGCCTATATCGAAGTTGTCGGTAAGACCGAAAAAGAGGTTAAAGCCCGCATTCCAGCTGGCATATACGACAGTAGTTCTGTTGTCGGTTTTAAGCGAAAACGGGAAAAATCCGCCGCCGCCGATATTTATCTGCACTTCCCCTTCTTCGGCAGAAAGCATAAATGAAAACATAAGCAAAATCAGAGCTATAACTTTTTTCATGCTATTCAAGATAAACAAAAAACGATGTTCCGGCAGGAACTCTGTATTCCTGCTTCATTTTGTTGGCCTCTTCCTGCTTTGCGAGCTCAGCCGTTGCAGGATTCACCGTGTTTGCGGCTGTAGCTCCGGCGGTGCTGCCGACACTTCCGGCAAGTCCTGTCAAAATCGTTCCAGCCGTTTTTGTAATTCCCTGCTTCACTTCAGATTTTATGTTTTCATCCGCGATATCGGTGACATCCGATTCGATTCCTGGGTCTTTGCCCGAAACGGCGAACCCTTTGACAGAAAATTCGTCACTTCCGATGATGAGTTTTGAAAACACAAGCTGCGTCCGCTTGTTTACGAAACTTTTAGCACTTCCGTAGAACTTAGCCCCTTTCGGTATCTCGCCGGTTTCTTCAAGAACAGTTGCGACAACGGTGGATTGCGCTGTAGAGCGTATCGAAAAATCGAGTTTTACTTTCACTTTGACATTGTGCAGAGCAAACAGATTTTCTTTTTCTGCCTCATTTTTTCTCCCTTTTACAAAAACTCCGCCGCCAGTTGCTTCTCCACCGGGAACAAAGCGCCTTTTTCTTACCGTTTGATAAACGCCTGTAGCCGCGGCATCGCTCATTTTCGCGTAAGCTTCAAGTATCTCTCTGTCTTTTTCTTCATTTTTATTCCTTTTCTTTGCAGCAGCCGCTTTCACAGGAGGTTCTGCGCGCTTTTCTTCATCTGCTTCGGCCTCAAATTTTTTCCTGTGTTTAACATTCATTGCAGATTTTATGTCGCCTACCACTCTTCCGCGTGCAAGCTCGCTGAAGTCGGTGAATTTTGTTTCTGTATTTTCATTTTTTCTGCTTTTGTTTTCACCTTTGAAAAGAGCGATAGTAAAAATCGAGAGAATGAGAAAAAGAATCGAAAGAATTGCTGCAAGCATGACTTTTCTCCGAAGAGCCGGGTATTTATCATGGTTTTCTTTATGCGGAAAAGATACTTCTTCCGCGATTTTTTCACTTTCAGCCAAAATTTCGAGAGGCGATTTTTCCTTTGTTTCCATTAAAACGACACCTTAAGTTCAAGTTTGCGCTTTTTTCCGGCGCTTTCATTCACTTCGATTATGTATTCTCTGGAATAGTCCTCGTCGCTTATTTTAAAGGCGATGCCGCCGCTTACTATCTCGTCGAACTGCATGGAAAACCTATCAATGTGATACTGCGCGTTATCGATCTCTACCTTTCCACCTTTTGTTGAATATATCTTCACCGATTCTATGTGAAACCGCTGCCGGTAGCGGTTTTTGACCGAAAAATTTACCGTCACGAGCGCGTCTTTTCCGATTTTGCAGATGCGGTCGCTACGCAAGAAAACGAGATTTTCCTCGGTACGAGCAGAATAGCTGCTGCACTGAAAAAATTCGCTGAAAGATTTAGCCATCATCCCTATCATGCTTTTGTCTATCTCTTTTTTTATATCCTTCATCCGCTTTTCGTACTTTCCTTCGAGCTCTTTCCGCAGCATTTCAAGGTGTTTGTTGACTGCCTTGTTCGAAGTCTCCCACTCGGGATATGAAAAAATTATCCTGTTGCTTGCTTCTTCCGTCGGGCGTATCACGAAATTGAAAATGAAAGCCTGTCCCGAATTTATTTTGAACTGCACATTTGAGCTTAAGCCGTACATCAGGGCTTCTTCTGGCGCTTCGCTGAACATGAGCCCCCAGACTTTCATTTTCAAAGGCTCGGTCTCAACTTCGATCTTGAGAAGTCCGGCATCTCCCACTGTCGGAGTTTCGGTAAGAGAAATATTTTCAGGAAATTCAAAGACAAAAACTTCGCCCAGAGCGATGTTCACAGTCCTGTAAATCACAGTATCGCTGTTACTGATCGTTATGACGGCAACTTTTTCAGTTATCGGAATGAATTTTGCCTTTTCTTCAGCACTCTCGAAATCCCTGCCGAGCGCATTTAACATCGCTAAAAAAGCCAATAAAATCAGAAGTTTTTTCATTTTACTGTTCTTTTTCTTCTTCAATCAGATATTCTTTTCCGTTTTCAGTAAGATATGCCCTGAGTTCTCTGAAATCTTCAAAACTTTTTCCGGTGTAAAAATCGACGAGAAGCCCGTCTGGAGAGAGTTCAAGCGATACCGGAACAACAAGAAGCAGCGCAGAAAACCAGACTAAGGTTTTCTTTTTTTCGTTTTCTCCCGAGTAGTCTACGGCGTTTCCGAAAGCCATCTCTCCCAAACCTTCGACAGTTACCGCGGAACCTACATTCAGCGCACCTTTCACGACTTTGAGCTTTGTCAGAGAAAACTTCGTTTCGAAATTTTTGTTTTTCCAAGTCTCTATCTTTTCGTTGTGAACCGACTTGTCGAGAAGGATCTGCCTGAATTTCGGGGTAAGCATGTTGTAGGCTTCCTTTAAATCTTCATCGATATTGGGGCTCACTCCGTCGAACTTTCCGATAAAATCGCTGATAAAGCGGTGGATTCTGACAATATTTGTGGATGTTTCCAAAGTCTCGCTTCCCGAAAAAACGATTCTTCTGCCATCTTTGTCGAAAGCTATTACCGGTGCTGGTTTCAGCGATACCGACCACGCGAAAAGAAGGGCTGAAAGAGTTATCAGAAACATCATCACGCAGAAGGCAAAGGCAAGCAGACGGAAAAATTTCCTCATTTTTTCAATATCGCGGTACTTTAGCGTATCGAAAAATTTTGAAGCCTCATCTTTTTTCATCATTTCATCCTGTAACGGTCTATATGAGACAAAGTTATCGTCTTTATGTTTGTAACTGCGTTTTTAAGCTGTTCTGAACCGGCAGCCTTAGAAGCGAACAAGGGAATCAAAACGATAGAAAGCCCCGTGAAAAGAAGCCCGGAAATCACTGAAACGGTGTCTCTATCGATCCTGAAACTGTATGGGCAGGCGCATATTTCCGAAGCGAGCTTCATTATTTCAACCTGCGCCTTACCAGTGATGAAGATAAAAACAGCGTAAAGCACAGGCCAGAGGGCAAAAACAGCAATCGAACGGAAAAAGCCTCCGATCGAGGCGAAACCCTGATCGGGAAAGGCCGGGAAGACAAGCGCAAAGCATAATCCCACCATGTTTAAAGACATCAGAGTTCCCCAGCCGTATGAAAAAATCACCTCTTTTGCAGTCCAGACAAAAAGCATGAGCAGAAAAACGGCTAACTTGCAGAAATACTGGAAATAAAAAGAGGTTATAAGTGCCGTTCCAGCTTCACCCAAGAGAGGATCAGAAAACTGCGGACACGATGCAGGAATATCGCCGGAAAAACCTGAAATCATCAGAAGATCAGATGAGTAAAGTGAAAAGGCTTTGAAAAACTCTTCGTCAAGCTCTGCAACTATAGGAAACCGGTATGTGACAAGCATGATCTTCTCGATAAAATCAGGAAGATAGAGATAAAGCAGAACCGTGA
>CAMZDX010000081.1 GCA_947305505.1 uncultured bacterium | reverse complement strand
CACGCTCGGTCTTGGCATCCGTGAGGAATTTTTTGTAACCTTCAGCGAAGTTCATGATCTCTTTCATCTTTGCTTCGGAGATACCGTCCCAGCCTGATTTTTTGGAATAAGTCAAGGTCTTCGGATCAAATTTTTCGGCTTTCTTTGCCGCTTTCTTTTCTGCCATTTCAAACTCCTAAAAAACGGTTAGTAAAAAAACAAACGCGCAATTATAATTAAATAAAAAAAATAACCAATTTTTTAAGGAATAAAAAATACCGCCACAAACCCTAAGGAATTTAGAAAATCCAGTGTGTTTAAGGTGTCTAAGGATGCGGCGGCAAAAGAACAGAATTATTTAAACGATTTTAGAACGTTGATTACGTAATCGATATCAGCTGCGGTGTGGTCTGCGTTGATCTGGAAACGGATCTCTTCGTCGCCCTTCGGAACTACCGGATAGTTCATAGCCGTTGCGAGAACGCCGTTCTTTGTGAGCCATGCAACGATGTCTGCCGTCTTTTTGGTGTCTCTGACCATGAGCGGAGTTACGGGGTGCGGGCCTGCGATCGTCTCGAAGCCGTTATCAACGAGTCCTTTCTCGAATCTTGCTGTGATTTCGGCAAGGTGAGCAAGGCGTTTGATGCCCTCTTCGCTCTCAAGGATGTCGAGAACTTTAAGAACTGCGTAAGCCTCGCCGACCGTGATCGGGTTCGAGTAGATGTACATCGGAGCGGTCTGTCTCAAGAATTCGGTTACTGCTTTGGATGCGACAACGTATCCGCCGTTTACGCCGTATGATTTTCCGAGCGTGCCGATAAGGATGTCGACTTTCGCGCCGGTAACTTCCTCTGTTCCTCTTCCGGTCTTGCCGTAAGCGCCTACACCGTGGGAATCGTCAGCTACGGTCGTTACGCCTTCTTCGAATTTGTCGTTGTATTTCTTGCAGATCGCGGTGAATTTGTCGAACGGGCAGAAGTCGCCTCTCATCGAGAAAACGCCGTCTGTTACGACGATGCATCTTTTGCCTTTGCCTACAGCTTCCTGAAGTTTTGCTTCAAGGTCTTCCATGCTGTTGTGTTTGTATATAAGTTTGAGCGCCGGGCGGGAAAGTTTCATCGCGTTGATGATGCAGTTGTGGTTGAGCTCGTCGCTGATGATGACCGTTTCATTGGTGATAAGCGGGAAAATAACACCCATCGAAGTGACGTAAGCGCTCGAAAAAATCATCGCCGATTCTCTGCCGTGGAACTTTGCAAGCCTTTTTTCAAGGTCGACGTGAGCCTTGTGGGTTCCCGAAATGAAGCGGACAGCACCGGGGCCGACACCGAAAGCCTTCGTTCCCTCTTCCTCAGCTTCGATAACTTCCTTTCTCATCGAAAGACCGAGGTAACTGTTTGAATTCATTTTGATAAACTTCTGCTCGTAACCTTCAACGACATAACGAGGGCCGTTTGCGCCTTCGGGCGGAAGGATCTTCGTGATGACCATTTCGTCGCCTTTTGCCGTTCCTTTTGCTTTAAGCTCGCTGACATGGTTGTTAAGAGCGTTTTCAAGTCTTGTAGTCATAGTAAACTCCTTAAATCAATTTATAAAAAAACCGTAAAAAACAACGCGGCGAGTATAGTCGCTTGCTTTCATTTGTGAAGATTTTTCATCATATTTCGGCTGAAATCACAAATCTCTGTTTTTTATTTTATTTTTAAGTATAATCCCGCGTTTTTTTGTGAATAGAGGTTTAAATGACAAAAATAATACTTGCTTCAGGCTCGCCGAGAAGATTCGAACTGCTCAAAGAGGCAGGTTTCGAACCTGTTGTAGTAAAACCGTGCTGCGAAGAAAAAATCCAGCAGGGGCTAAAGCCGGCTGAAATCGTTGAATCTTTGGCTGAACAGAAAGGAAAATCAGTAATAAATTCAAGCAAATACAACGACACACCTGTTATATCGGCTGACACCGTCGTCGCTTTGGGAAACGAGGTCATCGGCAAACCGAAAGACAGAACCGATGCAGAAAGGATCCTCTCGGAACTCAGCGGCAAAACCCATCAGGTCTGCACAGGAGTCGCAATATTCTACAAAGGAAAAACTTCCGTTTTTTCTGTAAGCACAGACGTGGAATTCAAGACGCTTTCGGCTGATGAAATCGCTTTTTACTGCGATACCGACGAGCCTTACGACAAAGCCGGGGCCTATGCGATCCAGGGCAAAGCCGCTTTTATGGTCAGAGCTATAAACGGCTCTCACTCGAACGTGATCGGGCTTCCGGTATGCGAAGTCGTCGAAAATCTTGAAAAACTTGGATTCAAACACAACAGTTGAGGTCAAAATGATAAGGAACAAAATTTTCTACATCGCAATAGGCGTCATTCCCCTGCTCTTTTCGATGGTCATCCACGAAGTCGCGCACGGATGGGCAGCGCTGAAACTCGGCGATTCAACGGCAAAGGATGCAGGAAGACTCACTCTGAACCCGATCGCACACCTTGATCCGATGATGTCGGTCGTCGTTCCGCTTCTGAGCTATCTTTTAGCCGGAGTTTTTTTCGGCGGCGCAAAACCGGTTCCCGTCAACCCGTACCGTTTTTATCCTCACATCGAGATGAGACGCGGCATGATGCTCGTCGCTGCGGCAGGCCCTCTGAGCAACCTCGCGCTGGCATTCATCAGTGCATTTCTTTACGTTGCGGCATACCGCTTTTTCCCGAATGAAATCGTCATAACTTTTTTTGAAATTTCGCTCATGTTCAACATCATGCTCTGCTTTTTCAACCTTATTCCGATCCCTCCGCTTGACGGAAGCAGGATACTTCACGGTTTTCTGCCGCGCGAATACGACATGATATTCATCACGCTTGAAAGATACGGTTTTATCATAATCATGGCTTTAGTCGTTACCGGAGCTTTCAGCGTGCTGCTCGTTCCGGCGCGCCTTATACTCAAACTTTTTATATGGATTCCAACTTTAATTTTCGGGTAGGTAAATCATGGAAAAAATCAAAATCAGCGCACTTTTAGACCTTACTCAGACCGATTTTGCCGATATTTTCGAAGGATGTGATTATCCGCACGAAATCCTGCCGCTCATCAAAGACTACATTTTGAAAAAAGGACCGACTTTGGGCAGCGACTACACGATGATAAAGGAAAACGTCTGGGTCGGCAAAAATACCGAAATCGCAGAAACAGCCTATATCAAAGGACCTGCGATAATCGGGCATAACGTTGAAATCCGCCAGAGCGCCTTCATACGCGGAAATGCGGTAATCGGAAACAACTGCGTCATCGGAAATTCGACCGAAATCAAAAACAGTTTCCTTTTCAACAAGGTTCAGACGCCTCATTTCAACTATGTCGGAGACTCGGTTTTAGGCTTTCACGCCCACATCGGAGCAGGAGTAATCCTTTCGAACGTCCGCTCGATTCCCGGAAACGTCAAAATACACTGCGAAGGCGAAACACTCGAAACCGGACTTCGCAAATTCTCTGCAATTCTGGGTGACAATGCCGAAATCGGCTGCAACTCTGTTCTTAACCCTGGAACAATTATCGGAAGAAATTCAGTAGTTTACCCGCTTTCAAGCGTTCGCGGATTTATTCCCGAAAATTCGATTTTCAAAGGAAACGGAAATATCGCAAAAAAAGAGAGCTGACGCAAAAGCGGCTTTTTCCCTGCCGATTTCACAAATTTTTCAAAAACACAACTGTTTTTATTTGCAAAACACATTTTTTTTCTTATAGTCCGCGCCGCGTGGGGCAATAGCTCAGCTGGGAGAGCGCGTGCTTCGCATGTACGAGGTCGCCGGTCCGAATCCGGTTTGCTCCACCATTCTTCTGTTTTCCCGCAATTTTGGAGAGTTTATGACGAAAACACCGGTCGATTTGCTTAAAGACAAGCCGTCAAAAGCGATACTCTCGCTCTCGATCCCGATAATCCTGCTCAACATTTTAAAAGGCGGCTTCAACATCGTCGATATGTTCTGGCTGGGGCGTCTCGGAAAGGAATTTTTAGCCGGAGTAAGCGCATCGGTTTTCATGGTCTGGGCTGTAAACGGCCTCACCTCTCTCGTAACAGTCGGCATAGTCGCCGGAGTTTCGCGAAATATCGGCGAAGGAAGAATCGAAACGGCGAAAAGCAACTGCATGCGTGCTTTGGAACTCACTTTTTTACTCGGTGCGGCGTGCTCTATCCTGCTTTTTCCCCTCATAAATCCGCTCGTTGACATGATAAAACTTGAAAATACAGCCAGAACTGCCGGGGTAGAATATCTTCAGGTAATGATGGGAACTTCGGTCATCGCTTTCTTGATGTTTTCGCTCCACTCGATACTCATCGCGTGGGGAGACACAAAAACGCCGGTAATCGTTGAAATCATTACATTTATTTTTAACATCGTGCTAAGTCCGCTCCTTATGTTCGGCTACGGTCCGGTACCGAGACTTGAAACTGTAGGAGCCGCAGTAGCGACGATAATCTGCTACGCGATCGCATCGCTCCTCTACTTTTACATCATCGTAAAAAACAGATGGATCCGCCTGAAAAGAACAGGAGACGAGATCCGTTTTTTCCGCTATATCACGCTGGGTTGCCCAGTCGCGCTTTCAAGCATGTTCTTTTCATTCATATACTTTTTCATAGCGAAAGTTACAGCCAATTTCGGCTCAGGAGCTATCGGCGCGATGGGTATCGGCCACAAGATAGAAAGCGTTTCATACTTCGTAGCCCACGGTTTCGCGTCTGGTCTTTCGACTTTTGTCGGCAGGAATATCGGCGCAAAGCAGGAAGAGCGCACTTTCGAAGCCTCGATATTTTCTTTCAAGGCGGTATGTCTGCTGACTGCAATATATTCGCTTGTCACGATCGTTTTCGCGCGTGAGTTCGTCTCGTTTTTCAATTCAGACCCCGACCTTCTCCACCACGGAATGCGCTACCTCTGGTTCGTAATGCCCGCTGAAATAATCCAGTGCGGCGGCATCGTCTTTGAAAACGGCACATTCGCAGGATCGGGCTACACAAAACCGTCGTTTTACGTTGCCATGCCTATAATTTTCGCCCGTATTCCCCTTTCGTGGTTTTTAGCAGTCAAACTCGGGCTCGGAGCAAACGGAGTCTGGCTCACCATCGCACTCACGATGGTACTTACAAACGGAATCTTCTGCGTTTTGTACAGACAGAAAAAGTGGCTGAAGATAAAGATTTAATTCAATTGATTGGAAATAATTATCCTTCGAGGATCTCTTTTTCTTTTACTTTCGTAATGTCTTCGAGTTTTTTGATGTAGTCGTTGAGGTCTTTCTGGATCTTATCGGTGAATTTTTTCTCGTCGTCTTCAGTGATCTCTTTGTCTTTCTGAGCGCGTTTGATCTCGTCAAGTGCATCGCGGCGGATGTTTCTGAGACTGACTTTAAACTTCTCCGAAAGCTGGCTCAGCTGTTTTACGAGCTCTTTTCTTCTTTCCTGCGTGAGAGCGGGAACCGGAACTTTTACGACGATGCCGTCATTGCTCGGGTTGAAACCGA
>CAMZDX010000080.1 GCA_947305505.1 uncultured bacterium | reverse complement strand
CACCGAATTCGCGAAGTCCGACGCGGTGGAAAGCGATTATGTCTTCGACCGGTTTTGTTTTCGAGACTGCAACAAGGCGCACTTCGCGGCTGTCACGTCCTGCGATTTCAGCGGCCGAATGGATCGCCGCATACACTTTTTTAACAAGTTCTATTTTTTCTTCCATAACTATTCTCCTTTCTGCCATGCGAGAACAAAACGTTCCTGTTCGTCTGTTTCAGGTGATCTCAACCCTAAATAAGCTGGATCGACGCCTATCTGGCGCAAAGTGAAAATCTCATCGAGAACGGTGTTGCGAGTCGCTATTCCGTGGCGCATCATCCAGCATCCGACAACTGTCGCCGTTCTGCCGATTCCGCCCCAGCAGTGGATGTAAATCGGGATTTTTTTCGCGTGGAGCATATCGATTTCATCAAGTATTTTTTTCATAAGTTCAACGCTGGGAACATTTTTGTCGGGTATCGAAAAGCGCCTGATTGCACCGCCTTCGATTTCCTCTTCACCGCTGTTTTTAAGGAAAAGTCTGAAAAAATCCCAGTAATTTTCGTTATAGATTTCGTTTCTTGCCACCATTTCACCTTCTTCCTGAAGGTTTATGAAGGCACGGATCCCAAGATCGAAAAGGGAGCGGACACGCAGTTTTGCGTTGAAATCTTCGGAACTGCCGGGGAAGGGACCGGCCATGATCTCTCCCGGAATCACCCAATAACTGTTTTTTATCACTTTTGATGCCATTTTGTCTTATCTCCTTTTCAATTTCCCAAAAAAACAGCAGATTTTAGAGATTGACAGCTGAAAGGCAAAATTTTTTACGCTAATCCCCTTTGTCTACTGGCATGTAAGAAAAAAATGAAAAAATTGTGAAAAAAAAGTTGCTTCCGTGAATTTTTGTGGTAAAAAGTGGAAGTTTTGGTCTTTTGGGTGGTAAAAAATGTCAACACTTCTCCAGACATTGTTCGGCAGAAAGGAATACAGGATCGATCCGAAGGGAAGGATTCCGCTTTCTGCCGATTACTATTCCCAGCTTGATGTCCAGGGTGAAAACAAGACGCTCGTTGTCGTAAGGTCCTCGATAGGCGATCTTCCTTATCTCGAGGTTTTTTCACTGAAAGAGTGGAATGAAAAACTGGAAGTCATTGACAGAATGGATGACGACGATGACAAAGACTGGCTTCTTGTCAACTATGTCGGCGGCGCGCTTCAGGTCGATCTCGACGGTCAGAACAGAATAAGACTTCCGAAATCGTGGATAGATTATGCCGGAATAAACAAGGATGTCGTTTTTATCGGCGCAATCAACACGATCAAAATATGGGCAAGAGAAACTCTCGAAAAATATGAAATGATCCCGAAGGGAACGAAGGATTCGATCCGTGCTAAGCTGAATGAAGCAAGAAGAAAACTTCTTGAAGAAAGGGGAAACAGATAATGGATTTCGTTCATGTTCCCGTATTATTCAATGAAGTATTGTCTTCTTTCGATAATGAGCCTTCCGTTTTTGTCGATCTGACTTCAGGCGGCGGCGGTCACGATGCCGGTATTCTTGAAAAATATCCGAACTTGAGAGCGGTTCTTATCGACAGAGATCAGGATGCGGTAGCTCATCTCAAGGAAAAATTCGCCTCTTTTCCGAATGTCACGGTGGTTAATTCGCCTTTCAGCGAAATCGATAAAGTGATGTTCCTTCTGCAGATAAATAAGGTGGATGCCGTTTTTGCCGATCTGGGTGTCAGCAGTTTTCAGTTCGATACGCCTCAGCGCGGTTTTTCGATGCAGAAGGACGGTCCGATGGATATGAGGATGGACAAAAATTCTTCAGTCACGGCTCTCGATTTCATTAAAAATGCAACGGAAGGTGAGCTTCGGAACATTCTGAGTCTTTACGCTCAGGAGCGCGAGGCTGGAACGGTTGCGAGAACTTTGAAAAGATGTGCGGAAGAGGGAATGACGACGACTCTTCAGTTTGCCGATGAAATAAGAAAGGCAAAAAGATACGCAAAAAAGGGGATAGATCCTTCAACGCAGGTGTTCATGGCGCTGAGAATGGCTGTAAACGACGAACTCGGCGAGCTTGAAACTGCGCTGAAAAAGGCTTTTCCGCTTCTTTCTGATAAAGGGATCATGGGAATAATAACTTTCCATTCGACCGAAGACAGGATCGTGAAGAATTTTTTCCGCGACCGTAAAAACAAAATTCCGTTTTATACCGGCGACAAGGAGACTGTTCCTTTTTGCTGCGACGCTTCATTTTCGGTCGATATGGTAACTCCGACAGATGAAGAGTGCGGCAGAAATCCGCGTGCAAGAAGCGCGAAACTGAGAATTTTGAAGAGGAGCTAATTTTTTATAACCAGGGGGGGAGACTATGGCAGCTTACGTTCATGCAGATTCTGAGAACTCAAAGAGAGACAGAATCAGAATTTTCAGTAATTCGAGGATCATTACCTCAAAGATTCATACGCTTTTTTCGGGTGAACTTGTGGTTTATATCTGCATGATTATAGCGGCGGCTTCCCTGATGCTCACCGACAGTTACTACAAAGCATATAAGACAAACCTTAAAGCCAATATAATTAAGATGATAAACGATACAAAAGAACTCGAGTGGCAGAAGGATCTTTCCCAGAGAAACTATCTTAAAATGACTTCTTCCGATGAACTTATGAAAAAAGCAAGGGATATGAAAATTTCCGTTATGACTTCAGACAAGGTCGTAAAATTGGATTAGGTTCGTAAATATGTGAGAGAAGGATGGATACAGGACGAAAGATCTATCTTGTTTTTGCTTCCTTTATTTTCCTTTTTTTTCTGGTTCTTATCGCAAGATTCTATTATCTGCAGGTTCTGCTGCACGAAGAACGAATGAAAAAGATCGAAAGTTCGGTCGAATTTACGGTCGTCAGCGGCAAAAGAGGAACCATATACGACAGAAACGGCACTCCGCTTGCCATGAGCGAACCGAAAATCGATATCGCAGTCGATCCCAAAGGTGTTCGTGACAAAGCTTTTTTGGCTGATATTATTTCCAAATCTATCGGTATTGACCGTGAAAAAACAATAGCTGTCCTCAGAAAAGACAGTCATTTCAAATATTTGAAAAAAGATGCCTCTTATGAAGAAGTGGAAGCTCTCAAAAATGCGGCGAGGGAGGCTAAAAATAAAGAAAGTAAAACGGCGAAAAGCATAAAGGATAAAGAAGGGGATTCTGAAGATAAGAAAAGAGCTGAACAGCGCATAGAAGATCTTGCAAAAATAATATATCAGGAGAGTTACAAGCGCGTTTACCCGCAGGGAAAGCTTCTTTCAAACGTTCTCGGTTTCGTTCAGGCCAATAAAAATCCGGAAGAAGACGGGCCGGAAGGGCTTGAAGGCATTGAAATGAGGTATGACGAATACCTTGCCGGAGCAAAAGTCAAAATAAAACAGAACAAGCTCACCAAAAAAAGAATATATGAAGATGATATCGATGTCGAAGGCGAGATAGGAAACACGAAAAAAGGACACGATATTTATCTTACGATAGATTCCGAGATCCAGTTCATCGCAGAGGAAGAACTTGCCAGAATGATGGAAAAAGTCCACGCGAAATGGGGCGGAGTAGTCATTATGGAACCTTCTTCCGGAAAGATCCTTGCGATGGCGAACTATCCGAACTACGAGCCTGAGCGTTATGGCAAATATCCTGCCGAAAACAAGAGAAATCATGCTGTAAGTGACCTTTTTGAGCCGGGTTCGACATTCAAATCGTTTTCCATTCTGGCCGTTCTTAACGAAAATCTGGTAAAACCTGGAGAACTTGTTTACGGTGAAAACGGGAGTTTCGTTTTCGGAAAGAGAGTTATCCACGATTCACATCCAAATCAGTGGATGACGATCCGCGACGTTGTCGTAAGTTCCAGTAATATCGGTACCATAAAGTTTGCGGACAGACTTTCGAACGAGCAGCTTTACAACTATTTTTCGATGTTCGGTTTCGGTCAGAAAAGCGGAATAAACATTTCTGGCGAGGCGAACAAACCGATAAGAGACTACAAAAAATGGTACCCGATAGACAAAGGAAACCTTTCGTTCGGGCAAGGGCTTTCGGTCAATATGGTGCAGATGGCGAGAGCTTATTCCGCGATATACAACGGCGGAGTTTTGTGGGAACCGGTACTTGTCGACAAAATAGTCGGCAACAACTTTGAAAAAGTCTTTATTCCCAAGCCCAAACGTATCAATTATGAGTATAAATCCGATAAAAAAATAATCGACATGCTTGAAGGCGTCGTTTCAGACGAGCACGGAACTGCAAAAAAGGCGCGTCTCAAAGGTGTTTCTGTCGGCGGTAAAACGGGAACCTCACAGATATACGACCACGTTGCCAAAAAGTATTCGTGGAACAAAGTCGTCTGTTCTTTTGCGGGAGCCGTTCCCAACAACGATCCGAAAGTCGTGATGATAGTCGTTATCGACGAGCCGCAGGGAAGGGAGTTCGGCGGAACCGCTGCAGCTCCGGTTTTCAGAGAGATTGCGGCGAGAATACTTCCCAAATTCGATGTTTTCGTCGACAAGAGCGACAAGGATAAAGACAAAGTTCCCGAGTATGTCGCTACCGATATGACAGGCAGCGTTATCGATTTCGAAGCTTCCGAAATAGAGTCTGAAATCGCATCAGACTATGTAAAAATACCCAATTTCCGCAATGTTGGTGCAACTGAAGCGCTCAGAATCGCAAACGACAAAAATCTTGATGTCATTTTTGTAGGCAACCCCGCCAACAACAAAAAGATAGTCGGACAGTCGCCGAAAGCCGGCGAAATCGTTCTTACCGGAACTGTTGTAACTCTCGATATTGAAGAGGATAAAGAAAAAAATGATGAAAACAGCTGATTTTATTGATGCTATTTCGGATGTGACTCTTGAGGCAAAAGTCAGTGACGGATCGCGTGAACTGGAAAAAATTACCGCCGATTCGCGAGAAGTTATGCCGGGAAGCGTATTTTTCTGCATAAAAGGAGCAAACATTGACGGACACGATTTTATAGAAACCGCTTTTGAAAAAGGGGCTGCGCTCGTTATCGGAGAAAAAGAGTGCAGGAAAGAAAATTATATCCGCGTAAACTCGGTAAAAGAGGCTCTGAAGGCGGTCCTTCCCGCTTTTTACGGCGAGCCTGATAAAAAAATGAAGATGATCGGAGTCACCGGAACTAACGGCAAAACTTCGACGACATTCATTCTTGAAAACGTTCTTCAGGACGATATGAGCTGCGGAGTTATAGGCACGCTCAACTACAAGTATGCGGGAAAGCTCATTCCGGCGCAGAATACGACGCCTCTCAACTGGAAGTGGTATTCTCTGCTAGACGACATGCAGAAATCGGGAGTTGAAGCTGTCATTTCGGAAGTAAGCAGTCATGCTCTTGCAGAAAACAGAATCGAAAAAACGAAGTTCGATGTTGCGATTTTCACGAATCTGACGCGCGACCACCTCGATTTTCACAAAACTTTCGAAAACTACTATCAGGCAAAAAAAAAATT
>CAMZDX010000079.1 GCA_947305505.1 uncultured bacterium | reverse complement strand
AGCATCGAAGAATCCTGCGAAAAAGGACTCATGCTTTTAAGCCGCTCGATCTGTTTTTTAACCTCGGGCACCGCATGTTCGGGAAGCAGACCTTCTTCAAGTTTTTTCTCGTAATCTCTGATACTTGCAGAAAAAGGATCGCCTTCTCCGAGTTCATTCTGGATCTGCTTTATCTGCTCTCTAAGAATCATATCCTTCTGTCCTTTGTCGAGCCGTTCCATCGTTTTACGCTTGATGTCGTTCTGAACCTGTGCGAATGCAAGAGCGTCCTCGAGAATTCTCTGCGCCATCTCCAGTTTTTTCATAGGAGAGTTTTCCTCAAGAACTTTCTGCATATCGGCAACACTTCTCATAAAGTTGGAAGCCACAAATTCAGCAAGTCTCGCAGGATCGCTTATATTCTTGAAATCCTTGAACATTCCTGCAGGAACGCGATTAAAAGAAACCAGCATGTCAATCATTCTTCTGATTTCCGCCATCGCCGTCCGCATAAGCAGTTTGTCGCTTTCCTGAAAATACGTATCTTCCTCGATGACTTCGACTTTTGCGAAACCGACCTGAAAATTAGTATCGAAATATGTCGATTTTATCCTTACTTTTTTCAAACCTTTGAGAATCGCGCCGCCGCCGGCACCGACACCGCTCCTTTCCCTTGCTACAGCAGCGATCGTCGCGACCGGATAAATATCTTCCGCAGTCAAGTGCAGATCACTTGCCGGAACTTCAGGTTTATCGTGCTTTCTCGCAGCTACTACGACATAGTTTCCGGTCGATTCAGCCGCCTTGAGCAGATTGGAAAACGCCGGACCCGCCGTGTGCCCGATCCCGAGAATCATCAAAGGAAAAAGGACGCTGTCATTCAGAACGAACAGCGGTAAAGTTGCCGGAATCTCTGTCAGATCAAAATTTTCGACGCTCATTGTCACCTCGCAAAACAATAAAACGTGGAAGTAAATAAGCACCCCTTTCAATAAGTCAATCAAAAGAGTGTTTTTTATTCGGTTTTTTCGCAGATTTTTATGAAACTACCGATTTTTAAGCGTGATCACTCAGTTTACGAAATTTTTTCTGAGAACACTCCAGACATTGGCGTCTCTGAAAACGCCTTCCCGCACAAATTCACTGTCGTGCTCGATCCCTTCAAAAGTAAAGCCCAGTCTCTGCGGAATCTTGTTACTTTTAATGTTGTCGGGAGCGCATTTTATCTGGATCCTGTTGAGATCGAGTTCCGAAAAGCCGAATTTTATCAATGCGCGGACTGAATCGGTCATTATTCCGCGATGCTGAAACTCTTCGCGAAGCCAGTAGCCGATCTCGCTTTTGCGGTTTAGCCTGTCGGTTCCTTTGAATCCGGCAAGTCCTGCAAAACCGCCGCCGCAGAAAACCGCGAACTGCCATTCCCTGCAATCTTCCGGCATGGTGACAACCGTATTGACATAATCGAGTGAATCCTTGACGCTTTTCGTAAATTCGACGAACGGAAGCCACTTTCCGAGATATTCACGCTGGGAATCGATTGCTTTGAAGATATGTTCTGCATCGCTCAGTTCAAGTTCTTTGAGAATCAGATCTTTGCTGATGCGGATGATTTTCATAATGATGATTATTCGCCTTACGGCTCTATTGGTTCTGGATTAATTTGATCCGGTCGGAAGAACATTTACCATGATAAGCTGTTCCGATGAAACTCTGCCGACAGAAATGCCGTCACCGGTAATAGGCGATTCCGTGTGACGGTCGAAAATTATCATGTTCATCATTGCAAGCATCTGATCCATCATTCCGTCTCCGCCGCCGCCGAAAACAAGCTGCGAAGCGAATTCTTCAGGAACAGTAAACTCGCCGTCGTCTATAACTTTGCATGTTACGGAAACCGTATTGGCAAGCGACTGAGCCGCCGTGATCGTAATGTCGATATAACCCTGTCCGCCGTTGCCTTCCCACTTGAAAGTAAGAGGTTTGGTGTTGTCGACTGCAATTGCAGCACCGAACGTTCCGCCTTCAGTTGTTGCAGGTTCTATAAGCTGAAGCATCGGAGGCATCCTGAATGTTGCGGAAAGCGATTCGAGATCGTCAGGCAGCATATTTTCGCCGAGGATCGTATAATCGACACCGTATGCGATAAGACTTCTGTCAATGCTTCCGTCGCCGGTTCCGTTGAGTTTGTAGACCTGATCTCCCGGCTCATAAGCGAAAGTGTAAGGTCCTCCGTTAAAACCTGCGATCTGCACAGGACCGACATCAAGTGATGCCCTGTTCGGAGTTTCGCAGTGTTCGCTGTTTTCTATCGGCTGACCGCTGTTGTTATCGTAATCAGGAACGCATTCCTGTTCCGGAGCACAGTCTTCTTTACTCGTGCAGCTCGGAACGCGCGGTGAAGATTCGCCCATGACGCAGGTGTCAAGCGTTACATCAACGACCTCGCCTTCTTCCAGATCTTCACGGGCAGTCTTCATGAAATATCCTATTGCCATCGACTGACCCTGCCCCATCATATCGATGTCAATGATGTTGAATTCAACAGTGTAACCGGAATTTTCAGGATCGAACTCCTGGGTCTCATTTTCTTCCGCAGGTTCTTCAGCATCTGCATCAGCTGTTTCCGTCGGCTCATTGTCAGGTTCATCAACTATTACCGGAGTTTTGTTATCATCTCCGCAGCTTGAAATAACGAAAACACAAACCAAAATCAAAACCAACCAGATTTTCTTCATTTTTTCCTCCTAAAAAAGTTCAACGGCGGAAATTTTAATTATTTTTTTAAATAAATCAAACATTCTGATGTCACGCGGCTTACAATGAAATTCTTGCCAAAACACGCTCTTCCGCTACAATAATGCCGTTTTATTGTTTTAATCAAAAAAGAGGTAAAAAATGCAGAACTCCAATTCAGTTGCCCCTGTAATAATCAAAGGGCAGTACAAAGGCGGATTGCGCAATGAAATGACCCACCTTAAATCGAACAACACAATTATGACCGATGCTCCGACCGACAACCACGGCAAAGGCGAGGCTTTTTCACCGACAGATCTCGTCTGCGGTGCGCTTGCTGCATGCATGATGACGATAATGGGAATCACCGCGCAGACTCATGAATTCGATATCAACGGCGCAACCTACGAAATAAAAAAGACGATGGCAACAGATCCGCGCCGCGTCGGACAGATCGACATAGTCTTCAATTTCCCGCATCACGACTACACAGACAAACAGAAGACGATGCTCAAAGCTGCTGCCGACACATGCCCGGTCGCAAAGACTTTGAGTTCAGAAGTTGTTGTCAATATCACAATGAATTTCTAATTTATCTTGCCGGGATACCTGGATCTCGTTATTCTTGGCGCCGCGCGTATTGAAGAGGATCCTCAAATCCTGCCTGTCTGAAACCTTCAAGTCTGAGTCTGCAGCTGTCGCAGATTCCGCATGAAAGCCCGTCTTTAGTCGGATTGTAGCAGCTGTGAGTGAGCGAATAGTCAACGCCGAGTGACATTCCGAGTTCAACTATCTCTTTTTTTGACATGTTGAGAATCGGCGCAACGACCTCTATTCCGCTTTCAACACCCTGCTTCGTGCCAACGGCAATAGTTTTGTTAAACGCGTCCACAAATTCGGGGCGGCAGTCGGGATAACCCGAATAATCGACCGAATTGACACCGATAAAAATCTTTTCCGCACACAGAGTTTCGGCAAAACCCGATGCGACCGAAAGAAAAATAAGGTTTCGTGAAGGCACATAAGTCGAAGGGATCCTGTTTTCGGCAAATTCAGGAACTTCCAGATTTTTGTTTATGAGCGAGCAGTTTACAAAAGGTGTAAGATCGATCGAAAATATCGTCTGCCTGTTCAGAAGTCCGTATTTTTCAAGCGTTCTTTCCGACTGTTTTATTTCGATCGCGTGCCTCTGACCGTAAGAAAAAGTAAGCGGATAAACGTCGTATCCATGTTTCATCGCATAAACTAAAACCGTTGTCGAATCAAGGCCGCCGCTGAAAAGAACGACCGCTTTTTTTGAATTATTCATGAGTTGTCACCATAAATCCGAACTGTATTTCAAGCTGTTTGTCTTCGTTTAGGAGAACTTCTGGCGGCGGAGCAAAAGGAGCCGCCATTTTGAAAGCATTTATCGCCTCTCGGTCGAGAAAATCGACTCCGCTGCTCGTGATAACCTTCGCTCTGACAAGCTTTCCCTGCGCTGAAATAAAAACTTTCAGCTTCGTGAACCTGTCCTTTCTGCCGTACATTTTTCCCATCGGATCATTCACGATTATCGCCGTTCCCGGGCTCCAGTTTCGCGAGATTGCCTGTTTCATCTTGTTGAAGTATGCCGCATAAGCGAATTTCCTGGTGTTGAGATATGTTTCATTCCCTTTTTTGACATCCTCAAGGAAATCGTTCGACGGACTCATCAGAACCGCATCTGCGCCGTTCAAATAAGGCAGAAGTTTTTTCGGGATCAACCTTCCGCCGACATTTACTCGGCCTTCTTCATCCTTATCGTCCTTTGCGTCGAGCTTTCCGGCGATTTCCTTATCTTTTCCTGCAATATAGCTTCCGTCATCACCTTCAAAACCTTTGAGTTCGCCCTTTTTGATTTTTTCAGCTTTTGCCTGCTCAGGTTTCTGCGCATCTGCCGGCTGCATCGGCATCATCATGCTTTCGTCGGATTCGGCTTTTACGTTTTCTGCCTTTTTCGCAAGCTGACGCTTAAGCTTTTCGCCGCGGACATTTATGTTGTCGTCGTGCTGAGTTGCAACGGTTTCACGCTCGACAGAGCTGTCGTATTCCGAAAGAAAGCGGCTTTCGGAAGGCTTTTTCTCGATTTTGGGCTTTGCAATATCGACGATCTGCCCTTTCGGCTTCGAATCTTCTTTCTTTTTTTCAGGTTTCGGCGGAAGAACCGGAGTTGCCGGAAGTTTTGCCGCAGAATCGTCCAGATACTTTATCGAAACGAGACTTTCCTCACTGCCTTTATCGGTCGAAAGATCGATTTTTATCAAGAAAATCAGCCCGTGAAGAAGAAGAGAAAGCAGAATGAAAAGAATCAGCTTTCCGCCTTTTCGAGCTCCATTTCTTTCGAAATTCCGGTCAGCCATTCCTTCATCTCTGAGTTTATAAAAGTCTCGTCAAAACCGTTTTCAATGCAGAAAACAGCGAACTCCTCGAAAATCTTCCCGAATTCAGCCTGAGCTTCGTCAAAAACTTTGGCGATGTATTCGACTTTTCCAGCCTCAAAACCGTGTGTATCCCTGAACTGAACGGTAGCAAAACGGAAAATAATTTCTCTCACGAGCAGTTTGCCGTTCAGCGCAGCTTCACTTTCAAGAAATTCGCGGAAGCGCTCTTTAAAAATTTTTATTTCAGGAAGAAGTTCTTGATCCATAAGAAAATTTAGTTATTTTGCCGGTTCTTCTTTTGGCGGAACCTGGCATTTGTCGTCGATGAAGAGCATTCCGGTCGGGCAGCATCTTCCTTTTCCGCCTTCGTGGTAACCAGCCGGGCAGATAACGTTTTCAACGGTGTCGCTGTATCTCGAGCACTGACCGTCCATGATGAAGTTGAA
>CAMZDX010000078.1 GCA_947305505.1 uncultured bacterium | reverse complement strand
AGAGATGGTACAAAAAATCGGCGGAACAAGGACATTCAGCATCTCAGGAAAAATTGAAATCATTTCAGTCATTCGAAAAATCTAATACCAGAAGACGGGTTAGATAAAAAAACGGAAAGATCCTCTTTGTCGGAGCGCAGGCGGCTCGCCCGCAAATCACAACCTCACCCTAAATCCCTCTCCAGTGTGGCGAGGGACTTGTCATGTTAAACAACGCGAAAACATTTTGCAAAAACTTGCCTTCGCCGTCATGCTGTCTACAATACCGCGTTTTTTGTTTAAAAACCCGGTTTCTACCAGCCGCACAACAAAATGGAGGAAAGATGAAGCGATTTTTCGTGTTTTTTAGTCTGATTTTGTTTTCGTTGTTTCTTCTCGCCGAAGAAGAAGACGATGAGAAACTGAAACTCGCCGTTATGGAGTTTGAGGATTTAAGCGGAAAACTCTCTCCGCAAATGCTTTCAGGAGCTACCGAGTACATCCGCGGTGCATTTGTCAGCACGAACAAGTATGTCGTTATCGCCAAAGAGCGTCAGGAAAAGGCGATGATCAAAGAGATGAAAAAAGAATCCTACAAATCCTGCAACGACAAGAACTGCCAGATTCCTCTCGGCCAGGCGTTGTCTGCTGACACGATTCTGAGGACGACGATAAATTTTTTCGGCGGAGTATATACGATAACTTCAGAACTTATAGATCTTGCCAAAGAAGCGACCGTCGTCGGAGCAAAGCAGAAATTCAACGGAAGTGAAGAGTCGCTTATGGAAGCCCTAGACAGAATCGTAGTTCAAATAACGGGTTCGGTTGTTTCTTACGATGTTTCCGCCATGCAGACGCAGGAAATCAAAGGTGTCAAACTCGGCGGTGTCGAGCTTTCGAATATGCCGAAAATAGAGATGAAAGAGGCTGATTTCGGCAAGGTCAACACAAGTTTTGCCGTTTCGGAACTTGAATCGGGAGCCGGAGTTTCCCTTGATGCGGATGCAGATGTTCTGGTGCAGTACGACAAATGCGTCGATACAGACAAAAACGGGAAAAATTCACCTGTTATAGCAATAAACTGCTGGAAAAAACTTGCTTCGATGAGTGAAGGGAATCCGTTTATCAGTCAGGCAAAAAAGCGTGTTGCCGATTGGGAAAAATATGTCAGAACCAAAAAACTCGCCGATCTTTTTGAAAAAGCGAAGGAGGCAGACAAAACCGGACAGATATTTCCGCAGGAAGCTATTGCCTCATGGCAGGAAATCGGAAAAGAAAAAGAGGACAATCCCTACTATCAGACAGCAGCGGAAAGATACCAGTTCTGGAAGCAGTATAAAGCGCAGGTTGACAAGTATAACGACCAGTTGAAAAAATTTGAAGAGCAGAGAAAATCGGATACCGCAAAACTTAAAAAGGTTCTTCCGCTTAAAGTCATAACCGACGCGCAGAAAAGAACAGTTCTTGTGCAGTATATGGAGATTTATTCGCCTTATTACGGCATCGAGGATGTGAACAATATAATTTATTCGTTTGACAAAACTCTGGCACAGCACCTTTACGGCCTTGTTTACAACGACTATCTGAAAAAGGAAATGAATGAGAAGTGTGACAAAGGAAACGGTGGGGCATGTTATATTTCAGCATCTCTCATCAAAGCTGACGAGCCTGAAAAATCTTTAAAATTCTTTGAAAAATCGTGCGAAAAGGGAGTCGTTGAAGCGTGTCTTGAAACGGGAAAATCCGATTATGACAAAAAACAGTATAAAGAAGCTGCAAAACACTTTTACGAAACCTGCGGCATGAAATCGCCTGAAGGATGCTACCTTGCAGGTTATGTGACTGAACGCGGCGAAGGAGTCGGGCAGAACGCAGAAATCGCAAAGGCAATTTATAAAAGCGCTTGCGAATATGGTTATGAAGCAGGCTGCAAACCAACGAACATTCATCAGGCTGACAAATCCGACAGCAAACAAAAAAATGTGACAAAAGCAGATTTTTCAAAAAACGAAAAATTACCACAAAATACTTATCACCCGTATAAAGCCACCGGAATATCACTGATTGTTGTCGGCGCAGTCGTAGCAGCAGCCGGAGTTGCAGGGTTTCATGTGGCATACGATAAGGAATATGACAATTATAAAAAAATGACGAAATCAAGCACGGCGGCAGCTTATGTCAATGATTTAGACAAATCTGAATACGTAGACAAAGCCAACAAATACCGCAAAAATGCGAATACCTTCCGAGCTCTCGAAGTTACAAGCGGAATTCTCGGCGGAACGCTTTTGATTACAGGAATAGCTCTCACAGCGATAAAAAAAGAGAAACCTGAAGATAAAATTTCTCTCACGAATGTTTCTTTCACGCCGTCAAATGAAGGATTTTATGCTTCTTTGGGCTTTGAATTTTAGGAGGATAAAATGAAAAAATTAAGTTCAACATTTTTTCTTTGTTTGATTTTTCTCCTTTTTTCATCGTGTGCGCCGGATCTGACGGATGATGTGGAGTGGGCTTACGACGTGGCAAAAAATAATTCGGGATCAGGTTCAGGCTCAAGTTCCGGTTCCTGCACCACAATAGACGGCAATATATGGTCGCCGAAAGCCTCATCAACCATGAGCTGGTCGGATGCCATTGATTATTGCAATAATCTGACAGCTTGCGGTTATTCAGACTGGCATCTGCCGAATATAAATGAACTGAGGACTCTTATAAAAAATTGTCCCGGCTCACAGACAGGCGGTTCGTGTGCCGTCAAGGATCCCGGTTGTTTGTCAAGCGATTGCTGGAGTGAAGACTGTTATTGTGAATATAGAGAGAATAACGGTGGTTATTACAGCAAATTGGGTGATGACGACAACGTTTGGTTGTGGTCTTCCTCTACTAATTCAGATAGTACAGGTAGCGCATGGCGCGTGAATTTCTACTACGGAAGCGTGGGCAGCAACAGTAAGAGCTACGACCTCATTGTCAGGTGTGTCAGGTAGAGTCGAGGCCGCATTTTTAGCGCAGCGTAAGCGAGCACTTTTGCCCGCCGGTTTCAGAGAGGCGGGCATTGTCGGAGCGCACGCGGCTCGCGTGCTGATTTAGTTGCGGGCGAGCAGACCTAAGCTCCCAGAAGAGGTTAATTTTGGCTAACAACGATAAATTTCAGCTTTACAAATCGGCTTTTGATTTGACAGTTTACATCGAAGAGTGTTTCAGAAATTTCAAAAGAGCGGATAAATACACCATCGGAACTGAGTTGCGCCGTATGGTGAACGATCTGCTTTTTAAAATTTCGACATTCAACGATCTGAATTGTAGTGAAAAAGCCGGTTTCTGCTCCGAACTGCTGAAAGATATCGATAAGTTGCAGATAAAAATGAATTTGTGTCAGGAACTCAGCGTATTTAAAAGTTACAAATCATGGTATCACGCGGCAGAAATGCTGTTTGATATAAATGCGCAGTGTGAAAAGCTCAAAAAACATTTTGAGGGATCCGGGCAGAATTGTGGAGGTAATGCACTTCCATGAGCGTCCCAAGTTTGCGGTTAGATCAGAGAGCCTGTGAAGCATATCCGGCAGTCAATTCAAACAATGAACACAGTCACACCTTTTCACACGATGCTGACTATTCCGGAAAGACTGTCGCAGAAATCCGTACCGAATGGATCGGATTTTCTGATAATAATCCTCTGAATTTGGTCTTCCTCTACTAAATCAGATAATACAGATAACGCATGGAACGTGAATTTCAACAACGGAAACGTGAACAACAACAATAAGAACAACGACAACAATGTCAGGTGTGTCAGGTAGAGTCGAGAACGCAAACATTTTATCCCCCGAAAACATTTTCAAGGCTTATATCGACTGCCGCAAACGCAAGCGCAGTACCGTGAATGCACAGACATTTGAGCGTAACCTTTGCACAAACATCGTTTCGCTCACAAAATCATTGCAAAGCGGTGATTACGAGCCCGGCAAATCAATCTGCTTCGTCGTGCGCAATCCCAAGCCAAGAGAGGTTTTTGCCGCTGATTTCAAGGACAGAATTGTTCATCATCTGGTTGTCAGATTTCTTGAACAGCATTGGGAAAAGGTTTTTATTCACGATTCCTACGCCTGCCGCAAAAACAAGGGCACTTTGGCCGCAGTCGAGCGTGTCGCTCACAACATGAGAAGCATCACGCAGAACGGCAAGAAACGGGCGTATTTCATGCAATTGGACGTGAAAAACTTTTTCATGTCGATTGACAAGGAAATTTTGTGGAAACTCCTCGAAAAAGGGCTCAAAAAGCAGCTCGGAATCAGAAAAAACGCTGAAAACAGCATCCAGATGACTATTTTTGAGCTTGATTCAGCCGAAAAAGAACAGAATTTTGAACAGATTTCAAAAATTTTGCACACCTTGCTTTTCCACGAGCCGACGAAAGACTACATCAACAAATCGACAAAACGCGAATGGTCGTGGGTTCCGCCCGAAAAAAGCCTTTTCAACGCCGGAAACGGCAAAGGGCTGCCTATCGGAAACCTGACTTCACAATTTTTCGCAAACGTCTATCTTAACGAATTGGATCAGTTCATAAAACATGTTCTCAAAATCAAGTATTATGTCAGATATGTTGATGATTTTGTCATAATGCACGAAGACAAAGAGCAGCTGCGGACTTGGCTTGGTAAAATTAAGAATTTTCTTGCCGAAAAACTCAAAGTCACACTCAAAAACGAAGTGAAAGTGGCACCATTAAGCAACGGAATCAATTTTCTCGGTTATGTCCAGCACATCTTTTACCGCCTCGTCAGAAGAAGAGTTGTCAACAATTTCAGGAATAAACTTAGGGATTTGGAAAAATCTTTTTGTCGGAGCGCACGCGGCTCGCGTGCTGAATTTGCGGGCGAGCCGCCCGCGCTCCCAGAAGAATTGCCGAAATTACGTTCTGTTCTGACCTCGTATTTAGCCTATTCATCGAAAGCTGCTTCTTTCAGGATCGTGATAAAAACCCTGAAACCGCACCAGTGGCTGAAGCAGTTTTTCAGATTTTTCAGAACAAAAGCGGAAATTCTGGAAGATTTTAACTTTGCACAGATAGGACATTACTGCTTTGCGCGACAATATTGATCCGGAATCTTTTCTTTTTTTCAGAAATTCTTAAAATTAACGGTTTTTGATTTTGTTCGGTGCGGATATGAAAAAAATCATTGTTTTATTTTTGCTTTTAGTTTCATTTCAGCTTTTTTCCGAAGAAGATGAAAAATTGAAACTTGCGGTAATGGAATTTGAAGATTTAAGCGGCAAGCTTTCCAAAAACATGCTTTCACGGGCAACCGAACTTATAAGAAGCAAGTTCGTGGCTTCAAACAGGTTCATAGTTATTGCGAAAGAGCGGCAGGAAAAGGCGATAATAAAAGAGATGAAAAAGGAATCGTACAAAGCTTGCAACGACAAGAACTGCCAGATCCCGCTTGGTCAGGCGCTTTCGGCCGACACGATTTTAAGAACTACGATCAATTTTTTCGGCGGAACCTACACGATTACCTCAGAACTTATAGATCTTGAAAAAGAGGCGACAGTCCAGGGCGCAGAAGCGATGTTCAACGGCACGGAAAAATCTCTGAATGCCGCTCTGAATGATATTGTCAAACAA
>CAMZDX010000077.1 GCA_947305505.1 uncultured bacterium | reverse complement strand
CGCGGATGTGGTAACCAGAAATCGAAATCGTGTTCCACTTCGGAACGTTCTGCGCACAGAAAGCGAAAATATCGGTGATAAGTCTCATCGAAGGTTTCGGCGGAAAGCGGTATGTGCCTCTCGCGATGTATTCCTTGAGGATATCGTTCTGAATGGTTCCGGTAAGTTTGTCAGCCGAAAATCCCTGCTTTTCAGCGACTGCGATATACATCGAAAGAAGGACAGAAGCGGTTCCGTTGATGGTCATTGATGTTGAAACATCACCCAAAGGAATACCGTCGAAAAGAATTTCCATATCTTTGAGAGAATCGATCGCAACACCGACTTTTCCGACTTCGCCGTCACTCATCGGATGATCGGAGTCGTAACCGATCTGCGTCGGAAGGTCGAAAGCGACCGAAAGACCGGTCTGACCGTTGCCGAGAAGGTATTTGTAACGTTTGTTCGATTCTTCAGCCGTTCCGAAACCTGCATACTGACGCATCGTCCAGAATCTGCCGCGGTACATCGTGGGCTGAACGCCTCTGGTGAACGGATATTCGCCCGGCACGCCGCGTGTTTCGAGGTATTTTTCGTCCTCGTTTTCAGGAATGTAGAGAGGTTCTACAGTTTCGCCGTAGGATGTTTTGAAGCGCTGCTTCCTTTCGGGGAACTTCGCTACCGCCTTGCCGTAACTACCGGCTTTCCAATTCTCGAATGTCTCTTTTACTGTCATTTTTAACTCCTAAATTAAGTGAAAAAACTCGAAATCGCGCGATTTTATTTAGCGCGCGGGAAAATGCAAAGAAAACCGTTATTTTTGCGATTTAATTGTTATTAAGCGGCTTTTCTGTAAAATAGCAGCGTTGTTTTTTTGATATTTGGAAGTGATCATGCGTAGATTTTCGGTAATATTTTTTATGTTTGCACTGATTTTTTCTGTTTCGTGCGAGAACAAAGTTTCAATTCCATCACAAGAAATTTCTGACAATGATACGGAAGAAGAAATCCCGGACGAAGACGCGGATACTGCTCAAGAACCTCTTTTCAATCTGAAAGTTGAGAAAAATGAAAAAAACCTTCTTTCGTGCAGACTGACATTCTCGACAAAAGAGGAGAGAAAAACTTTCGTAAAATATTATTCCCCCACTCATTCCGGCTATAAAATTGCAGAAGATTCGGCGAAAAGCGAGCACTATTTCTTTCTTTGGGGAATGCGTGAAAACAGAGATTACAAAATAGAAATATATTCTGATGAAGAAACTCCGAAACTTCTTGCAACTGCTGAATTTCATTCCGGAAATGTGCCTGAATCCGTATACCCGGTCTATCTTGTGACTAATGAAAAAGAAAGGGTGATGCGAGGTTTTGTTTTGTTTTCGCAAGTCTCAGACAACAGTTTGGAACCCGCTTCAATCGTAATGATAGACAACGACGGATTTCCTGTCTGGTATTACGAACACGACACTCCGGGATTTGCGGATTTGGAAGATCCTGAATTTATTAAAGAAACCAATCATATTTTTGTAGGGATCCACAAATATCCGAGTATGGCCGAAATTCCTGTCGAAGACGGAATAGAAATAGATCTTGAAGGTAATATCATTTGGAAATCTCCTGAAATTGCCGGTTCTTATTACAGCGAAACAAGCTGGCATCACGATTACAAACTTCTCGATGACGGAACTATTCTTTTCCTTCGGGCAATCTATGACAATAACGTTATAACTGACAGAATAATGAATGTCGACAGAGACTACAACGAACTTTGGAATTGGGGGTATCCAGATTCTCCAGACTATTTCAATACTATAACATGTGTCGATCCTGAGGCGGAATGGTGCGACTGGACACACTCGAATACCGCTTTTCCGGATAAAGACAAGCGCTTTATTTATTTTAACGCACGCCGTCTCGGCTTTTACAAAATGGATATGGCAACAAAAGAAATTGTATGGAAGTTCGGTAAAGACGGCAGTTTCACCATGCTGTCAGATAATATATATCCATGGCCAGATTATCCTCACGACCCAAAAATACGCGAAGACGGAAAAGCTCTGCTTTTTTACGACAATGCTTGGGAAGAACGCACATACTCGAGAGTTATCGAATATATTTTTGACGAAGATTCCATGACTGCTGAAATTTCTTTCGAGTTTGACGGATTCAGTTCGGGTCGGGGCTGGCTCGCACCGGCATGGGGAGATGCCGATTACCTTGAAAACGGCAATATTTTCGTAACAAAAGGAATGGTAAGCAGACCTGAAAACTCTTCTCTTTTCGAGCTTACGCGAGACGGTCAGGTCGTATGGGAACTTTATACCGAAATGAATGACGATTTTATGGTGGAAATTTACAACGCGGATAAATTTGTTCCTCCGCTGGAGTTTTTAGATGAATAAACTATTTACAATCTCTTTGGTTCTGCTGGTGTTGTTATGCGTTTCATGCGAAAATAAAGTTTCCGTTCCGACTCAAGAGATCGCAGATGAAGACAGTGACGTGATCCCGGACGACGATGCCGATTCCGGAAATGAGCTGATTTCGGATCTTAAAATCGAGGAAAACAAAGAAAATTCCCTTTCGTGCAGACTTACTTTTTCGACAACGGATGAGCGTAAAACTTTTGTGAAGTACTATTCAGACACACACAAAGGCTATAAAATCGCTGAAAAAGAGGGAAAAAACGACCATTATTTTTTCCTTTGGGGGATGAGAGAAAATCTCGACTACACTATTGAAATCTATTCCGATGAAGAAGAACCTGAACTTCTTGCAACAACTGAATTTCATTCCGGAAAAGCGCCGAATTATCTTCCATTGATGTCTTTGACGGAGCATGTTGCAGAAAAGACCTCCGAGGGTTTTGTCCTTTTCCAGTATGCCGCAACGACTTTCGAGCACATTTTTCCGGTCGCGGTTATGGTCGATACCGACGGATATGTCGTCTGGTATTACGAATACGATCCGTGGTATGCGAGTTCTTTCGGCGATGTCGCATGGAACCCTGAAAACCAGACGATCCTCATAGCTCTCACGAAAGATTCTTCGGCAGCAGATTCTTTAGCGGAAGAAGCCATAAAAATCGATCTTGAAGGGAACATTCTTTGGGAAGCGCCGGGAATAATGAGCTACTACTACGGCCCGGGAAGCTGGAACCACGCATATTACATGATGAATGACGGTTCCGTCACCTTCCCGCAGGTGATCTACGACGGCTGCATCGTAACAGACCGCGTCGTCAACCTCGATGCCGACACCTACGGCGAGATCTGGAGCTGGGATTACAGGGATTACTTCGAAAAACCCGACTGCTCAGAAAACACCAGCGGCGATGTCTGGCTTGACTGGACTCATACGAACAGCGTCACGATGTATAAGGAAGAAGGGATCGTTTACGTCAATTCGCGCAACTTTTCGACTCTTTTCAAGATAGACATGAGCTCTGGAGCGATAATCTGGCGGCTCGGCAAGGACGGAGATTTTACTTTCGTCGGAGACAACCCGAATCCGTGGTTCGAAGTTTCGCACGATCCAGAAATCAACGGCGTGAACGGAAACAAAGTCATTTTTTACGACAACGGCTCGGCTGAACGCGGTTTCACGAGGATCGTCGAATACACGATCGACGAATCTAACATGACCGCTGAAATTTCCTTCGAATTCGACGGCTCACAGCTCGACAAACGCTGGTGGAGCGAATACTGGGGCGATGCCGACCGTCTGCCGAACGACAACATTTTCGTAACTGCCGGATTTTACGATATGCAGCAGATTTCAAGATTTTTCGAAGTCACCCGTGACGGCGAGATCGTCTGGGAACTTCTCTTTGAAAAAACCGATGACTGGCAGGTTTCCCTTTACAAAGCGGACAAATTCGTGCCGCCGCTCGAATTCCTCAAATAATTATTTTTTGCAGCGTTCTTTTAAGATAAGATTCTGATTTTTCTGGATTTTTTCTATTTCGGCAGCGCGTTTGCACTCCCATTCGTCAACGGGATCGGATTTGTCCCATTCCTCTAACATTTTTCTGTTTTTGTCGTTCAAGATCCCGAAACCTGGGTAAGCCGAATCCATGTAAAAATAGGTTCTGGCAATATCTCCGCGGATAGATTCTTTAGGTTCGGCAGTGTTATTTTTAATTTCGAAATCACAGTTGCCGTATTTTCTCTCCTCGCCTGAAATTATGCCGTAATCAAAGTTGGAGCGGTCTGCATTGACCTTTCCGATCGCAGGAACGAGGTTATACATATCGGCCTGCATAAACTGAAAATCCTTGTTCATTTTAGATGCGCAGTTGCGCCCTTTGAAACGCTTTCCCTTGCTGTCAACGCACTGCGGATCACCGTCCTTCCACTCTTTCAGCTTTCCGCCGAAAGCAGCCGCCGGAACGATGTGCTCCCACTCGACACGCTTGCTGCGCGAATGGTTTTTCGCATCAAAATAGCTGCAACCCTCAGCGATGACTTGCTGTTTTCTGTCGTAGGAACAGCCGCAGTAAAAGGTTTTTCTCACCTTCTCATCGCCGTAAATCACCTTGTCGAGAAATTTTTTCGACTTTGAAAACGAGTTTATTTCGGTGTTTCCCTTCTGCTGTTCCGCCGCGAAAACAAAAACGGCTATTACTAACGAAAAAGTAAAAAATATCAGGATTTTTTTCATAACATTATTACAAATACTTAACAAAAATGTAGATCGTGCTGATAACGATGACCATGACAGCTGCGGGTGCGCTGAGTTTGCAGTATCTGCCCCAGCCGACTGGGTGGCCTGATTTTGCCGCAACCGAGGTTCCGACGACGTTTGCGCTTGCTCCGATCGGGGTTCCGCTGCCGCCGATGTCGGTTCCCATCGAAAGCGCCCACGCCATGGTTTCAAGCGAAACTCCGGTAGTAGCGGAAAGCGATTTTATGACGGGTATCATCGTTGCGGCAAAAGGAATGTTGTCGATGAATGCACTTGCTATTGCCGATACCCAGATGATGATGGCGATCATTATGTGAGCGTTTCCGGCTGAGACTTTTCCGATGAAATCAGCGATGAGTTTGAGGATTCCGGTCTGTTCAAGTCCGCCGACAACGAAGAAAAGTCCGATGAAAAAAAGCAGCGTTTTGTAGTCGACATGCTTCAGTATCCGGGTAGCGTATCTTGGTGCTGCAAGAAGCGTAAGAACCGCTATTCCAAGCCCGATCGATGCGACCGTAAGTCCCGTTTCGGCGTGCGTTACGAGCAGGACTACCGCGATCGAAAAGATTATGCAGCTGTTGCTGAAACCGATTTTGCTCACTATTGCCGATTTCGGCGTCGGAATGGTTGAAATGTCGATATCCTTTCCTGCGTGGACATATTCTTTGCGGCACAAAACAGTGAAGTAAACCAGCGTGAACGCAAGGCAGATAAATGCGATGATTCCCGTGTTCGAGAGAAAATCGCCGAAAGAGTAGCCGAGGCTTGTGCCGATTATGATGTTCGGCGGATCACCGCACATCGTTGCCGAACCGCCTAAGTTGGCGCAGAAAATTTCAGCCAGAATCATGCTTATCGGATTGAATTTGAGAAGGCGCGAAAGCTCGACCGTGACCGCTGCCAGAAAGAGGATGACGGTGATGCTGTCGATAAACATCGAAAGGGCGAACGACATGATCATGAAAGCTACAAAAATATAGATTACGCGGTAGTGAACGAGTTTGGC
>CAMZDX010000076.1 GCA_947305505.1 uncultured bacterium | reverse complement strand
AGGATGACTGCCGGACGATCACTTGGAAAGAGGCTCTCGCTGACGGAAAGCACCAAAGTTTTGATCTCGGTTATGTAAAGATCGAGGCGGTCGAAGCGGGATACAACAAAAATCACGACGTGAAGGAGTGCGTCGGCTACATTCTGACCCTTTCAGACGGCGTTACAGTCTATGTTTCGGGCGATACGAGCAAGACCCAGCAGATGCCTTCTCTTGCTGAAAAGAAACTTGACTACGCTTTCTACTGCTGCGACGGCGTTTATAACATGGATCTTCCCGAAGCGGCTGAGTGCGCAAAACTTGTCGGTGCAAAGCACGATATCCCGTATCATGTGATCGCGGCTAAAGACGGCAAGTATTTCGACCGTGAGAGAGCAGAGCAGTTTGATTCCCCGAACCGCCTTGTGATCGGAGAAGGCGAGGAAATTGAACTGGTTAAGTAACTTCTTGATTTCTTTAAGATATTATCGTCTGATCGTTTCGACGACTTCGCCGATGAAGATCCTGTGAGGCGCTTCGTCGCCGTAAAAATCTTTCGCCTCTTTGGGCATGTTTTCCTTGTTCATATCCTGAAAATAGATTTTTTTGCAGAGAAGGGTGACTTCGGCTTCTTCGTAGCTGACTGCTTTTCCGAGGTCTTTCACCGTGAGTCCGCTCGCCGCGTCTTTGTCGATGTCGCGTCCTGACTTGCTACCCATCAGCGTGAGGGCGTTCCTGTATTCCTCAGGATAAAAACTGACCGTGAAGTAGTCGTTTTCATTCATAAAACTATATGTGTGCCTGTTCGGTCTGACATAGACCGTGACGACCGGCTTGTTCCAAAGCGTTCCCATGCCGCCCCAGCTTATGGTCATGGAATTGTGCTTATCCTTCGTTCCCGCGCTGAGAAGTGCCCACTTGTCGTTGAAGAGAGAAAAGATCTCGTTCATGTGTCCCCCGTTTCGGTAAAAAACAATAAAAACAGGAAAATATAGAAAGAGTACCGGGAAAGGCAAATAAAAACACCTTGCTTTTTTTACGGACTTACAGTTAGGTGTCCTAATAAAATATCCTACTTCTGAATTTTATCGGATTTGTTGATCTCGTTTTCAATCAGATCTTCGGCAAGATTTTTGTAATCCAGATTTTCGATCCCGTATAAACCTTGTTCTATCTGGGTGCTGAGTTTGCTGGTGTAGTAAAGATCCATCGCTTTGCGCAAGTCGATTCCGAGTTTTTCGGCGAGATAACCGATGATTTTTGTTTCGAGTTCCTGTTTATAGAATTTGGCGAGTTTTTCCTGATCAACCATTGGAAATTACCTTGTAAAAGTTTTTGAATTTCAGGATTTTGGCAAGAACGTCCCCATTTACGATGCAGATCTGGTTGTTTGCCTTACTGTATCTGAGTTCCTCCAGAGCCCGCTGCTTGTCCCAAAATCCTTGAAAATACATGTTTACCGTTTTGAAAACATCGTCGTTGGCAACTTTGCCCGCTATTATGTCGTAATTTTTGTAGTTTTCCGAACCGCGTCTGCATTCACAGACGAACTCAAGCCAGTTTTCATCTTCGTTTTCGAATTTAAGGACTTTGTAAGCGGAAAGATCATCCTGCATTTCGAAGGAATTTACGAATCCTTCGCCGCCGTATCGCATCGCTTTTCGGGAAGCCCATTTTTCAGCCTGTTTCTGAAAATCAGTGACATAAAATCCTTTCCCGAAATCGAGAAAAGGTTTTGAAAAAGAGATGTCAGGATTTTTTACTATCTTGTTCGATCCGTGATAAACGATCATACAGCCACTCCTTTTTCTCTGACGAAATCGGTGATATCGTTGACAAGATATAATTCGCCCATAGTGTGAAGCACATCGTAACAGCGGACGATGTAATTATCCAAGATGCCGGTTTTATTGAGAATATCGTAAACTTGAGCCGGGATCATCTTCCACGAATAGGAAAGCTGATGGATAAGAAAAACTGAAAATTCCAATTCCTCTTTTTTGCACATGGAACACCTCAAAACGACAAAAATCCAAAAATTATACTTGCATTGAAAAATTTTTCAATCCTTGTTTTCGACCGTTTTTCCGCTATAATCCGGCGGTTTTTTTAGGAGCTTTTTAGCGATGAACACAATAAAAATCACAAACTGCACAGAGAACAATCTCAAGAACATAAGTGTTGAATTTGAAAAGGGAAAATTCACGGTCGTGACTGGTGTTTCCGGCAGCGGCAAGTCGTCGCTTGTCTACAACACGCTTTTCAAGGAGTCGCAGCGGCTCTATCTTTCGTCGTTTCCTGCGTGGCAGAGGAAGTTTTTCGGCGTAACTAAAAAGCCCGCGGCCGAGCTTATAAGCGGTCTTGATGCCTCTCTTGCAGTTGACCAGAGGGCCGATGTCGCGACTTCGGTTTCAACTGTCGGCACTTTTTCGGGGATCTACGACCTTCTGCGTGTCCTTTTTGCCCGTCATGCGGGGATTTCGCGCTCGGTTTTTTCCTTCAATTCGGCTCTCGGTTACTGCGAAGCGTGCAAAGGAAACGGAGTAGAGGATTTTCTCGACCCCGGTCTCATTGTTGCGGACTGGAAAAAGTCGATCCGCGAGAGGGCTTTGAAAATAACCGCGCCGAACGGCTACATAATATATTCGCAGGTGACTCTCGATGTCCTTGACGAAGTGTGCCGCGCTCACGGTTTTTCGGTCGATACTCCGCTTTGCGACCTTACGAAAGAGCAGCTTGACGTCATATTTTTCGGTAGCGAGAAGATAAAGGTCGCTTTCGGCAAGCACACCCTTGAAAGCCGCATGAAATGGACAGGGATCACGGCAAAACCGCGCGAAGAGGGCTACTACAAAGGTGTCGTCAACGTTATGAAAGAGATTTTGAAGCGTGACAGGAACCCCAACATTCTCCGTTTCGTCCGTTCTGTAAAGTGCAAAAAATGCGGCGGCGCAAGGCTTAACGACACCGCTCTTGCAGTCAGGATCGCAGGTAAAAACATCGCCGAGATCTGCGATATGAATTTGGAAAAAGCGGTTCAGTTCCTCACTGAAAACGCAAAGGAACTTACTCTTGCCGAGCAGAAAATAACAAATGAAATCAATAAGTTGCTTCTTGAGCTCATAAATATAGGCCTCGGACACCTGACCCTTTCTGAAAATTCAGGCGAGCTCAATTCAAGCGAGATCCAGAGGATAAGGATCGCTTCAGCCGCATCGAGCCCGCTCAAAGGGACGACTTTCGTTTTTGACGAGCCGAGCATCGGGCTTAGCCGCGGCGAACTTAAAAACGTCATCAGTCTTCTCATAAAGATCCGCGACAACGGAAACACGGTTATTGCGGTCGAGCACGATATCGATGCGATAAGAATGGCTGACAATATCGTGGAAACTGGCCCGGGCGGCGGCACGGAAGGGGGAGAGATCCTTTTTTCGGGAAGAGTTGACGACTTTTTGAAAAACACGGAAACCCTTGCCACTCCGACTGCGCTTGCCCTCAAAAAGTATGAAAACGGCGCATACAAGCTCAATTTCGGAAGTGAGATCATAAGCGGAAAACTCAATGCCGTATGCGGAAGATCGTCAGTCGAAAAGAAAGAATTCCTTAATTCATATGTCAAAGAACTTGAAGAAAAATCAATAACTTATGAAAAAATAGACCGCTCTCCGATAGGGCGCACCTCCAGATCGAATCCCGCTACTTACACCGGAGTTTTCGATAAGATAAGAGACTTGTTCGCCGCTACTGACGAAGCTAAAAAACGCGGTTTTTCGAAATCCCATTTTTCTTTCAACGGAGAAGCGGGAAGATGCCCCAAATGCGAAGGCGGCGGAGTGATAGAAACCGGAATGAAGTTCATGGGAAGCGTTGAAACTGTTTGCGACAAATGCAACGGAAAACGCTTTATCGACGAAGTCCTTGAAGTCAAAGTGGAGGGGCTATCGATTTATGACGTTCTCAATCTCACTGTTTCACAAGCACTTAATTTCTTTAAAGAAAATAAGCAGATCACGAAAACTCTCGACATAATGGCCCGTCTCGGGATCGGATATTTGCTTCTCGGGCAGCCTTCTTCCACACTTTCGGGCGGAGAGGCGCAGCGGATAAAACTTGCGCTCTGGCTTTCAAAGATAAAGGAAAATTCGGTCCTGATTTTTGAGGAGCCTACTGCCGGGCTGCATCCTGCCGATATCGAAAAGTTCGTCGGGATCCTGAAAAGTGTAGCGGAATCGGGAGTTACCGTCCTTGCAAGCGACAACAACCCGGTATTCTTAAGGCTTGCCGACAATGTCATCAGTTTCGGTGAAAACGAGAGCTTCTCACTTGAAAAAGAGGCTGCGAAAGATGGGAACTACGAGGCAGAACTCACTAAAGACATCGTTCTGCAGAGCATCGAAACGCACAATCTCAAAAATGTCGATTTGAAGATAAAACCCAATAAATTCAATGTTGTATGCGGTCTTTCAGGAAGCGGCAAAACAAGTCTTGCATTCGATACTCTTTTTGTCGAAAGCATAAAGGCTATCCTCAGCGGCGTTTCGCCTTACGTCAAGACTTTTCTTCTCGGCAAAAACCAGAGTTCGGTCTCAAAATGCGACGGACTGCGTGCCGGGATCGGCGTTTCCGCGAAATTTTCAGTCGCTGGGATACGCTCGACTGTAGGGACGTTGAGCGGGATCTACGAATTTGTGCGGATGCTTTTTTCGCGTGCCGGAAGAGTTGAAAACGGTGAAAAGTGCGCTTTCACGGCGGGAGATTTCTCTTTCAATTCCGAAAAAGGGGCTTGCGGAAAGTGCTCTGGAACCGGCTTTATTCTAAGCTGCGATCTTGAAAAACTTTCGATAAACCGCGAACTTTCTTTTGCTGACGGCGCCCTTGCGGCGACGAAGCAGGGGCGTTTTTACGCTGACAAAGACGGCCAGTTCATCCACACTCTTTCTGCAGCCGGAAAGAAGCTCGGGATCGATTTTTCAAAGCCGGTAAAAGAACTTTCGCCGCATGAATTTGATATCGCGATGTCCGGTGCGGGAGAGGAGATCTTCGATGTGAACTGGGAATACAAGCGGGTAAATGTCACTGGAACGCACAGTTTCAAAGGGAAGTGGATAGGTTTTGCAAATCTCATAACTGATGAATTTTACAGGTCTTTGGGTAATAAAAACGAGGAAGAGCTGCGCAATCTCATGTGTAAAACCGTTTGCCCTGAATGTAATGGAAAACGCCTGAAAAAAGAACTTTTAAGTGTCCGAGTTGCTGGAATGTCGATCGACGAATTCTGTGAAAAACCGGTTTCAGAAATCGGAAAGATCCTTGAAACGATAACTTTTGAAGACAAGACCGATGAAGAGATCTTCCTTAAAATAAAGGCTGAGATCGCTGAAAAAGTTAATAAGATCATTTCTCTTGGAATCGGTCACCTCACGCTTTCCCGCAGTGCCTCAACTCTTTCGACGGGCGAGAGGGAGCGCCTCAGACTTGTAAAAAGCGCGGCTGACAACTTGCAGAACCTGATCTATGTGATCGATGAGCCTAGCCGCGGACTTCATCCGCTTGAATGCGAGAATATGGCGAAACTTCTGCGGGAAATAGTGGAGAAGGGAAACACCGTGGTTGCAGTCGAGCACGTTCCCGAGATAATAAAATATGCCGACAACATAATCGAATGCGGCCCTGGAAGCGGTTGCAACGGCGGAAAAATCGTTTTTGAAGGAAGTGTTGAATCCTTGATGAGATCTGACT
>CAMZDX010000075.1 GCA_947305505.1 uncultured bacterium | reverse complement strand
CCTATCATGTTGTTCCGCTTGTCATATTTGTATGTGACAGCTGTGTTTCCGCCGACTTTTTTGTCACGCAGTCTGTTGAGTTTGTCCACTCCCCATGCGAAGGTCGTGCCGTTTTCAGTGCTCTGCTCGATGTTGTGGACGCCGTCTTGAAAGAATGAGTCGGTTCTTGCAGCCGTGTTGTTCGCAAAATCGTATTTGACTTCTTTCAGGCGGTAGTATGAATCGTAAGCATATTTATCCGAAGTGTTCTTTATCCCGTCAGCTTTTTCGATCAAGTGCCAGCCGCGTGAATAGTTGTAACTCATGTCATAGACATCAGTTTGAGATTTTTTGATGTTATGGTTTTCAAGCTGGTTCCAGCTGTTGTAGCTGAAAGTTTCAGTCAGGTTCTGGCCTTTCGTGACTGCGGTCAGAACGCCGTTGGCACGGCTGTATGAAGCGATTTCGGAATTGTTGTATTCGATTGAATCGAGGTCGTTTCCTGTCGCTATTTTGCGGAGAGTTTTGCCGTCAGGATAGGTGAACTGATAAGTTTTTGCGTCGGTCATCCTGCGTGAAACGGTTTTGGTGACATTGTTCGCCGAAACCGCTTCGGAATACGGGTTGCCGAATGAATCGTAGTATCTTGTCACGCTTGTTGTTGCGTTGCCGACTGTGTCTGTCGCTGTTTCAAGCAGGTTTCTGTTGTTGTAGGTGAATGTCTGATAAACATCGTTTGCTGTACTTCCCGTATATTTCTGCGAAATCCTGCCGTAGTCGTCACGGCCGTAGTTGACTGTCAGAGTGTCGCCGTTCTGCTCGTAAGTTTCGCTTATAAGATCGCGTTTGCTGTTGTAGGTGTAGGAAAGCTCCGCTGCATGGTTATTCTGCAGATCAAAATTCTTGCGGATACTACTCAAAACATTCATTCTTTTATTCCCCAAGGTAATACGGCATAATAAATATCTCGCTGATACACGGGATGTTTTTTGTTGCGCCGGCAGATTCGACTTTTATTTTAATGCGGCATTTCTTGATATTTGTCGGGTCATAATCTCCTGGATCAATCAGATCGTAGGCACAGTCTGTGGGAAATTTGCAATTCGGCTTCCGTTGCATTTCGCAACGGGCAGCACTGCACAGATCACATTTCCTAATTTTATCAGAAGTGTACTCAAATTTCTCCTCTCGATCCAATGAATCGCAATCCATTTTGCCTGTGACTTTGAATCTGTCGTTTTTTGAAGTTTTCAAAAGGATGGCTGAATATCCCGGCAGAAATTTTTTATCGAAAAAGAATGAGATTTCATTTTCTTTGCCGGGTGCAAAGCATGTCTCTGGATCAAAATCAAACATTTTTTTCACGTTTTCAGGCGCAATTTCCGGCGAAACTATCCGGAACTGCGTCGGAAGAAGCCTTTTGGTTTTTATGTATTCGGATCGATCTTTATCTTCGATGGAATAGTAAACCAAAAATTCGTTGACCTTTTTAAAATCGACATTTTTTTCTTCGAACTTCAAAACTCCGGGAGTTTGCTCGATAAACTCAAGTCCTCTGGTCTCATCTAGTTTGCCGTTATCTTTCTTAAGTTCAGTGAGATCGACCGTGACACTCAAATCACCGACAGTTCCGGTTCCGAAAAAAGAAGCCGGATAAAAGTTGTAGTGTATGTGTCTCAAATTCATTCGTGGCATCGCCGAACAGCTGTAAAACCAGAGTTCTCTGTCAGATTCAATCGAGTATGAGATATAAATTTCAGCCTTTTCAAATTTTTTGAATTCGATTTCAGAGATAAACCATTCAATGATGTTGTTCATATCCACATCAGGATTGTCTTTGATCTTTTTTGTTTCCGATTTCTTCGACCACTTTAAATCCTTGCCGTTTTTTTCAATTTTATAATCAAAGACTTTCTCTTTTTCGATAAAACTCTTTATTTCCTTCGCTTTTCCTGCTTGACATTCCAGTTCTTTCTCCCCACAATCCCAACCAAACATTTCCGTTTCCATCGGGAAAGCAAACTGTATTTTTGTATCCCCGCCGATATTCTGAAAAGTATATTTGACCTGAAAATGAGCCTTTTCGCCGTTAACTTTGATTTTCAGATCTTCTTTTAAAAGTCTGATATTGGCTTTTTTAACAAAAACCAGATTTCCTGTAGAACCAAGCTTGTTGTCAAATACAGGCCCGCCGTTTGCAAAAACACAGAAACAAAAAAGAAAAAACGCTAAAAATATTATGTTTTTCATTTTGTACCCCTAGTACCAATACGGATCTACATTTGTTTGCGGGAATCCAGATTGCTGAAATTTCTCGTATGTCGTAGCATCATAACCATATTCAGCACCCGGAACAAAGGGATTTCTATAAAGCATTGGCTTTCCTGAACCGTCATTCATCGCATACGCACCATTCATTTTCACTGTCATCATGACATTCGCCGTGACCCGAGCAGGTCACATCTTCGCAGAGGTCTTCTCCCCATCTGGCAGAAATGGACACAAAAGAAAAGAATACGATCAAAAATAGTAAAGATTTCCGCATGACGACCCTCCGTGATGAAAATGAATAAAAAACATTGAATTTTATAGATGTTGACTCTAAAAGCAAGATAACACGCTGAATTTTTTGGACAAATAGGTTTTGCTGTTTTTAACGGATGATTTTGTGATCCTTTTTCACGAAATCGGGTTTGCCGTTTGAAAAACTGACGATGTTTCTGACAAAAGAGGCGGCAGCCGAAGCGTTTTCGCGCCACTCTTCCGAATAGAAGACTGTTTTTGCGGGATCGAATGAAAAAACGGCATTTTTTTCGATTTCGGCAAGATCAACGACCAAAGTCAGTGGAATTTTCAGCGAAAAATCTTTTTTAGGAACGATAAATCCTTTTGATTTCGAGTGCTCAAAAGGTTGTGCGTACCAGAAAAAATCGAAATCAAGCAGTTTTTCGAGATGCCACCTGTCGATGCCGGTGACCAGAGTGTCCGGTTGAACGGAAATCATTTAATTTGCTTTTGCTTCTTTCGGTTCTTTTTTGAAGCTGTTGTGGATTTTGTTGACGACTTCTTCTTTGGGGAGTTTTTCGATGATCGAAAGTTCGGTTGCAAGAATGTCTTCCGCATCGTTGAGAAGTCTTTCTTCGCCGTAACTCAACCCTTTTTTCTTTTTGAGGAACATCAGATCGGAGATTACTGTAGCGACATCGGTGACTTTACCGGTTTTCATCTTGTCCTGAAGAGATCTGTAACGCCTGTTCCAGTTCATCTTCAAAAGATCGAGATTCTTGTATTTGAAGCAGCCGTAGACATTCTGTACTTCATTGATGTCGATCAAAGTTCTGAGTCCCATCTGTTCGGCAGAATCCACGGGAACGATAACGACTTTCGAACTGTCCGCAAGAATATTTACGACATAGCAGGAAACTTCGGCATCTCCCATCATTCTTGATTCGACGGAAACGACTTTTCCGACTCCGTAATTGGGGTAAACCGCCAGATCATCGGGTTTGAACTGTCCCATTTAAAAACCTCCGAAAAGTAAGAACAAAAACGCGCCCATTATACTCAAAACTCTGTGTTTGTCAAGGTATTTTAAGAAAAATCCTTTTTGATTTCAAATGGTTAAATTTGAGATTTATTTGAGAGAATCTTATTTTAAGGATTTAGAAGACAAGTGAGCAGCCGCCGGAACTTTTCTTCTCTTCTTTTTGATTTTCATCATCTTCGTAAGTCATTTCATCGTCATTCGTGTCTGTGTCTTCGTCGGCGACCTCTTCAGCCGGGGCATCCGAGGATTCAACAGAGATTGCGGAAATTGTTGCTGCAGACGCTGAGGTGTTTACGAACTGGATGTAGTATCTTGCACCTTTTTCGACTTCGGGGATGAACCAGCCTTTTGAAGAAGAGCCTGAAGCTTTGCCGTCTTTTTCGACTTTTATTGCAGTGTTGCCTTCGACATATTCTATCGGAGCGCCTTTTCTGTAGTAAATTTCAAGTGTGGGAGTTCCGCCGCCGCCGAAACCGCCGAGCATCGAACTTGAGCTGTCTGCCGCAACTTTGGCACTGAGTTTAAGAGCGTCTTTTTCTGCTTCTGCCGGAACATCGAAGTAAAGCTGTATGTAAGCAGGACCTATGTTGGCTGTTTTGTCGCCGTCTTCAACTTCGATTCCGCCGCCTTCACCCATAAGACCGCCCATAGGATTTTCTTCTTCGGAAGAGCCTCCGCCTGCAGGACAGTACATGGTGTCTTTTATCGGTTCGTTTACGCTGCGTGCACGGACTTCTTCAAAGAAATTTCTCTCTTCAAGAATCTTTTTGATTTCGGCAGCTTTGCCTTTGAAGTTGTCATCCTTTTCGACTTCGGACATAAGCGTTTCCGCCCAAAGTTTGTAGGAAGCGTCCGCATCGCCTATAGAATAGAGCGTTTTAAGGAAAAGTTTTGCAAGATTGTCGCGGTGTTTCTGCGTGTCTTTGTCTTCTCCTTTGATGAGCTGGTAGATATCCCAGTTCGAAGCAAGAAGCGGCTGACCGTCAAAGTGAACTTCGCCGACGAAATCTTCAAAAACCCTTTTCTTGTTGAGAGCGCTTCTCATGCAGTAAATCATGTTGTCACCCTCGCCCTCGGTATCCATCTGGGCTGCGGTAAGCGGACTTGCTTTTACAAAGCCTTCCGAAGCGTATTCGCCGGTGCAGGTGTTGTCAGTCATAATGAATGCGAACGTGTCGGCCATACCTTCATGAAGCGAGCCGGGTTCAACTGTCATGCCGTATTTGTCGGTGTATTCAAGACCGGTGATTCCTGCCGTGTAAATCGTAGCGTGACCGAATTCGTGGTAAACGACATCGCCGTCGTAACCGAGATCGGCTTTGGTTCCCTGACCGAAAACAAGAAGGTCGCCGTTTACGCCGAAATCTTTAAGAAGCATGTTCAGCATCGGCTGTTCCTGTGTAAAGAATGCGTTGTCGAAAGCTGCAAGTTTGTTGTTGCCGGACATAATTGCGCCGATATCGTCGAAACTCGGCATTACGAAGTTGCTGATGACGTTCAGAGGTTTCTCTTTGTCGTTGTGCTGGAGATAGAACTCGTTTTGGGAATCGATGTCGGTATAAAGCGAGCGGATGTAGTCATAAATTTTGGAAGCGTGGTAATACATTGAAATTTCGGCACATCTGTCGATTTTTTCGATGGTCATGTTCTCTTCCGAAAATTCGTGTCCGCTGTCGCAGTCGTCATAAATAAAGTTTCCTTTTTCGCATTTGTTTGCAAGAGGCATCGGGTGGCACGCATGAACGTTGAATGTCATGCCGCCGAGATCAACGCCGAGAGCTGCGGGGTCGATAGCGATTTTAGTTCCGTCGTCGGGGCAGTTGTAAGCTCTGATCTTTCTGATTCCTTTATCATCTTTTTCAGTGATGAGTGTGCCGAGAAGTTCGGGGGTAAGTTCGCTGTCGTCGTAGGATGCGACCCAGGGGAGCTCGACTTCTTCAAGATCCGGAGTTACGTTCGGGTTGAACTTCCAGATTTTTGCAGTGTCGGTTTCGCTGCCGTCGCACTCTCTTTTTGCAGGTTCGTTCGGATCATCATCGGATGCAGGTTCTTCCGGATCATCATCGGATACTGCCGGTTCTTCCGGATCGTCAAAGTATGTCGAATGGCTCGATTTGATTACTTTGCCGGTAAGCGCGTCAACAATGTGATAGCGCGTGTCTGCAAGCGTAGCCGGAGCAAATCTGATTTTGTAAGCCGGAACGAACTTGCCGAAATTTCTCGTTATGATTTTTTCAACAGTGTAGTTTTTCGGCATGGTTTTGA
>CAMZDX010000074.1 GCA_947305505.1 uncultured bacterium | reverse complement strand
AACAAGCGGAAGCGGCCAGTTGTCCCTGTATTCTATCAGGACATTGTCGCCCGGCTGGACTCTCGTGCTGTAGTTAACAAGGTTTTTTGCGATTTTTACGATTCTCGGATCTTTCATTTTTCCCTCCAAAGTTAAATAAAAACAAAAAACGAAAGAGTTTATTTGAGCAGGTTTTTAAGTCAAATAAAGACTTTTTCAAAGCATCACTTCCGACTTTGTTTAAAAAAACAGGATTCTTTTGCTCTTTTCAGATAAATTATCTATAATTCCGCGGCAGTTTTTGGGCGTTAAAGACAAAAGAGGTCGATTATGAAAAAAATTCTTTTGATTTTCATGGTTTGTGTCACGTTTTTTACAGTTTCGTGCGGCAGCGCGGACAAAAAGGATGATGAAAAATTTTATCATTCGGATTACAAAGAATCGGCTGACCGCTATTTTCCGCTTGCAGTCGGAAACAGCTGGAAATACAAGGTCAACTACTTCGGTCAGGTCGGAGAAACAGAAATCAACATCGTCGGAACGGACGGAGACTGGTTTCTTGACAACAAGGGCGGCAGGCTCAAAACCGACAGGCACGGAATCCGTGATGCGGAACGTTATCTTCTGATGTTCCCTTTGCAGAAAGAATCATGGATGGCACTGATCAAAAAGACAACCCGCGAAATCAGAAAAACCGAAGGAGTTGACGAGACTGTCACAGTTCCTGCCGGAACTTTCGAGGGAACAATAAAAGTTCACACCATCGTTGAACTTCCCAACAAAAAAGTGCTTCATTCATACCACTACTTCGCGGATAAAGTCGGCATCGTAAAAATAGTTACAGTTCTCGAAGATGTCCGTGAAAACAAAATGATACCGCAGACGACGACCGAACTCGTAAGCTACGCCGTGGAGTAAAAAATGACTAAAAAAATGATAATTTTCGATTGGAACGGAACGCTGATCGACGATGTATGGCTCAACCTCAACGCAATAAACGGCGTTTTGGAAAGACGTAAAATGAAGCCGATAACAACCGAATATTACCGAGAAAATTTTTCATTTCCCGTATCCGCTTTTTATAAAGAGTTAGGACTTGACGTCAAAAACGAGTGGGACAGCATCACAAAAGAATTCGGGGACTTATACATTGCCGGCATTGAAAAAGTAAAACTTTTCCCTGATGTCGTCACAACGCTTGATAAACTGACCGAATCGGGTATCGAAGCAGGAATTCTTTCGGCAATGGAACACAAAATGCTCAACAAACATGTTGAAATGCTCAGAATAAGCAAATACTTCCGCTTTATCGAGGGAATAGAAAACTTTTATGCAGAAGGAAAAACCCACCTTTGCAGAAAAATCCTGGAAAAATCGGGATATTCAGAAAGAGAGATCCTTTTCGTCGGCGACACTTGTCACGATTACGAAACGGCTAAAGCCGCCGGATGCGACGCTGCGCTTGTCTCCCGCGGGCATAACACTGCTGAAATATTGAGGAATACCGGAGCACCGGTTTTCAGTTCATTAACAGAACTTGTAAAAATATTAAGAGGTTGATTTGAAGAATTTATTCGTTATTTTCTTAATTTTATGTTTTTCCGTCATCTCTTCATGTTCATCTGGAAAGAGTTCTTCCACGAAACATGAAAAAAAAGGCGACAATTCAGAAATAGGATATGCCGAAATGGAAGGAGGAGAACTTCTTCGTGTTTTCGGATATTCGAAAGATGTCGAAGTTGCCCGCAAAATGAAGCTGCTCGACATGGATTTCATAGATTGTTACCAGGACACGATAAAAATCGGTGAAGCTGAAAGCATGGACATCGACTTTGATATCGAAATCGACAACGACGGATTTTTCGAGATGATAGAAATCGAAAGAATGAAGTCGAAAACTGCAACAAAAATAGCCAAATGCATCAAAAAAGAGATGGAACTGATCGGCGTCAGACCAGGCAATCCAAGAGATGCAAAGTTCCGTCTATCATACAAAATCGCAAAAGGAAAACTCAAACATAAAGAGAAAAAAGGACAAACTAACGATCTGCGCTCGCAGATGATAACATCCCTTGCAAAAATGAAAAAATTTAAGGAATGTTACGATAAACGCAGAGCAAAAAACCCGAAATTGCAGGGAAAATTCACCCTGAAATTTACACTTTCCTCTGACGGAGAAGTCTATGACATCAAACTCAGAAACAACACTTTCACCGATAAATACGTGATAAACTGCGCCGTCGAAAAACTTGAAGACACCATATTTCCGAAAGGCGACAGCGATGACGAAGTCGAGATCAATTTCGATTTCACTGCAACTTCAGACAATCCCAGACCTGATAAACCGAGAAAATCATTGAGTTTGTAGAGACGTTTCCTGAAACGTCTCACCTCGTTCTGCCGCCAATTTGTGTCGATATTTTGAAATTTCGATATTCCGATATTTCGACAGCGGCGAAACGTTATTCAGCGGTAGCGTTTTTTTTGATTTAATTATTGATTTTTCGCCGCCAGTTTTGCTTTGATGTATTCGTCGAGACCGCCTTTCTGCATGATTTCGTCAACTTCCGGAGGAAGCGGCGGGAATGTGACGGTTGATCCGTCGGGAAGAAAAACTGTTCCGGTTTCTGTGTTGATTTCAAGGGTGTCTCCCCTTTTGACTTTTCCGAGAAGATTTTTGATCTCAAGTGCGGGGAGTCCTGCATTGATGCAGTTTCTGAAGTAGATTCTGCTGTAGGATTCGGCGATTACGGCGCCCATTCCCAGGTATTTGAAGCAGAATGCGGCCTGCTCACGTGATGAGCCGCAGCCGAAGTTTTTACCGGCAACAATTATGTCTCCAGGTTTAACTTCCTTAATAAAATCCGGATCTTCGTCTTCAAGTGCGTGAGACGCGATTTCTTTCGGGTCAGTCACCGTGTATGTGTATTTTCCGGGGAAAATGACATCGGTGTTTACATCGTGTCCGTAAACGAAAACCTTACCTTTGATAATAGCCATGAATTCCTCCTTAAAAAATTATTATTCCGAGACAATGTATGCGTCTTTTGCCGAATTTCTGACTTTCGGAAGCGCCTCTTCAGCAGCTTCACGCGAATCAAAGCATCCGGTCCTCAGTTTATACCAAGTTTTGCCTTTGTCTTCGCCGCCGACTACTCTGGTTTTAATGGATTTATACTTTTTTCCGGCAGCGACAGCCTGTTCTTTCGTGTTTGCAGCAAAAATCTGGATCGAAAAGAGGCATTTTTTCACAGTTTCTTTATTGGTATTTTCTTTTTTGGGAGTCTCCCTTTTTTCGTTCAGAATTTCGTCGATCGTTTTGTTTTTATCTTTTTTTGGAGACGTTTCATCTACCGATTTGGATTCTACGGATTTCGTTTCCACCTCTTTTTCCGCAGGTTTTTCGGCAGGTTTTTGTTCCACAGGTTCAGGTTTTTCCGTTTCGGCAGGTTTTGTTTCCGCAGGTTCGGCATTCTCTTCTACGGGTTTAGAATCTTCGTTCTTTTCTGCAGATTCAGGTTCGACCGATTTTTCGACTGGTCTCGGTCTGTCAACAGAACATACGATCTTCGTGTTTATGACGTCATTTTCGTCAACAAGTCCTTTTTCCCGCGCCGCATCCCTCAGCTTCAGGTATTTTCCGCGGAGTTCATCTGAATTGAAAATGCAGTTCGAAAGTTTTTCGTTAATCCCTTCTTCGTCAGAACTGGTCCTGTCGATATTCCGTCTGCCGTTTTTACCGATAACCACGCCGCTGACAAAAGCCGCAGTCAGCAAAAAAACGAGTACAAGTATAAGTTTTACGATCAAAGCCGGTGTAAGATCACTATTATTTTTAAATTTATCCACGCTGCCTCTCTTTTCTTCTTCTGTTGAGCCTTTTTACAAGTAAAAGCGGATCGGCTTCTCCGTAATTTTTGGCAAGTTCACTGTAAAGCGAAGTCAGAAACGCACAGTTTTCGTTTATATCAGGCACTCTGAAATCGTCGGTAACACGCATGAAATAGTAAAGTCTCTTTCTGTTGCGCTCGAGTTCCGAAACAGCGTCTGCAATGCTGCGCGGAATCACGTCGTCGAGAATAATCCCCCTGCCCGACTTTCTTACTTTTTCGGCGAGCGCGTTCTTACACGAAACGATAAGCGCTTTTCTTTCAGCAATCGCGTTGTTCACCAGAAAAGTGTCGTTGCGCGTCCATTTTGCCGGAACTATCAGCACGTCGGCCGTATTGAGCGCGGCGTTTATCCTTCCCCCCTGAATCGAGCCGTGGAAAAACACGTCAGGGCTTTTTACGCGCTGTTTCAGCCTGCTGAAATAAGGCGAATTTTCATGCGTTTCGCCGTATATATGCAGTTCGTTGCGGAACCCTTCCTCGTAAAGGATGTTGAACGCCTCGACAAGCTCCAGAATCCCTTCTTCCGGCAGGATTTCGCCCATAAAACAGAATTTTACGGCACCTTCGATCTCGAAAGGACGGTTCCAGAAATCAAGTTCGCGCAAAATTCCCTGCTCCATGAAAGCCGCCTTGCTTTCAGGAATCAGCGGGCGGTAGAAAAGGTTGTATTCGAGTTCCGAAAAAAACAGGAATTTGTCACAGAAAGAGACTACTTCATCGGCCAAATCGGTGCGTTCTTCAAAAACGGAAGCGTCGATTCCGCTTTCAGACGTGCGGTTGTAATAGCGGCTGTATCTTCCGATATTTTCAAACCAGTAAGAATGCGATTTCGGCTTTACTGCGCTCACGAACCTGCGCACTAAAGAAGTTATCGAAGAGTTCACGAAATTTGAGACTCTCACTTTTTCGCCGTTTACCCCCAACCCTTTTTCAAAAATCGAATTCGAAAAAAGGAATCCGTCACAGAAAGTGTAAACTACCGGAATACCGCGTTCTTTCGCAAGAGCAGGATAGTTGAAAGAGTGGTTTTTGAGGCTCCAGATGTGAATCGCGTCGAAATGGTCTTCCTTCAGAATGAAACTGAAAACTCCGTCCATTTTTTCATTGAGATAGGTCTCGCTGAAAGAATCGAGACGCGTCGGAATGTACGTCACCATGCGGCGGTATTTCGGAGACTGCGTTATGCTCAGAGAAAAATGTTCCTCTTTGTCCGAAAATTCTGGATAGAACACAGTCAAAGCAACTTTTTCAGCCATGCAGTCGATGAGCTGCTCAATAAAGCTGTTGAAAAATGAAAGAGACGCGCCGCTTTGGGGAGACGAATCCAGAACAAAGAGGAGCGAGATCAAATTCTCAGAATCCACAGATCTCCCCTTTCAATGCCGAATATGCAGCCGTTGCCGGACTTGCAAGATGGACTTCGCCGTTTCCCTGTTTGCCTTTGAAATTGCGGTTTGAAGTAGAAACTATAACTTCGCCGTCACCCGTCATCCCGATCTGGCCTGAAGCGCAGCCGCCGCAGCCTGGATTTGCGATCACGAAACCTGCGTCGAAAAGCGTTTCGAGAATGCCGGACTTCATAAGTTCGCCGTAAATCCTGCGTGATGACGGAACGATATATCCGTTAGTTTTGATTTTTTTGCCTTTGACTATTCTGGCGACATCTTCAAAATCGGAGATCCTGCCGTTCGTGCAGCTTCCGATGAATACAGTATCAACCGCCTTTCCTGCAAATTCACTGACGTTGTGAACATTGTGCGGATGCGGCGGAGCTGCGACCTGCGGCTCGGTAAGAGCATCGAGGTCAAGTTCGTATTCAGCTGCATAATTTGCATCGGGATCGGCCTTTATCTCTTTGAAACCTTCGAGTCCCGTCGTCGGAATCATTATCGAAATCACACCCATTTCAGTTCCCATGCTGGCGATAGTGACTCTTTCGTCAAGAGTGAGTTTTTCAGCCTCCTCGCCGTAAAGCTCAACGACCTGCCCCAGGAAAGTGCGCGAACCGAACTTTTTGAGCATGAAAAGAACGATGTCTTTCGCTTTTATTCC
>CAMZDX010000073.1 GCA_947305505.1 uncultured bacterium | reverse complement strand
AAAGACAGGAAAAAAGTTCAGGATATTCACAGACTTTCACTCGGAATGCAGCAGGCTTACAACGACTGGAACGAACTCAGAAACAAAGCTTTCGAAAAAAAAGATGTAAAAGAAATCGCAAAAGAACTCGAAAAAGCGAATAACACTTTGAAAATGACGATCGATGGAGTTCTAAGCGAAGAACAGGCTGCGATGGATGCCATTGCAAAAGAATTGGAAATAATGAAAATGTCAAAATAATCAAGGGGTTGAAATGTTACTTAAAGGAAAGGATGCAGCGGACGGAATAGTTTCGAAACTTTTAGAGGAAGATCTTACTGGTCTCACTCTCGCGGTTTTTCACCCGCTCAACGACGGCGCCGCAGAAAGTTATCTCAAGACAAAAGAAAAATGGCTGAAAAAAATAAACGCCAGAATCGAGGTCGTTCCGGTCGATGAAAAAATGACGCATGACGCATTTTTCAGCAGGCTTGAACAACTCAACAAAGACGCTTCGATAACCGGGATCATGGTCGAACTTCCGCTTCCGATAAAAATTCCCGAGAAAGAACTTCTGACCGGAATAAACCCGCTCAAAGACGTCGATGCAATAACTTATTTCAATCAGGGAAACATCTTTACTTCAAAGAATGAAGACCTGATTCCATGCACTTCTGCAGCTTCTATAAAACTGCTCGAACATTATCGAATCGATTTTGCCGGCAAAAATGTTCTTGTTATCGGACGCAGCTACATCGTCGGACTTCCCCTTTTCAAGCTCTTTTTGAACAGGAATTCCACTCCGACAGTCGCCCACAGAGGAACTTCCGACCTTAAAGATCTGATACATAACGCTGACATTGTTGCAGTTTGTGCCGGAACACGCGGAATAGTAAAATCGAGTGAGATCAAAGACGGCGCGAGCGTTGTCGATGTCGGAATCCACGTTACGGAAGACGGAAAAGTCGTAGGTGACATGATAATCGACCGCGAAAATGAAGAAAACCGCATAAATTATTCTCCGGTTCCAGGCGGAGTCGGCACAGTCACGAACGCAATGATGCTCTACAACCTTGTCCAGTGCAGGAAATTTCAGCTTCAAAATTAGGCAGCTTTATGAAACAAAGGTTTTCTCAAGTAAAATCACTCAAAACACTGGTATCGGATTCCAAAAACAACATCCTGATAATATTGATGAATTGGTCTAGTATCGTCGGAAATGGCAATGCAAGGATCATGATGCCGCTTGAGTTGAAACAGAAAACCCTGACCGTTGCCGTTCCCAACAATATGGTTCTTTCCGTCGCCACGAAATTTGCTTCGCTGATCATAAACAAAGCCAGTATATGTTTGGGAAATGAGAGTGTTTTAAAACTGAAATTCGAGATAAAACCGGAGCTCTTCAAAAAGGCAAAAGCGGAAAAAACTAATGCCGATTCACACATCCCTGAAATTTCAGAAGAAGAAATAGCTCAAAAAAAACAGGAACTTATGAATAAATTTAACCTTAATGAAAAAACAGCGGAAATTGCTGCCAAAATAGAACTTTTAAATATAAAAAGAGGCGAAAATGAGCAGTGATCTTATTATGGATTTCAGATCTTTGGCAAAACTTATTTCAAAGATCGAAAACAACCGCAGCGGTTACGAAGACGACCTCATGTCGCTCTACAAAGAAAATTCAGAAACCGTAACGATCGGCATCACAGGCCCTCCAGGAGCCGGAAAGAGCTCGCTTACCGACAGAATCATCAAAGAATACAGGAACTTAGGCAAAACTGTCGGAGTTGTTGCAGTTGACCCGAGCTCACCTTTTTCGGGCGGCGCAATTTTAGGCGACAGAATAAGAATGTCGGATCATGCATCCGATCCCGGAGTTTTCATCCGCTCGATGGGAAGCCGCGGAAGTCTCGGAGGTCTCGCCCCGGCGACAATAGACGTCCTCAATTTGATGAAAAGCGTCGGATTTGACGTTCTTATCGTTGAAACGGTCGGCGTCGGACAAAGCGAAATCGACGTTATGAGCATCGCTGACACCGTTCTATTAGTTCTGGTTCCCGGACTCGGTGACGACATTCAGGCTTTGAAGGCGGGAATCATGGAAATCGCTGACATTTTCGTCGTAAACAAAGCCGATAAAGACGGAAAAGAGAAACTGATTGCCGAAATCAGCATGATCATAAACCTCAACAAGCACCGTTTTCTGTGGGTTCCGCCGGTAGTTGAAACTATTGCCACCGAAAATCAGGGAATCGGCAGGCTTATGGATTCCATTTCTGATAGAAACGCATGGCTCAAAGACAACGGCTTGAATGTCAAAAAAGACAAAATCATCAATCAATTCAAGCATAAAGCAATGGACAGGATCGGTTATGAAATCATGAACATGCTCAATTCAAAAGGTATAATCGAAGACTGGACGCAGGGAATCATCAACGGAAGGACAAACCCCTACTCCGCTATGCATGAACTTGACAAAAACCTTGAAATCATTTGGAAAAAATAACAAATGAGAGTGATGATAGTCGAAAAACCCTCCATGAAACGCAAAATGGAGGCTGCACTCGGAAGCGAAGTCAAGGTCGTTTCAAGCGTCGGTCACATTGAATCTCTTCAGGATCTTGAATTTTATCTTCAGGATCATTTTCAAAGCGGAAAAAAGCCCTTCTGGCGTGATCTTCTGCAGTTTCTCCCCTTTATTCCCAAAGATTTCAAGCACATGGTGACAAACAAACAGGTTTTCGGCGAAATCGAGCGTGCTTTGAAAAACGCAACTGAAATCATTTTGGGTGCCGACCCGGACCGCGAAGGAGAGCTCATTCATCGAAATATCCTTGAAATCGCTACCGAAAACGGCTCGGTTTCGACCGATAAAATCACGAGGATATGGCTTCACAGCGAAACTGCCCCGGAAATAAAAAAGGCTTTCGAAGCAAGAAAAAGCTATAAAGAATATGAAGGTTACTACAAAGCGGCAAAAACACGCGAAATCGTCGACTGGTTAATCGGAATCCAGCTCACGATTCTTTACAGCGTGAAATACGGAACTCCAGGAAAACCAGTAAGCATCGGGCGTGTTCAAACTTGGTTACTTGCTGAAATCATTAAAAGATTTTTTGAAAACCGCGATTTCAAACCTGAACCTTTCAGAACTTTTACGTTTTTGTCAAAAGAAGGTGTCGCTTTCCAGATGGTCGATGAAGACGACCGCATTTTCAAAACGACAGATCTGGCTGAAGCCGACAGGATCGCAGCATCTTTGGAAGGAAAAAACTTAACGATTACAAGCGTTAAAAAGAAAAAATTCGTTGAGTACGCGCCTAGCTTATATGACCTCAAAGCTCTGCAGAAAGACGCAGCAACGCGTTACGGGATCTCTCCCGACGACACTTTGAAATATGCCCAGAATCTTTACGAAAAATACGATCTGATAAGCTATCCGAGAACCGACTGTTCAGTTCTCAGCGAACAGGAAGCGAAAGAACTGCGCCACGCGATGAATCTTATCTACCGCTTTGACAACTACAAAACGCTCGTCATGGCGGTAAAAAAGCAGAATCCCAGCCTTGAACTAAATTCAAAATATATCGGAAAACTCGAAGGCCACTACGCGATAATTCCGGTCCTTTCCTACGACAAAAACACGGTCCCTGTGCTTTCGGGCGGCGAAAAACTGATTTTTGACCTCATCGTAAAGCGATTCTGCGCGACTCTTCTCAATCCGGCAAAAGGCGACACGACTGAATTTCACGGGAATATCGACGAATATCTTTTCCTTGCAAAATTCAAGAATTATACCGATTTGGGTTATCTTGAATTTATAAAATCCGAAAAGAAGAAAGCAAGCGACGACGCCGAACTTTCAAACAATGAGAATAAAACGGTTCCAGATGAAGAAGATCAAATAATATCAGTCAGTTATAAGAAAAACGATTCGCTTCTTGGCCATATCGAAATGAAAGAAGATATGACAAAACCGCCGAAACTTTTCAAGGACGCCTCCCTTCTCACCCTTATGGAAAAAGCGCACCTTCAAATTAAGGATCCTCAGCTCAAAAAAGCGTTGAAAGAGGCTGACGGAATCGGTACGGCGGCGACACGGGCATCATTCCCGCCTCTGCTCATGAAACGCGGTTACATCATAAAAACCAACGAAGGAAACTATATCCCGACCGATCTCGGCATAAAACTTTACGACATCCTTCCGGAAGAGCTGACAATTCCTGACTTTTCGGCGAATCTTGAGCAGGAACTATCGGGATTTATTAAGAAAAAAGCTCTTAAAAGTGAAACTGAAATCATAGCCGAGACTGAAGTTTTCCTCAAAAAAGTTTTTGAGAAAATCAGGCGCAACAACTATGTTTTCAACACCAACACGACTCCGATAAAAAAAGACTACAACAAACTTTCCGACAAACAGCGCGCCGTCATCGAAAAAAATGCTCCCGCTGAAATCAAAGAAGCCCTTCAAAACGGCGATTTCGTGAAATGCAACCAGTGGATCGACGAATTTTTCGAGTCGATGCGAAATAAAAACCAGCCTAAATAATTGTCGGTCTTTTAATTTTATAATGATTTTAATCTTTCTTTTGCCTCGGAATGTCCCTGGGCAGCTGCCTGCTCATACAATCTGCGCGCCTCATTGAGATTTTTGGCAACTCCAAGGCCGTATTCATAACACAACCCTAAATTGTATTGTGCATGCATGTGATTCTGCTCAACCGCTTTACGATACCATTTGACAGCTTCACTGTAATTTTGAGTTGTTCCAATACCGCTGTAATAACAGCGTCCCAAATCGTTTTGAGCGTCTTGCGACCCTTGTTCGGCAGCAATTTTATACCATTTAAATGCTTCGCTGTAATTCTTAGCCGTTCCCCAGCCGTTTTCATAGAAAGCTCCGAGCCTGCTCTGACCGTACATGTCGCCGAGTTCCGCCGATTTTTTGTACCATCTGAACGCTTCATAAGCATCTTTAACTGTTCCGTTGCCGGTTTCGTAACACAGTCCCATATCAAACATGGCCAATGCATAACCGTGTTCTGCAGCCTTTTTATACCATTTTACAGCTTCATTATAGTCCCGTGTCGTTCCCCGACCTCTATAGTAATATGATCCGACTGCTCTCTCAGCGTACATATTTCCCTGTTCGGCTGATTTCATATACCATTTAAACGCTTCGCTGTAATCCTGACTTACAAATCTTCCTGTTTCATAATAGTATCCCAAATAAAATTGAGCTTCAGGATAACCCTGTTCGGCTGATTTCTTAAGCCATTTGAACGCCTCGCCGTAATTCTTCGGAACTCCGGTTCCTATATCATAACAATATCCGACAAGGAACTGGGATTCACGGTAACCCTGTTCCGCCGCTTTTTTAAACCATTTTACCGCCTCGGCAAGATCTTTTCCTGTTCCCCAACCGTTGTAATAGCACTTTCCCAAAAAGTTTTGAGATATGTTCAGACCTTGCTCTGCCGCCTTTTTATACCATTTGAATGCCTCATGTTGATCTTGAGAAACTCCGAATCCGTTGTAATAGCAGTTGCCGAGATTGTGCTGAGCTTTAGGATCGCCAAGATCCGCCGCTTTTCTATACCATTTTACAGCTTCGTTGTAGTCCTTTGCCGTTCCGTCACCGTTGTAATAGCAGTTGCCGAGATTCTTTTGAGCCTTGGTGTCTCCCCGCTCAGCATCTTTTTTATATTTCTGCACACAGGTTTTGGGAGCATTTTCTTCTTCTTTTTTAAGTTTTCTGATTTTGGATTTTGCCTCAAAAGCGCACTCTCCGTCAGGAAATGTTGCTAAATATTCCTCCCAAGTCTCAAGACTACCCTCATTTTTGGCATACTCGCAGGCATTTTTGTCCTGAGAATTCTGCTTCACGGTATCATTTTGGTTTCTTACTCCTATAATTTGTTTGACAATATCATTCAGAGCGGCATTCAGAGATTTTTCCGTGCCGTTGAAC
>CAMZDX010000072.1 GCA_947305505.1 uncultured bacterium | reverse complement strand
TGCGCGAACCGAACTTTTTGAGCATGAAAAGAACGATGTCTTTCGCTTTTATTCCGGCTTTGCGTTTGCCTTTGAGCGTGAGTTTTACGCTCTGCGGCACTTCAAACCAGGTACGACCGGTCTTCCAGATGTAGGAAATATCGACATCTCCCATTCCCTGGCCGAAGCAGCTTATTGCACCCATGATGTTGAAGTGGCTGTCGGTGCTGACAATCGTCATTCCCGGTTTTGCGTATTCGTCGATAAGAATGTGCGAACCGATTCCCGAATCGACGTCATAGACTTTGAGTCCTTCCTTTCTTGCAAAAACCCTGCATCTCTGCTGGTTTACGGCGTAAGGAATCGTTTTTGCCGGCGCAACACAGTCAAAAGTAAACATAGTGCGCTCTTTATCAGCAATGAGAGAACCCGAAAACTTGCTTTCGAGGTTGTTGACGACATTTGCGCCTCCGAAATCTCTCGCACTTTTGTAGTCAATATTGATCCAGACGATAGAACCCGGCGTTACAGGCTCGTTTTTGTCGATCAGATGGTCGTAAAAAATCTTTTCGATGACAGTTTTTCCCATAATTTTCTCCACTCAAAAAAACATAAGCGGTTTATTTTAGAGATGAAGACTAAATTGTCAATTTAAGCGGGAGTTTCAGAAGAGTTCAGAAAGCAAATCCTACCGATGCAAACATTCCTTCTTTTGTCGGAACCAGAGCTACGCTGTTCAGTTTTACGAATTGATCTTCTCTCGGCTTTTTAATGCTTATCAGCCAAGATCCGGTAACAATCATGCCGGCACCGAGAACTCCTGTAAGAACGGCTCCGGTCGTCCATGCCGTATGATTCTTTTTGTTGCCGTTATGAAGATCTTTAAACCAGTCTCCCCAGTCTACCCCTTCGCATGCGTCAGATGCAGCAAACGCCATAAAACTCATTGCCGGCATAAGAACAACAACAGAAAGAGAACCTAGAACGACAAGCGGAATTCCTACACCTTCATAAGGCCGGTAATATTTGACCTTATGCTGTTTTTCTTTAGATGTTTCAGGCTCCGGTTCTGCGGGTTCCTGAACCGTTTCGACCGGTTCCATTGTGTTTTCTGCCGGTTCTTGAGACGTCTCAGGTGATGTCTCTGCAGGTTCCTGTGCGGTTTCAGCAGGTTCCGGTGCATTTTCGACGGATTCCGGCGCATTTTCAACTGGCTGTGCCTGTTCAGCAACTGTTTCGGGAGCTACAGCATTTTCTTGAGACGTTTCAGTAGCAGCATCAGTAGCAAAAAGCATAAAAATTCCGAAAATCATCAACAGAAACAAAGAAATCTTTTTCATTTTTGCCTCCTTAAACAAAAAAACCTATATATTTTAAGCAGAAACTAAAAAACTACAATTTTTATTAGATCAACTCAGCCTTTTCTGAGCTTGGCGAGCAGAGCCTCGATCATCTTTTTCTGATCTACAGGCGGTCCGCCGTATTTTTCGCCGTTAAGCTCTGCTTCTTTGATAAAAACGGAGGGCTCGGTATTTCTGCTGCTGCCGCGGAAAGAAACGGTCTCGGGAATCGTTATCACGAGCCGTTTTTTGGCTCTCGTGAATGCGACATATGCAAGCCTGCGCTCTTCGTCTACATTGAATTCCTCTATCGCAAGGTGATTGGGGAAACCGCCCTGATAAAATCCGGGGATGAAAACTCTGTCGAATTCAAGCCCTTTCGCGCTGTGAGCCGTGATTATCGTAACTTTTCCGTCGCGGCTCTCCTCTTCTCCGCTTCCCAAAAGGGAGACATTATTCACGAAACGGGCAAAAAACGACCGCGCGGTCTTGTGCTCCGGTAGCGACAGATCAGTAGAAACAGCATCGAAAAAAGCCGAAATGTTGTCGAGTTTTATACGCGCGACATCTTCGTTTTCGGCACTTTTTCTTATCTCGTTTTCGATTCCGGTCTGCTTTACGAGAAAAGCTGTGAACTGAAGCGGATCTGCCGATTCAAATTTCTGCTTAAGTTCATGCATCAAATCTGAAAAACCGCCTATCGAAGAGACTTGTTCCGTGCTGAAAAGCGTTTTGTAGATGCTGAAATCTTCGACAAGCTGCATCGGCAGAAGTTTCATCGATTCGGAAACGGAAAAAAACTTTTCCATCGTGCCGCTGCCGATACCGCGGGCAGGATAGTTGATTATCCTTCGCAGATTGATTTCGTCGTGCGGATTGAGAAGGATCCTGATATAAGCTAAAATATCCTTTATTTCCTTGTTTTCAAAAAATCTGCTGCCTCCGACGACGACAAACGGGATGCCGAACTGCGAAAAGGCGACTTCAAAAAATCTGGTCTGGAAATTGGCGCGGACAATAACCGCTATGTCGTTGTATTTAAGACCTTCAGACTTCCAGCGCATGATTTCCTGTGCCGTAAATTCAGCCTCTTCCTTTTCATTCTGCTTTTTAACGACCTTTATTCCTTCGCCTGCCTCGCCATTTCTGGATGCAAAGCACTTTTTCGGACTGCGTTTCGTATTGTGGGCAATGAGTTTTCCAGCCGTATCGACGATTTCACTTATCGAGCGGTAGTTTTCTTCAAGTTTTACGATCGTTACATTCTCGAAATCGCGCTCGAAATTGAGGATGTTTTCGACATTTGCGCCTCGCCAGCTGTAGATGCTCTGGTCGTCGTCACCTACGACGCAGATATTTTTGTGGACGGAAGATAGAAGTTTGACGAACTCGAACTGCGCATGGTTTGTATCCTGATACTCGTCAACCATTATATATTTGTATTTTGAAGCGTATTTCATCCGTACCGTGTCGTCTTTTTTCAACAAATCGAGAGTCAGAGTTATAAGATCGTCGAAATCGAGCGCGGCACGCACTTTCATTGCCCTGCAGTAAGGTTCGAAAAGCCTGTTTGCTACAGCGTTCGTGAGGTTTGAAACGAGAAACGACGTCTTTTCACGAAGAGACGGATCATTTTTCATCTTTGAAATTGCAGAAACTATAGCTGAAGCCGAAAAGCGCTCTGCAGAGACTTTTTCATCAGCCATGACGCGCTTCATGAGTTCACTCTGTTCGTAAGGAGAATATATAGTAAAATCAGCAGGATAGCCTATTTTTTCATATTCTTTGCGCAGAATCGAAAGACCGAGCGCGTGAAAAGTGCAGAGAGTGAGTCCGGAAGACTTTTCTTCATCATTAAGAAGAGAATAGAGCCTTTCGCGCATCTCTCTGGCCGCCTTGTTAGTAAAAGTGACGGCGAGAATGTTTTCAGGCTTAACACCGATGCCTTCGACAAGCCACGCAATCCTGTGGGTTATGACGCGCGTTTTTCCGGAACCTGCTCCGGCAAAGACAAGAACTGCCCCTTCTGTCGTTTTTACCGCCTTTTCCTGCGGTGCACTAAGATTTTTATCCACTTTATTCAAACTTAGCTCCAATTAACAATAATTAGCGCCTAATCAAGCAAAATATGATGGTTTTTCCACATTTTTTCAACATTATTGAGATTTTTATTCTATTATATGATTTTTCCACAAAAATTCTCTAGTGAGAGCAGATAACAAGCTTATTTTATTAAACAAATATCGTGAACATTTTTTTGTGCAAACCGAGAAAACCTTTGATATCTTAGCATATTTCTGGCAAAGAAAAGCGGTTTTGCAACAAAAATGTGGAAAACTCCCTTGTATATTGAAAATCACGGTAAGAGTTCGTAATTCCGTCATATTTCAGATAAACCGGCGGTTAAAGGAACGTACTATAACCTTTTTTTCTCCACCTTCGAGTCTGACGACGGAAAAAACAAGGACTGCAGCTTCCGGTTTCTTCGATGAAGAGAAAATTTTAAGCTGCGGACGTATAACGGCACCTTTGGGAACGTCAAAACTGCCGGAAAGAATAAGATTCACAGCATTTGTCTGAATTCCTGTGAATGCGTCGGAAAGCTCTTCCGCAGAAGAATCCGGATCATTGTAAAGATAGTAAACAACAAAATCACTGCCTTTTTCCGGCAGCGGCGTGCGAAAATGCGATGCGGAGTCACTCCGGCTGTGATTTTCCTCGTCTTCGCGCTGTTCTCCGTGAACCATCGGAAGATCGTCTCCGCGCCTTTCAGGAATTATCGAAGAAACAAAAAAGGAAATCTTTTCCATCTTCACTTTCAGCGGCTCTACAAATTTCAGGACATCGCCGCCTTCAAGCGTATATAGAATCAACGTATTGTTTTTATTACACTTTTCAGCATTATCAGCTTCAAGAAAGACGATGTCTTCAAAAACTATTCCATCTTTAAACGAGTTCAGAAGAACTACGCAGCCGTCGTCTTCGGAATATGTCGAAAAAGATAAAAAGAACACCGCCAAAGCGATAAAAGGAATCAAAAGCGGTAAGATTATTAGTTTCTTCACGATATTCAGAACAAAAGTGGTCGGGATGACTGGGTTCGAACCAGCGACTTCTGCGTCCCGAACGCAGCACTCTACCAGGCTGAGCTACATCCCGACCCAAAAAACGGACGCTTTATAGCAACTTATTTTCAAATAGCAAATTTTTTTTACTCTTTTTTTGTTTGACACTTTTCCCAAAACTATATAATACGCCGTTGTATTTTGAAAAAATCAGGAGGCAATGTTGAACAATTCCGACAAAACAATACTTGTAACCGGTGCTAGCGGAGGCATCGGAAGAGCAATCGCTGTTGAAGCGGCAAAAGCGGGATATTTCGTAATCTGCCATTATAACAGAGGGGTTGAGCGCGCTCAGGAAACTCTTGCACTCATCAAAGAAGCCGGCGGAAACGGCGAAATCGTAAAATTCGATGTAACCAACCGCGAAGAATGCAAGGAAATCCTAAACAAAATCACCGAAGAAAAAGGTCCGCTCTGGGGAATCGTCAGCAATGCCGGAATCACACGCGACAATGTTTTTGCCGCAATGAAGGGTGACGAATGGGATGACGTCATCAGAACCGATCTCGACAGTTTCTACAACGTTATCCAGCCGCTTGTCATGCCAATGGCACGCAGAAGCAACAAGCGCGGCGGCAGGATAATCGTGATTTCTTCGATAACCGGTATCATTGGAAACCGCGGACAGGTAAACTACAGCGCGGCGAAAGCGGGAATAATCGGCGCTGCGAGGGCTTTGGCGCTTGAACTTGCATCGCGCAAGATCACGGTAAACTGTATCGCTCCGGGACTTATCGAAACCGATATGATAAAAGGGATCATCCCTGAAATGTATGACAAAATAATCGAAAGCATACCGATGAACCGCGTCGGCAAACCTGAAGAAATCGCTTCCCTTGCACTGTTTTTACTCTCGGAAGAATCAGGATACATCACAAAACAGGTGATTTCCGTAAACGGCGGATTGGAATAAACCGTTCAGAATCAGTAAGCAAAAAACAGAAAAGAAACTATCCAGGCAACAAGAGTGAGCTGCAAGAATCTGTCTTTATAGACGATATCTGTCGGACTGCCGCTTTTTTTCTCGACAAAAGTTATCTGCATGTATCTCAGCAGACCGAGCAGAACAAAGAAGGTCGTCGCATAAACGTTTTTCGAGCCGTAATAAGCCTGAACCGCAGGATCGAGCGTGTAAAGCAGGTATGAAACGATTATGACGGCGGACATTATGCTCATTACTCCATTGATGAATTCAAGCGAATATCCCGAAATCGACTTTCTTACGTCAAGTCCGCTTTCAGCAAGGACAAGGTCGTCACGCCTTTTGGCGATAGCCAGAAAAAGGCTGAGGAGAAAAGTCATGATTATTATCCAGTGCGAAGGAAGAATTCCTGCAACAGCACCGTATTCCGTTCCAGAAAGAAGACGAAGCAGAAATCCGGTAGAAACAGCGAAAATATCGAGGATCGCTATATTTTTCATACCCAGCGAGTAAAACAGGTTTATAGCGAGATAGATGAGGATCATGATTCCCATTCTAAGACTCGTGAAAAAAGCAGATGCAAGGGCTATAACAAGAAAAATCACATCGGTCACAACGGCAGTTTTTATCGAAACCGCTCCGCTTGCAATCGGACGGAATTTCTTTTTCGGGTGAACTTTATCTTTTTCTATATCGCGGATATCATTGAAGATATAAATCGTACTTGCCGCAAAACAGAATGAAATAAAAGCCATTACCGCGCTTTGAAGAAGGGTGGTGTCGGTGATTCTCTTCGCGAAAAAAAGCGGGAAAAGGACCAGAAGATTCTTGATGTACTGATGCGGCCTTATCATTTTGAGAAACGCTTTCATATCTCTCTCCATCCAAAAAAACCGCTAATTATAGATAAAAATCAAATAATATCAAACGCTGATGTGTCATCTTGAGCAAAGCGAAAGATATCACGGATTCTTCGTTCCGCTCAGAATGACTTTACAAGCTTTTCAACGAAGGGAACATCGGCGGGAGAAAATTCGTAATCAGCGGCTTCTTCAGGCGTTATCCAGCGGATATCCTTATGTTCCAGAAGTTTCGGAGTTCCCTTTACGATCTTCGCTTCGAAAAGTGCGAGATGCACCGAAATATCAGGATAGACGAAGGTCGATTCGGCGAACTTCTCCTCTACTTCAAGCTCGATTGCAAGCTCCTCCCGGCATTCTCTCGCAAGCGCCGCTTCGGGCGTCTCCCCTGCTTCCACTTTGCCGCCCGGGAATTCCCACATCAAAGGGCGCGACTTGTGCTCGGGCCGCTGGCAGATCATGAATTTT
>CAMZDX010000071.1 GCA_947305505.1 uncultured bacterium | reverse complement strand
AGAGTTCCTCAAAGAAATGGAACGCAGAACCTTCCGCCGTTCAAAGTAAACCATCTTGCACCTGAAATTCATTTCGCACCTCTCAGCCGCTCTCCTCTGATATTTTTAGACGCTGATATTTTTGACACCGTATACGGGACTGCCAATGTGTCAATTTGTCTTTTTGTCATTTTTCCAATATTATAAAAGATGTTGATTCTGTTGGATTATTTCAATGGAACGCTAATTGCTTGTATAATCGGTTTTTTTGTTTTGGAGGAAAAATGAAACCTTTGAATGTTGCGATAGTCGGTGCGACCGGTCTTGTCGGTCTTGAATTTATTACGATTCTTGAAGAGAGAAATTTTCCGATCGATAAGCTTTACCCTTTTGCGAGCGACAATTCGCTCGGTCTCACGGTGACTTACAAAAATAAAGAGATTGACGTTATTCCGCTGAATGAAAAGGAAATAGAAAAGCATCCTGTCGATCTCGCTCTGTTCAGTGCCGGAGCAGGTGTTGCCCTCGATTTTGCAAAACATTTCGTCAATGCAGGTGCGATAGTCGTCGACAACAGTTCCGCTTTCAGAATGGATGACGATATTCCGCTTGTCGTGCCGGAAGTCAACGGCGGAATCCTCAAAACCACTAAATCGAAAATTATCGCCAATCCTAACTGCTCGACTATCCAGCTTGTTCCTTTTCTTCAGATGATCGAAGAACTTTTCGGAATTAAAAAAGTCGTTGTCAGCACTTATCAAAGTGTAAGCGGCGCGGGCAAAAAAGGAATTGAAGAACTCCGCTCTCAGATTTCGGCACTTTTCTCTTTCCACGAAGTAAAACCCGAAGTTTTTCTCCAGAGAATAGCTTTCAACCTTATTCCGCAGATCGGTCCTTTCTACGAGGACGGCTACTGCGAGGAAGAGGTCAAGATGATAAACGAATCACGGAAGATACTTTCGATGCCGAAACTCGACATAGACGTTACGACTGTCCGCGTTCCGACTTTCTATTCTCACGCAGAAACGGTCTGGTTCGAGCTTGAAAAAGAGTGCAGCATCAACGAGATTCACCGCAGAATCAAAGAAAACAAAGAGATGGTTCTCATGGATGACATCGAACAGATGCTCTACCCCACTCTCATCGATTCTTCGGGAAGGAACGAAGTTTTCATCGGCAGATTGCGTAAAGGGCGCGAACACAAAAACTACCTTTCCGCATGGGTCGTAGCCGACAACGTCAGAAAAGGCGCTGCATATAACGCGATAAGAATTGCTGAAACAATATTCGGGGACACAAATGACTAAAATTACGTTTTTTCTACTCATTCTGTGCAGCTCGCTGCTTTTTGCCGAGAGTTATATCACAAATGTAGAGACCGAGCCGGAGCACTCGAGCATGAATTTCCAAGGGTCGCTCAAATTTTTCTACGACCTGCCGAAACCGGATCTCGTAGAAAAAGCCTATTTAATGGCTGAAATAGACGGCGAAATCAAAAAGTTCGACACTACAGTCACCGACAGCGGTTTTTTAAGCATCAACAATTCGCTTACGCTGGCCGGAGAAGAGCTTTACGATGTTATAAAAGATATCCGTTCGCTTGAAGATTCGGAAGACAAATCGATTGCCGACGGTACCTACAACATAAAGGTCAGACTTGAACTCGACACTTCGTCAAACAAAAACAACGAAGAAGAAAATGACGATGATGATGAAGAAAACGACGATGATGACGACAACTCATCTTCTTCAATTCCGGAATATGCCGACAAAACCATACGGGTTACTTTCGACAACAAACCTCCGAAAGCTCCTTCTTCGATAGAAATCGAGGGCGGCAACCAGCAGATGCTCATCAGAGTCACTCCGCCGAGCACCGAAGACGGTTCATCAAAAGAAAAAATCGGCGTATACCATGCAAAAGTAACAGGCATTTTCAAAAGCAACGATGCTGAAACGCATAAAACTCTCGAATACACATCAAAAGTTGATTCAGACAGTTACAATCAAACTTGGAAATTTACGGTTTCAGGCAAGGACGGCTACGAGTTCATCAACAACGATGAAGGTTCAAACAACCGCGCCTACACAATTGAAGTATTTGCCGAAGATATTGCAGGAAACAGCGACGAAACGGCAACGATATCGATTGAAGCTTCGGCAGTTACGACTTACGGATTCTGGAGCAACTACAAATCACAGGGAGGAAAAGACGACGGAGGCTTCTGCTTTGTTGCGACAGCCGGTTTCGGAAGCTACTTCCACCCGAGCGTCGAACTTCTGCGCGAATTCCGCGACTCTGTTCTGGCTAATTTCGATTTAGGAAGAAAATTTATCGCCGCATACTACAAATATGGCAGCTATCCGGCTGAAATAATTAAAGATTCATCCACTCTTCGCGCGGCTTCGAGAACAATTCTGATGCCGCTTGTCGTAACATCGTGGTTTTTTACAACAGTTTTAGGAAGGATACTCATGATGTCATGGTTGGTTTTAGTTGCGTTTTTTGCCTTCAAATCGGGCAGAAAAGCACTTCTGGCACTCTTTTTCGTTCTGCTTCTCGCCGCTCCGATCCAGGATCTTTCGGCAAAAGGAACAGGAATTCACGGAGAAGCAAGTTTTACAAACCTTCTTTACTATCCGAACATCGATTCCGAAATAAACGGCACTCCGTTCAAAGACGTCGCAGGATCTCAGGTTCGCTGGCTTCCTTCGCTTACATTCGGCTTTGCGATACCGACCAAATACATCAGGATATCGTTTATAGGAGGTATCGGATATACCAGATTCAAAGGGTACGCGATGCGCTCCGACGGCACGAAGAGCTCTGACAGAACGACGATGCACTTTCTTCCGCTCAAAGCGGAACTTAAACTTCGTCCAGTCTACGACTTTCCGCTGTATCCCTACATTGCAGGAGGCATCGACTATTATCCGTGGTGGGTCCGTGACGGCAGCAGTACGACCGAAAACGGCGGAACATTCGGACTGCACGGAACAATAGGATTGATGTTCTCACTCAACTGGCTCGACCCCTCATCATCCAAAAAAATGAATGAAAACGGTGTCCTCAACACCTGCCTTTTCGTCGGATACAAATTTGAAAAAATCAATGATTTCTGGAGAGACAACAGCTTTGACCTCTCCAACAACATGAAGTACAATTTTGAATTCGGCATCGTTTTTGAATTTTAGTCCTTTCCTACATGATTCGCCGCCGTCGAAATAACGGCATATCGAGATAACAAGATATCGAAAAAGAGTTGCGGCAGCAAAAAAAACGACTATAATGCCACGTTTTTTTGTTTTGGAGGAATCTCATGTTGAAAAAGTCTCTTCTGATTTTATGTTCTGTTTTATGTTTTTTTATGGTTTCATGCGGCGAAAATTCTACCAAAATCATTAACGGCAGTGAAACAGACGATCCTGCAGATGACTCCGTTTCGGAAAATCCCGATAACGAAGACGCTACAGACTCATCAAAAGAAAATCCTGACGGTAACGACAATCCTGAAGATCAGAATACCGATCCTGACGAAAACAGCGAAGACCCGCTCGAGGAGACGGCAACGGTTGCCGAACCGAGCCACGATTTTGAAACAAAAACCGAAGCTCTTATCGTAACAACCGAAAAATTTGCCGAAGTTTTCAAAAAATTCGCCGATTTCCACACTGTTACCGGAATAATTACAAAAGTCGTAACTATTGAAGATATCTGCAAAAATGCCGATTGTGACGACAGTGATCCGATGAAAGATACGCAGAAGGCGATAAAAGACTACGTCAAGGCAACCGAAGGGCTCAGATATCTCGTTCTTGGCGGCGACATCGAAGATGTTCCTTCAAGAGAAGTCCATGATCACTTCGAACTTCCGCTCGGAATCGCTGACTACACCGACGATTTCTACAGCGATCTCTACTACGCCGATTTCAGCAACTGGGATCTGAACGGCAACGGAACCTATGCCGAAGACGAAGACGCTCCAGTTCTTATCGCAAATGTCGCAGTAGGCAGAATTTCAGTTTCGACTGTTGAAGAAGCTGAACTTTATTTTTCAAAACTCGTAAAACATCATACCGCTTTCAACACGGCTCACACGACAAAATCACTTCTTCTGGCAAACATTGCGACTGAACTTTCGGGCATAAAAGTAAACTCGGGATACTACTTCGAAACCGAAGGAAAAACTATAAGCCAGATCCCGATGAACTATTCCATAAAGAAACTTTACACCAAATCGACACCTTTCCCCGGCGGAAACACTGCCGAATACCTTGACAATAACAGTGAAAAGGCGGCTATCGAAGAAGGAATGAATCTCATCGTCCACAGCGGACACGGCGCGCCTTCGCTCCTAACTTGCGAACAGGGAACGGATCCTGACCGCGATTTTTCGGGAACAATGGCCTACAACCTTGAAAACGAGACTCTTCCCTTCTTTTTGAGCTGTGCATGCGAAGCCGGTCAGTTCGTTAAAAAAGATTCAGCCGGCGAAAAACTCATGAATGCTCCGAAAGGCGGCGCAATAGTTTATCTCGGCAACACGACAACGGGTCTTGGAATCGCCGGCGGAAGCCAGTTTATTGACGAAATGCTAAAAAACATGTTTGCATCTTCCTCTTCAATAATCGGCGACAGTTATCTTTACGCTCATTTCAACATGCCGCAGAGCGACACTTTCAATCCGCCGATACAAATGGTAAATATCAATGTTCCGGTCGTCAACAAAGACAGCTGGACATGGACAAAAAAATCAATTGTCATGCTCGGCGACCCGATGACTGTTTTCTGGCGCGATCCGGTCGAACCTTTGACAACCGAAATCACAGTCAAAGCACAAGAAACAGACGAAGGCAAAACCGTTTTACTGCAATTCCCGACGGAGCTTGAAGGAGCTGCGCTCAGAATCTTTGCAGACGGCCAGCTTTACGATATCCCCTATCTCATGGATGAAACAGTCAAAATAAAAGCGGATTCTTCTGTAGAAACCATAGCTGTCGGTCTCAAAGCCGAAAATTCGCAGTATTTCTTCAAAGAGTTTGATATCTAAATCACTCCTTCCTTGATAAAAAAATCTTTTTAATTATCCTTTAGCGCTTTATTTTGATGCTTGAAATTACGGAGAATATTATGAATCTTTCTGTAAATATCGGAAAACTAAAACTCAAAAACCCGATTCTCACAGCTTCTGGCACTTTCGGCTACGGAATCGAATTCACCGACTTTTTCGATCTCAACAAGATCGGAGGATTCTGCACGAAAGGGATTTCGATTGAACCTAGAGCGGGAAATCCGAGTCCGCGCGTAGTTGAAACCGCTTCGGGAATGCTCAATTCGATCGGTCTTGAAAACTGCGGCTCAAAACACTTTCTGAATGAAATCATGCCGAAAATAAGAGATCTTAAGTGTGCGATAATCGTCAATCTTTACGCCTCTTCGGAAGAAGATTTTGTCCGTCTCACCGAGATTTTATCGAAAGAAGAAAGAATCAATGCTTTCGAAATGAATCTCTCCTGCCCCAACGTAAAATCCGGTGGTTCTGCTTTCGGCGCAAATCCTGAGATAATTCAAAGACTTACCAAAGCTGTTAAAGCTGCAACCGATAAACCTGTAATTGTCAAACTTTCGCCGAATGTAACCGACATAACCCAGACTGCACTTGCTGCCGAAGCAGGCGGCGCGGATGCGCTTTCACTCATAAACACTTTAATAGGAACTGCAATAAACCGCGAAAAAAGAACTTTTATTCTGGGCAACAAAATCGGCGGTTTGAGCGGTCCTGCGATAAAACCTGTCGCACTCAGAATGGTCTGGCAGACTGCAAAAACCGTCAAAATTCCCGTCATCGGAATCGGCGGAATTTCGTCATTTGAAGATGTTCTCGACTTCCTCATTGTCGGAGCGAAAGCTGTTCAGATCGGAGCATACAACTTCGTAAATCCTGCGATTGCAGGCGAATGTGCCGAAAAACTGGAAGAATACCTCGAAAAAAGGAAGGAAAATATCGATCAGCTCATAGGATCGGTAAAAGAATAGTTATCTATTTAAATCTGCAATAATTTTAAGACCTTTAAGCGTAAGATCACGGTCGAATTCGCTTATGTAGTTTGAAGCCGATGCAATTGCTCCCGCAAGTCCGCCCGTTGCTATGATTTTCGGTTTGAAATCGACTTCCTTCAATGACTCTTCAATGACGCGGTCGACCATTCCGACAAAACCGTAAAAAACGCCGCTCGTAAGCCCTTCCAGAGTCGATTTTCCGATGGCGTGAAGCGGTCTGTCAAGCTCGAAACGCGGAAGTTTCGCAGTTCTCAGCGACATCGCTTCCATTGAAATCATGATACCCGGCATGATCGCGCCGCCGATATACTTTTTGTCGGGAGTAACAATGTCAAGCGTTATCGCAGTTCCCGAATCAATGATGAAAGAACCCTGAGGATACATCGCCGCAGCAGCGACCGAGTTTGCGATTCTGTCAGCACCGATTTCTGAAGGATTGGAAATATTCAATGAAATTCCGCACTTGGTGTTATATCTCAAAAAGAGCGGCTTCATGTTCAAAAACTCTATCGAAAAGCGCTCCCACGCGTGGTTCCACGTCGGAACGACCGAGCTGATTATGCACTGCGAAATATCTTTCGTGTCGATTCTGTCGAACATCATGAGTGCGGAAAGTTTCGCCGCGATGTCGTCGACCGTGAGAGTCCTGTCAGTCGAAATCCTCCACCTTCTTATCAGATTTTCGCCTTTGTAAATACCGACGACCGTGTTGCTGTTTCCGATATCGACTATAAAAATCATCGTTTCCTCCAAAAACACAAAACG
>CAMZDX010000070.1 GCA_947305505.1 uncultured bacterium | reverse complement strand
AAAAACGGACGGTTTGTCAGCTCGCATACCCTGCGATCCTTAAAATGCTTGGAAAGTAAGTTTCTGATTTGTTTAAGGATTTGTTTCTGGCGCAGATAAATTCTCAATATATGAATCCACTACCGTGATTTTTTGACGGACACTCTCTTTCAAAAAATCCACATATTCTTCAAAAACTTTCACGTTGTTGTTGGTCTGTAAAATGTTTATGTAATCATGATGTCCGGTCCAGCGCATAGCATCGTATTTGGCTGCAACTATAATTCTGTTTTCTATTTCTTCAATTTGCATATAGATGTCGATGCGGTCGTAATATTCATGCCACAGCTCTTTTGTGCGGGTGATGAATTTGGGAGATTTGAAGAGAGCGTTGTAGTAAATTGTTTTGTTCAACTGACATGATATCGGTCTGTGGGTCGCAGCCAGGTCGAAATCCCAGACAGGGCCGGCTTTGAAAATGTTGTTGGCACTGTCGAAAGTGAAAAAATCGCTTTTTGGCAATCCTGAATCTCTGTTGTCCATGATTTCGTTCACGAACCAGAATTTTACCCAGGAATCGATGTCTATGATTTCGGAATACGATTCATCGGGTGCAGAACAGTCGTTTGTGTCCAATACTACGGTAAAATCAGGATAAAGCAGTCTTTCGAGGTCGTTTATTTTTTCTTGCAGCCGTTCAAGTCTGCTCTCTCCGCCGGTTGTTATTGTGTCATTTTCATCAACCATGTAGTCTTCGTTCTGTATCATGTAGGGAAAGTCTCTGATTCCGCTTTTGAATTCTATGCTTTCGTCAAAAGAGATGTCCATTTCGATAAGGTAGTCTTTGTCTTCATCATCCGTCATGTCGGCATTTCCGTCGTTGATGTCGACGCGGTTTTTATCGACTTTGATCGCTTCTCCGAGCCAGTAGAGACCTTTGTATTTGCCGTTTAAGACAAGATCGACGAACTGACCGTGAACAGTCCAGCCCAATTCAAAGAGTTCGCTGAAATAAAAGGCGGCAGCATTGCGCATGAAAGAGCTGTCCCAGTAGTTTGCAATCAGTACCCAGCGTTTGTGTGCCGGCATTCCCATGATTTCACGGGCTTGTTTAAGTTTCAGCGCATAAGGTTTTTTAGGCATTTCCCATGTGGTGTTGCCGCGGCCTTTAATGCTGGTTTCAATGTTTTCGAAGTTCCAGCTTTCGTCGTCTGCTCCGACAATGGAGATGTCAGCGTTTTTTATCCACTTTTCTTTTGAGGTGATTTCAATTCCGTCCGGAGTGTTCACGTATAATGTCGGAAGAGCAGTGTATGCCACACTTGCAACATTGGATAGAAAAGTTTTCTTCTCCCCTGAAGGAGTTGCCGCAGTCGCAGCGCAGTAATAGTAATGAATCCCACGCTGGGTAAATGCGGGTGCTTCAAAAGTCGGGTCGGTAGCATCAGACAGTGCGACTCCTGAATTTGTCGAGTTTCCGTGGCTTTCATACCATTGATAAGTTATCCCGCAGCCTGGAGCTGCAACTTCGCAAACAAGTGAAACGGTGCGACCGTTCTGTACAATGTTCATTTTCTGGGGCTTTTTGACAAATGTAACTCCATGTTCAAGATCGCAGCCCGGATCGTCATCATCCGTTGTTTCATCGGAATCGTTGATGTTGTAATCATCCGTTGAGTTGTCATTCGTCCCGATATCTTCATCGGTTGTTTCATCGGCATCCGTGAAAATATCTTCATACGTTACGGTGTCATCATCTGTTGTCTGATCACTCTCTGCGGGAATATCTTCATCTGTAATATCTTCATCTGTCGTGATATTTTCATTATCCGATAAGTCTTCGTCTGTTGTGATCTCGGTCTCTGCGGTGTTATCGTCATCAGTTGATGCGTCATCATCCGAAGAAATGCCGTTATCGTCTGTTATGTTGTGCGAATCGTCGGTCTGTTCAGGTCTATCTTCAGTTTTTTTGCTGTCGCTGCAGCTGACAACGAAAAATACAGCTGAAATAAGCAGAGACAAAAGGAGTTTTTTCAAACTTGATCTGCAAAAAATATGTCGGGCAGTAGTTGAAAAATTCATCTTTAAAAATTACTTATATCGTTGTTTATAACCTTTATTTTCGAAGAGACCAACTGCTTCAGAAAATCGACTTCCTCATCAAAAGAGTCCTTATGAATCCCTGTTCCGTTTTTGTAAATTCCCCACAGCATTATGTCGTACTCTACCGCTGTGGAAATTCTGCTTCGTACCGGTTCGATCGTATTTTCGATATCGATGAGGCCGTAATATTTGTTCCAAAGTTCCTTCGTACGGGCGGTAAAAGCCGGCGATTTGAACAAAGCATTATAGTAAATCTTATCTTTTAACTGACATTCTGTCGATGTGTAGAATGTCCAGTCAAAATCCCATACAGGCCCTGCTTTGAAGAGGCTCTTCCTGCTTTCAAATGTGGAAAGAACGCTTTTGGGCTGCCCGAAGTCTTTGTTGTCCATTATTTCGTTTATAAACCAGAATTTAGCCCATGAATCGATATCAAGTATGCTGGCGTAGGCTTCATTCGGAGCCGAGCAGCGGTTAGTGTTCATTCCTTCGGTAAAATCAGGGTAAAGCAGCTTTTCCAGAGTGTTTATTTTTGTCTGCAGCCGATCAAGACGTGCCTGACCTCCGCTTGAGATCTCGCCGCTTGCATCGATCATATAGTCATCGTTTTTGATCATATACGGCAAGTCGCGTATGGCGCTTTTGAATTTGACGGCTTCATCAAAATAGATGTCCATTTCAAGCAGATAGTCTTTGTCTGAGCTGTCGGTCATATCTTCGTCGCCGTCGTCGATGTCAACGCGGTTTTTATCGACTTTTACTGCTTCGCCGAGCCAGTAGAGCCCGTTGTACCTGCCGTTTATGACAAGGTCGACGAATTCACCTTGAGGTGTCCAGTCAAATTCGAAAAGTTCGCTGAGATAGAATGCGAAAATATTGCGCATGAAAGAGTTGTCCGCGTAGTTTGCAAGGAGAACCCAGCGTTTGTGCTTGGACATTCCCATGATTTTTTGTGCTTCCTTCAGTTTAAGACTGTACGGTTTTTTAGGTCTTTCCCATGTCGAATTTCCTCTGCCTTTGATGCTGGTTTCCACGTTGTCGAAGTTCCAGCTTTCTTTGTCTGCTCCGACAATGGAAATGATTGATCCTTTTATCCAGTCTTCTTTTGAAGTGATTTCGACGCTGTCGGGAGTGTTTATGTAGACGGTCGGAAGAGCGGTGTAGGCTACGGTCGAGATTTCGGAAACTGAAGTTTTTGAAGCTGTCGCCGCGGTGCAGTAGTAGTAATGAATCCCTTTTTCTGTGTACAGAGGTGTCGTGAAAATCGGATCAGTCGCGCCTTGAACGGCAACACCGGAAGATGTTTTGCCGTCAGGGCTTTCATACCACTGGTAAGCAGCGTTTTCTTCTTCCGGTTCGGCTTTGCACTGAATGGTAATGCTGTGTTTATACGGTGCGACATACATGTCATAGAGAATATCGTTGCTTTTTGAGCAGTTGCAGAAACATAAGGATAAAACGGTGAAAAGAGCTGCAACGGAAAAAATTTTTTTCACGCAAAGTCTCCGAAAAATGATCCGACATTGCCAAAACAGACGATTTTAAAAAATTTCAAAAGGAAAACAAGAGTTCCGCGTACCGGTGAGAGGAAAAAAATCTCGAAAAAAATTAAAAACCAGATATGATTCCGAGTTTTTTGATTCTTTTATGAGGTCTAAGATGAAAAAGATTTTTCTTATGTTTGCGCTTATAATGAGCGTTTTTGCCGTAAACGGCGCCGAGCTTTTTTACAGCGACGGAACAAGTGTTTCTGTCGAAAAAGCGGAAGATTTCAGCGCTGTGAAAGGGACTTCTTCGGATGCTGCTCCCAAAAACGGGCTTTACCGGCTTAATCTCGGAAAAACTGTTTTCTCCGTAGTCAGCGGCAAAGGCGGAGAACTTCCTGTTTATTTTTTCGGCGGCATGCCTGTGATTGCCGAAAGAAAGATTTTCTGGAACGGTGAAAAAAGCGTTGAGTATATGGAAAAAAAATATGGTATGAAGCTTGCCGAAATTCTGCCTGTTTATCCGCTTTACGCCTTTTTGATAAATGACGACAGCGTTGAAGTCGCCGAAAAGATCGTAAAAAACGGCGACGGTTACGCATTCCCTGATTTAGTACGTGAAACGACTCTCAGATTTGTGCCGGAAAGTGCTCCGAAAGATCCTTATTTCGATGTGCAGTGGCATCTGCAGAACACAGGAAAGGTCAAAGATTATTACGGAAACGATGCTGCAATCATGAAAAATGCCGATACGAAATTCATCCAGATGCTCGAATTTTTGAGTTCCAACGGCATTGAAGTCGATACACATACGAAAATCGCGATCATGGATACCGGAATCGTGCCGGATCATGAAGATTTGACGAACATAGAGCCCGGTTACGACGCTTTCAATGATAAAGAGGGCGGGTATCCAGATACTTCGGTGCTGGAAGGCAGTGAGTATGCATGGTACTACGCTTCGAGTGTTGGTCACGGAACGACATGCGCCGGAGTCAGTGCAGGAGTCGGAAATGAAATCGGCATGAGCGGAATGTGCCCATGGTGCAGACTTTATCCGGTCAGATACCTCGAAGGAGTAGAAGGCACGGCTATGTCCGGTGATACAACGCTCAAAGTTTACGAGAAATATGTCGCAGATCCCGATATTGCGGTAGTCAACTGTAGTTTCGGACCTCAGTATTCCGATATGTTTCCGACGATTCCTGTCGATCCGTCTGAGATCGAAGCAATCATGAGTTTTATGCAGAAAGGAAGAGGCGGAAAGGGAGGTGCGGTTGTTTATGCTTCCGGAAACGAAAATATCGATTCATCTTACGAGCAGCTTCTTGAATACGATTTCGTTTTTGAAAGAGACGGCGTTGAAGTTAAAAACAGAGTCGTCACGGTAAACGCTTCTACTGCATGGGATACGAGAGCTGAATACTCGAACTACGGATTTGCTTCCACTGTCATTGCTCCGTCGCTTTCGGAAAGCCCGATGGTGGGCATTGCTACGACCGCGATTCCGGGCTACGGCGACTACAAAGATGATTACACTCTTCTTTTTTCAGGAACTTCAGCGGCCGCTCCCGTCGTTTCAGGCTTTTTCGGCGCGATATTCAGTATAAATCCAAGCCTTACGCTTGAAGATGCAGTCAGTATCCTTAAAAAGAGTGCCGATAAAATCTATCCGGAAACCGGACTCTGGGACGGAAACGGTTTCAGCGTAAAGTTCGGATACGGCAGGGTCAATCTTGAAAAAGCGGCGCGTCTTGCGGCAGGATTCCCGATGTGCGAGGAAAAAGAGGAAATCTGCGGAAACCACATCGACGATGACTGCGACGGCTATGTCGACGAAGAATGTGCGGAAAAACTTACTGTCGGACAATCCTGCGAAAAAGCCGAAGACTGCATTACAGATTCTTTGAAAGGAAGTGATGTCGAATGCATGAAAGTACGCCGTTACTGGGTTTTTGACGGCGGCTACTGTGTCGCGAAAACAGGAAATACCCCGTGTCCTGACGGAACAAAGCCTTTCGATGAAACTGACGACAGGCGGAGTTATATCTGTGCACTTGAGTGCAACAGTGTTCATCCGTGTGAAAGAGAAGGATACTACTGCTCTGATGACGTTCTCGGTGTTTGTCTTCCGAGATGCTCCGACAATTCCGGCTGCAACGAAGGATCTGTATGCAGTGACGAAGGCAAGTGCAGAAAAATTCCTGAACCTATAGGCGGAACATGCAGCAATGATGACGATTGCAACGGCGAATTCACAACATGCAACACATGGTTCGAAGGCGGTTACTGTACTCAGGAATGTTACGACAACGACGATTCATACTGCCCTGACGATGCAAAATGCGTGACTGCTGGAAGACGTCAGACGACATCGTGTCTCGCTTCATGCGCTTCAGACAAGGACTGCAGAACGGATGAGGGTTATCTCTGCCATCCGAAGATGGGTTCGAAATCTGGAGTATGTTACAGAAAGTGCCGCAACAGTTCGGATTGCAACGATGAAGACGCTGTCTGCAACGAAAATGGTTACTGTGCGCCGGAAGAATGGAAGGGATGGCCTGAAGAAACCGAGGAAACTGATTCAGACGAAACTTCCGATGACGATACAATCGGAAGCACTCCGGAAAACGATGAAGAAGATATGACCTATAGTGATGACACTTCATCCGAGAATAAAAAAAGCAGCGGCTGTTCTGTTGTCGTGATGTAAAATGGTTGATCTCAAAGGGAAAAAAGCCCTTATAACGGGGGCTTCAAGCGGTTTCGGCGCCGATTTTGCCGATATTCTCGCCAAAAAGGGAATGGATTTGATTATCACGGCGCGCCGCGGAGACAAACTCAATACTCTCAAAGAAAAAATCGTTGAAAAATACGGCGTAAAAGTGCGCGTCATTGTTATGGATCTCGCCGGATTCGATGCGGCTGAAAAACTCTATGCCGAAGTGAAGGACGAAAACATCGACATGCTCATAAACAACGCAGGTTACGGCATGTACGGCTGGTTCGAGCGGCAGGATGCTACGGCACTAAACAGAATGGTGCAGCTCAACGTCGTTTCAGCTTTTGTCCTCGCCAATCTTTTTGCGAAGGATTTTTCGGCAAAAAATTCTGGCTGGATTTTGAACACTGCCTCTTTTGCGGCGTTCAATCCTACTCCTTTTTATGCGGTTTACGGCGCGACGAAAGCGTTTTTAATGAATTTTTCAGTCGCTCTGCGCACCGAACTCAAAAAACAGGGAAAAAACGTCTGTGTGACGGCGCTCTGTCCTGGTTTTACCGACACCGAATTTGTTCAGACGGCCAATCAGAAACGCTCGAAACTTCTCGAAATGATTATCGGAAAAAG
>CAMZDX010000069.1 GCA_947305505.1 uncultured bacterium | reverse complement strand
ACGGCTATAATTGGAATGGTGAGGAATGCCTTCCTTGAGCAAGTAGAACTCGCTTCTTTACTGATTATAATGGTTTTTTGATCGAATCTTTCTACTCAAACAGCCTGATAATTTCCTGAGCTGCTTTGCGGCCTGAAGAGATCGATTGAGGATCGTCAATTTATAAGATCTTCGTTTTTCAGAAACTCCTCGAGACTCAGCATCATATAGCCTTTGTCATTCTGATAATAACGCCCGGTCCCGTACATTGATATCACGACTTTGGCGAAATTGTCATTTATATTGTCAAGCGAGCGTTCTTCCTGCTGCCTTTTTTCTTCATCGTCAAGAATATATGCCGACTGAATGTAAAAGCGTTTGAAGCCTTTGTTCGCCACGAAATCGACCTCGTAATTCACCGTAGTACCGTTTCCGTTTTTATTTTTTACACTTTTTGCAACGACTCCGACATCGACACTGAAACCGCGGTAACGCAGTTCATTGTAAATAAGATTTTCCATAAGGTGATTTTTTTCCGACTGCCGGAATCCAAGAGCGGCATTACGGATGCCGAGGTCACCGAAGTAATATTTCAAAGGGGTGGAAATATATTTTTTTCCTTTTATGTCGTATCTCTGTGCCCGCTCAACAAGAAATGAATCGACAAGGGAATTTATGTAGGAAACTACCGTATCGTGAGTTATCTTTATCCCTTTGACCGACAAGAAGGTGTCCGAAAGTTTTTTGGGATTGGTCAGTCCGCCTATACCGGAGGCAAGCATTTCTGTAAGTTCTCTGAATTCCTCATCGTTTCTTATTTTCACGTGCTCAATGATATCGCGCAGATAGATTGTTTGATAAAGCATAGTTAGATACTGGATCTTCCGCTCCTCCTCTGGAATGACCGCACATCCCGGCATTCCGCCGAAAATAAGATAGTTGTCAAGCAGTTCCTGCCTTTCACCGGTCACCCCTTCCGAATATTCCGCAAAAGTCAGAGGACGGATACGCACTTCATCACCGCGCCCGCGAAATTCCGTGACGATATCGCTTGAAAGAAAACGGGAATTGCTTCCGGTAACGTAAGTATCGGCATTACTTATGTGCAGAAGCCCGTTAAGCAGACCGGCAAAATCCGGAACGAACTGGATCTCGTCAAGAAGAATATAATATTTTTCAGAATCTTTAATTCTGCCGACAATAAAGTTGTATAATTTCAAAGCATCCCGAAGTTCCGAGTATTTAATATCGTCAAGAGCGATTTTTATTATGTGATCCTCCGCTACACCGCTTTCGAGAAGATGCTCTGCAAAAAGTTTGAAAAGCAGATATGTTTTGCCGCAGCGTCTGAGACCTGAAACAACTTTTATCATTCCGTTGTGCTTACGCTCAATAAGCTGGTTAACATTTTTAGTTCTCTTGAAATCCATTTTACCTCCTATTCGAAATTCTGGCGACTTTACGCAAAAATTTCAGATAAGTTTAGCGTAAAAAATGATCTTTGCAAGTTTCTAATCGAAATTTTGGCGACTTTACGCGAAAAAATCAGTTATTTTTCGAAAAGCATCAAAGAATTTGTAATTAACCGCGACTATTCTTCAAACAGCCTGATTATTTCCTGAGCTGCCTTGCGACCTGAAGATATCGCTTCGACGATCGTAGAACCGCCTGTTTTGCAGTCGCCGGCATAGACAAGTTTCGCGTTGTCGTCGCTCTTTGTGTCGGAGCGGCTTCCGACTGCGCGGATGATGAGGTCGAAGTAAGGAAGTGAAACTGACGAATTTTCAAGCGGGACCCACTTTTCGCCGTCAAAGAAGTTGCGTCTTACGGTGAGACAGAGTTTGTTTCCGATTTTTTCGATTTTTTCGGGGCTTGTCATGCCGCAGAGATCGATTTTGTGATTGACGAGGTCAAGGTATTCCGCTTTCGATATGCGCATGTCCGAAATGCGGCGTCTGACGAACATTTCGACCGATGCCGCGCCGTTTCTCATCGCTGTTGCTGCGCAGTCTGCCGCAACGTTTCCGCCTCCGATGACCGCAACATGACCGTTCGTCTGGAAATCTTCGGGATGGTAGAGGAAATCGGTGTATGAAACGCTGAGTTCTTCTCCCGGGATCTTGAGTTCAAGGCAGTTGGGCTCGCCGGTCGAAACTATTACGGCGTCGAAACGGTTTAGAAGCTCGACTGTGTGGCTCACTTTCGCGTTGAGTTTCAGCGTAACGAGGTCGTTGTTGCTGATAAACTCGTAGTCGCGCTCAATCACTTCGTGCGGAAGCCTGTTTTCGGGGATCATGCAGAGCGCGCCGCCGATTTCGTGACGACCTTCATAGATCGTAACTTTGAAACCGTTTTTGACAAGAAGCGCAGTCGCCGCAAGCCCGGCAGGCCCTGCTCCGACGATGGCGACAGTGTGCCCGTTGTGCGGAAGCGAGACTTTTTCGGGATGATCGACCCTGAAATTGTGCAGGATCGTCGCCTGGACTCTCGGAATGTTGACCGGAAAGTCGATTCCCGAGCGCGTGCAGGCTTTCATGCAGAATTTGTCAGGGCAGATGAGGCCGCAGGTCTGTCCCATCGGGTTGACACGCGTAATTGCCGCCACTGCCTCGTCCCACTCCTCAGCCTTTGAATACTGGATGAACTCGCGCGGATTGCAGCTCACGGGACATGCGGTCATGCAGGGCTGGGTTTTGCAGTTGAGACATCTTTTGAGCTCCTCGCGAAGCTGGATCTTGGTGAGATAAAGCGATTTTTCGGACATGATTTTTTTGTTAAAAAATGATTCTACTTAAGTGCGTTTTTAAGGATTTCTTCAGCAACTTCGAGCGTTTTTGCCGTTCCGCCAAGGTCGTATGTTACAACTTTGCGCTCTTTGACTGTAAGCTCGACGCCTTTCTGGATCCTTGCCGCCATTTCGTGCTCGCCCAGGTATGTGCAGAGCATTTTTCCTGCAAGGATCGTAGCCATCGGGTTGACTTTGTACATGCCGGTGTATTTCGGCGCGCTGCCGTGAACAGGCTCGAAAACAGCGTAGTTCGAACCGATATTGCCGCTGTGAGCGAAGCCGAGGCCGCCGACAAGCTGGCTGCAGAGGTCGCTGATGATGTCGCCGAAAAGGTTTTCAGCAACAAGAACTTCATATTTTTCGGGGCATTTTACAAGCCACATTCCGATTGCGTCAACGTTGTCGAACCATGCGGTGATCTCAGGATATTCAGCAGCGATCTTCTCGAAAACTTCGACCATAAGTCCGCCGGTCTTTCTGAGAACGTTCGGTTTTTCAACAAGTGTGACTTTCTTCTTTCCGAACTTTCTTGCGTGCTCGAATGCTGCGCGGATGATCCTTTCAGCACCTTTTCTCGTGATTATTCTTGTCGAGATCGCAAGATCTTCTCCCGGAGTATCCATGAAGAACTTCATCTTCGGCGAATCCTTTGCAAGAGCCGCTTTGAGCTCGTCGCTTACAGGACCGTATTCAACACCGGCATAGCTGCCTTCCGTATTCTCTCTGAAAACCGTAATATTGATATCTTCCTTTCCGTTGAGGTTGAGCGGGTTGCCCGGAATAGCGATATTCGGTCTTTCGTTGCAGTAAAGGTCGAATTCCTGGCGGAGTCTGACTATCGGTGAGAAGTAGGTAAGTCCTTTGTCTCTGAGTTCTGGAACGAGCTCGTTCTTAGCCTCTTTCTGCGGTTTTGACGTGATTGCGCCGAAAAGAGCCGCATCGGTAGTCTTCATCATATCAGTCGTTCTTTTGGGAAGCGGATCGCCCTCTTTGCACCAGAATTCCCAGCCGATATCGCCGTGAATGTATTCAGCATCAAGTTTGAGACCGTCGAAAACGATCTTTGCAGCTTCCATAACCTCTTTTCCAACGCCGTCACCCGGCAGCCAAGCGATACGATACTTTGCCATGATTTTCTCCTTTAAAAAAAATTATTAAAAAACTCAGACCTGAATGAACTTCAAAAGCGGATGATTTTACCTTCTGATTTTTTTTGGTCAAACAAATTGAACAGATAAAAAGTTATTTTCTGTGAGGTCTCGGCGGAGGAGGGGGAAGATTTGCCGGATTCTCGTCAATTATGCCGTTGCAGTTGTTGTCGAGTCTGTCGAAATGTTCGTAAGCACCGGGATATATATCGGGATTGTTGTCGTTGCAATCGCCTGTTTTTTCGGCTCTGAAAATGCCGAGAGGTTTGCAGAGGCACTTGCTGTCATCACCGACACCGAAGCCGTCGCCGTCGCTGTCGCGGTAGAACGGTCTGCAGTTTGCCGTGTTTTCGCCTTCGTCGATTTCACCGTTACAGTTGTCGTCAATATCGTTGCAGATCTCTTTTGCATCGGGGTGAACTTTCGGATTGTTGTCGTTACAGTCGCCGCGTTCGAGTGCGCGGAAATCGCCTTCAGATACGCACAGGCAGCGGTGTTCGCTTGTTCCGAAACCGTCATAGTCAAGATCTTTGTAGTATTTGTTGCAGTCTTTGGAATTTTCAGGATCAACGATTCTGTCGCAGTTGTCGTCAATTCCGTTGCAGAGCTCTTCAGCTTTCGGATTAACGTAGCGGTTCGAGTCGTTGCAGTCGCCTCCTTTGCGGGAATAACCTGTAGGAATTTCATCAGGACAGTCGTAGTCGAAAACGACTTTTTCGCTGCCGAAGCCGTCGCCGTCACGGTCAGTAAACAGAATACAGTTTGCCGAAACAGGAAAAAATGTGATTGAAATTAAGATAAACAGGCAGAATCTCGGTATCATTCGATTTATTCCTTATCGTCTTTTATTCCAAGTTTGCTCATGCGGTATCTGAGCATTCTTTCAGTCAGATTGAGCAGGACACATGTGTCGTGACGGTTGTAATTTGTCTTTTTAAGTGCTTGAATTATATAAGTTTTTTCTATTTTAGCCAAAATTTCGTCAAGGTCGACGTTGTGCGAAAGATCAACTTCGAAAGGATTGCTTTCCGCTACCTGCGGTTTCTGCATTGCAGGCATCGTTTTTTCGAAGTGGGTTTCTGTGACAAGCCCGTCATGAGCGAAAATAGTGCCGCGCTCGACGATGTTTTTGAGTTCTCTGACGTTGCCCGGGAAAGTGTAGTGATTCAGGAAATTGAGCGTCTCTTCGGAAAACCTGAAATTTGTTCCCGTTTTCTTTGAAAACTGTTCCAGAAACATGTCGGCAAGCGGCATTATGTCGGCGCGCCGCTCCGCAAGCGGCGGGATGTAAAGTTCTACGACGTTCAGGCGGAAATATAAGTCTTCGCGGAACTTTCCTTTTTTTATCTGTTCCTGGAGATTTTTGTTTGTCGCAGCGATGAGACGCACTCCGGTCGGTATTTTTTCTGTGCCGCCGACCCGTGTGAAAACGCGTTCCTGAAGCACCCGGAGCAGTTTTACCTGCATGTTTTCGCCGAGTTCGCCGATTTCATCCAGAAAAAGCGTGCCGTTCCCTGCGACTTCAAAGTAACCTTTTTTTGTCTGGTATGCGCCTGTGAAAGAACCTTTTTCGTGACCGAAAAGTTCGCTTTCAAGAAGATTTTCCGGAATCGCGCCGCAGTTTATCGGATACCACGGAAGGTTGCCTCTGCCGCTGTGTTCGTGAATGAAGTTTGCAAGAACTTCCTTTCCCGTTCCGCTGTCCCCGGTGATGAGAACTGTGCTGTCTGTAGGAGCGATGCGGAGCGCGAGTTCGAGTATTTTTTTCATCTGCGGGCTTTGGGCGACTATACCGTTTGTTTCCTGAACATTCGGGATTTCCGTCTCGATGCGCTTTGTCTGGACGGTTTTTGCCGGCTCGTCGAGCTTCTGCGCTTGAGCCGTTGCAACGCACTTTTTCACGATGTCACGAATTTCGGCGACATTGAAAGGTTTGCTGACGTAATCCACCGCACCTAGTTCGATTGCCTTGATAGCCTGTTCGGTAGAGGCGTATGCGGTGATAACTATTACCTGCGACTTCGGGCTTGTGTGGAGAAGTTCATTTAAAAGATCGATGCCGTCTATAGCCTCAGGCATATTGTAATCCATTAAAATTACGGTAAATTTTTCTTCTTTCAACTTGTTTAGCGCAATTTCGCCGTTTTCCGCCGTCGTAACGTCGTACCCGTCTTTTTTCAGCAGGATCTGCAAAAACTGACGCATGCTGAGTTCGTCGTCAATAATTAGAATTTTAACTTTTTCGGCTATATCCATTATCTTGCCTTGGTTTTAAAATCAATAATAATTCTAGCACCTTTTTCGGTGTTCATCGCTTTTACAGTGCCTCCGTGCTTGGTGACTATTCTGTAAACGAGAGCTAACCCTAAACCGGTTCCGCGCTTTTTTGTCGAGAAAAACGGGTCGAAAATTTTGTCGATATTTTTTTCGTTGAAACCGGAGCCGGTATCATCGAAGTAAAGTTTGAAAGAGTTTTCGGTTATCTCTGAAAATATGTCGATTTCACCTTCGTCATTCATCTCTTCTGCACTGTTCGTCATGATGTTCCAGAAAACCTGTTTAAGTTTTTCGGCATCTCCCAGAACTGAAAATTCATCGACTTTGCAGGTTATTTTTATTTTCGGATGTCCCAGTCTGAAAAGTGTGACAACATCTCTCAGAATCGAGCTCGGAACACATTCCATCAGGGTGTAGGATGTTTCTTCCGTATATCTGAAAAGGGAATCAAGCAGAGTTTTGACGCGCGTTCCTTCTCGCCGGATGATGTCGATGAGCTCGGTCGTATCGGATTCAGGCTGGATTTCCTGTATCTCGGAAAACATGAGTTCGCTTGCTCCGATGAGGCTCGTGAGCGGGTTTTTTATCTCATGGGCGATAGTCGCCGTAAGTTTTCCGATAGTTGCCAGTTTTTCCTGAAGTTCGAAACTTTCCTCCTGTTTTCTGATAGCGGTAAGATCTGAAAATATAACGACTTTCTGGTTTTCTATGTAAGGCATTACCGTGTAGGAAAGCCAGATA
>CAMZDX010000068.1 GCA_947305505.1 uncultured bacterium | reverse complement strand
AACGACTCCCGAAACAAGCGTGGTTGTCGCGATTATCATCCTTTTGCGTTTCGCGAACTGCGCATCTTCCAGCTTTTCGGCTGTTTCCTCTTCCTCCCTTTGGGCTTCGATCTCCTTCTTTGTCTCTTCGCTCTGCTGACCGCTGATTTCGTCAAGCGTCCTCGGAGCGGCTTTCAAAGTGAAGCTGCCGAAGCAGAGAATTGCGGCGAGCAATATTGCACAAAAATTCAATGATTTCATTTCGTTACCATCCAAAAGCTATTCATCTGATTTCTCTTCTTTCGGAGCCGGTGCCGGATTCTGTCTGACAGCTTCCTTGAAAATTTTCGGAGCAGCTTCGGATTTTCCGCCTTTTTCTTCCGGGATTCTCAGGCAGCCCTGGCAGTTTCCCGTCTCGCAGGAAAGCTGGCAGTATCTGAAGGCATCGCTTCTTTCGACCGAGACTTCATCGTAAATGACAAGTTTGAGGGCGATTCCCTTGACCCACGCCGTTTTTTTACCGTCTTTGTTCTCCTCTTTAAGCATCGTGATGATCATTCCGTCTGCGTTTGAGTTTTGAATCGCGTTGAATGCCGCAAGTTTTGCGAGAGGGGAAAGCTTTTCAATTTCAACTGCGGAATTTTTTGAAAATAGGTTGAGCTTCATTCCGCTCGCTTCTTCCAAACTTACAGCTTCTTTTGTTTTGTTGTCGGCTTTTCCCTCGATAAAACCCTGGACCTGAAATCCGATTTCGATCGGGCGCGACCAGACATGCATTGCTTCGGGAGCGAGTTTTGCCTCTTTTGAAACACTCATCGTAGAAATCTGCGAAGCGCAGGAGCAGAGCATTGTGAAAACAACCGCGACAATAGTGAATCCGAAAAATCTTTTCATCTTTTCCTCCAATAAAAATAATAAAAATTGCGTTCATAACCTTTATGAAGCGCGTTTCGGAGGTTTTAACGCAAGGGGTGGGGCATATATCGCCCAAACGCGGATTTTTTGGAGAATATATTGCCAAATCCTGAAAAATAAGCGATAAGGGCACGTTTTTGTTTTTTACGGAGGCTTTTATGGTTAAATTGAACGGTCAGGAAATTGATGCGGCAGGAAAAACTATTTCCGAGATCATCGAAAAAGAGGGCTACAACGCGGCGAGACTGGCTGTAGAACTCAACGGATCAATAGTTCCGAAGACGAAATATGCCGAAACTGTCGTCAAGGAAAACGATGTTATTGAAGTTGTCCGTTTTGTGGGAGGCGGTTAGATGATTCCTACAAAAGAAGAGTTTTTCAACGGTCTCGCTGCAAAACATGGGCCGGAACTTCAGAAAAAATTCGCGGCGGCTTCGGTCGCTGTCTGCGGTGCGGGCGGTCTCGGTTCGAATATCGCTATCGCTCTGGCGAGAGCAGGGGTTGGGCGGCTCAAGATCATCGATTTTGACAAAATCGAGATCACGAATCTCAACCGTCAGCAGTATTTCGCGGACCAGATCGGTATGTTCAAGGCAGTTGCTTTGAAAGAGAATCTGGCAAAGATCGCTCCTTACTGCGAAGTTACGGCTGAAGTTGCGAAAATCACGGAAGAAAACGTCACATCGCTTCTCAAAGGCTTTCCGATAGTCTGCGAGGCTTTTGACAAGGCCGAGGCAAAGGCGATGCTCGTGAACGCGATCCTTGAAAATATGCCTGAAACTTATCTTGTTGCAGGTTCGGGAATGGCTAGTCTCAATCCGGCCAATCTCATAAAAACGAGAAAAATCACTGACAGATTCTATCTCTGCGGAGACTTTACGAACGATGTCGATGCAGGAAAAGGCCTTTTCGGAGCGCGCGTTCTTGTCTGCGCGGCTCATCAGGCTCATACTGTTCTGCGGATAATCGCAGGCGAATTCGATTGCTGAAATTCAGGAGGTTTAAATGAACGATTTCGCAAGATTCAAAAAAATCGACGCACACTCTCACATCGGCTTTTTCGGAAGCCCGTTCAATGTCAATTTCGATGCCGGCATGCTGGAAAAACAGATGTCGGACTACAACATCGAAAAAACGATTCTTTGCCCGGCGGCATGCACGCTGAATGAAGAGCTCAACGACGCTTTCAAAAAGATGTCGGACAAGATAATCCCGCTCTGCTGGGTCAACGCGAATTTTGGTAACGAAGCTTACGACATGCTTGAGCACTATCTGCGCGACGAGAAGTTCGCAGGTGTCAAGATGCAGCCTCTTTTCGACGCCTTCACTGCCGATTCTCCGATGGTCGATCCGATAATGGAGATCGCGAAGAAATACAATAAACCTGTCTTTATCCACTGCGGTCATCCGCCGTTCTCGCTTCCGTGGCAGATAGGTCTTCTGGCCGAGCGTCATCCCGAAGTGCCGACAGTTATGATCCACATGGGACACGGGCACGGCGTTTACATCGACGGAAGCATCACGATGGCGAAAAAGTTCGACAACCTTATGCTTGAATGCTCCGGAATGCCGATGGGCTGCCAGATCAAAAACGCCTATGAAACTGTCGGCAGCGGGCGCGTGATGTTCGGTATCGATTCGCCGTTCCACCATCCGACAGTCGAGATCCAGCGCGTCCTTTCGTGCGGTCTCAATGACTCTCAGCTTGAAGACGTTTTCTACAACAACGCCGCGAAATTTATGGGGATGAAGTAAATCTATCGGCAAGATTTTTAGCAAAAAAGCTTGAAAAAGGCAACTTTTTTGCCGATACCGGCAAGAGAATGAGTTTTTTGTGTTGAAATAAGCTTATCCTTAATTTTCCCGAAATCCTTTTTCCAAATTTATTGATAAATACGAAAAAAAGAGTGATAAAGCGCCGCTGCGTATTATCGCAGGATTTTGATCGTTAGGAGGAAAGATGGATAAAAGTGACAAGCTCGTTATCGCGGGGCACGAATTTTCGTCCCGTTTCATTCTGGGTTCGGGAAAGTATTCGATGAAACTTATCGAGGCGGCGGTGAAGTATGCCGGTGCGGAGATCATTACTCTGGCGGTGCGCCGCGCCAATTCCAAAGAACACGAAAGCATTCTGGACTACATTCCGAAAGGAGTAACGCTGCTTCCCAACACATCGGGAGCGAGAAATGCAGAAGAGGCCGTCAGGATCGCGAGACTTGCAAGGGAGCTCGGCTGCGGTGATTTCGTAAAAATCGAGATCATGCGCGACACGAAATACCTTCTTCCGGACAATTCGGAAACGGTGAAGGCGACTGAGATCCTTGCAAAAGAGGGTTTTGTAGTAATGCCTTACATGTATCCGGACCTCAACACGGCGCGCGACCTTGTGAACGCAGGTGCAGCTTCTGTTATGCCGCTCGCTTCACCGATAGGCTCCAACAAAGGGCTCTGTACACGCGATTTTATCCAGATCCTGATTGACGAGATCGACCTTCCGATAATCGTCGATGCAGGGATCGGCCGCCCGTCACAGGCATGCGAGGCGATGGAAATGGGTGCTGCGGCGATAATGTCGAACACCGCTCTTGCGACTGCCGGAGATCTTCCGATGATGGCCGACGCTTTCAGAAAGGCGATAGAAGCGGGCAGAAAGGCTTATCTCTCAGGTCTCGGACGAGTTCTTTCGCGCGGCGGCGCACCGTCAGATACCCTTATCGGATTTTTGCACGATTAGAACTTTATCGGGTTATAATCAGATAAACTTGGCATCATCACGATGCACATTGCCGATTTTCTGCTAAGTGAGACTTGATAGGTTTTATCTTAATCCGCTTTTTTGTCTGTATAAAACACCAAAGCTACGATTGAATTTTGAAAAAAAGAGCATTTGGTTTTCGATAAAAAATGGAGTCTATTTCCATTTTCATCGGAAAATCTTATGCGTCGGATGTGTTTTATGTACAAAAGCGCAAGATCAAACAAACGATTTTGGAAATGTGAGATGTGCGATCCAAGGCAGGAGAAAATACACAACTTTCGAATATATTTCCACAGGAAGTATAATTTCCGTTTAAAAATGCTTGACTAGTGGAAAAAACGCAGATAGAAGAAGTCGTTGTTTTGCGAGGAAAACTAAAATGATATCATTGGAAGAGTTAGCTGCCAGCGAAGAAGTCAGACAGGAGTACAAAAAAGCATTTTTACTTAACATGTTTCAGAAGATATGCGTCAGAATGGAAAGAAATCCGCAATTTAAAGCAAAAGTCAAAAATTTGTTTCGACAATCTTATGATAAGTGCGATACAGTTTCAGCGATAATAAGAAACGAGCTAAAGTATGATGAGCTTTCTTCTGAAGATGCTGCAATAATGCAAATGTGGTTTGAAGCAAATTTAAGAAAAACTTCAAGAAGAAAAGTCATTCCGCAAGAAGTTAAAGAGAGATTATATAAAAGCCAAAATGGGAAATGCGTGGTTTGTGGAGAGGAACTCGGGAATGATTGGTCCAAGATTCATGTGGATCATATTATCCCCTGGAAGTTGGTTGGCGATGAACTCGCAGACAATTATCAAGACCTGTGTGAAACATGCAACGAATGCAAAAGTGCCCGAATAGATTATTTATTTAAAAACCTAATAAAACTGATATAGGGAGAGAAAAATGAAAAAACTGTATCTTCAGAAGATTACCCAATACTCTAGCACGTGCTATGTTGGACTAGCAGATCCAAGAGAATTGGTAAAGGTTGCAACGAAAATAGAAATGAGTGTAACACAGGATGCGCAAAGGCCTTTGAATGAAAAGCGGGTTAAAGATATTGCGGCCTATGTCGGGAATGAAAGTGGTATTTTACCAAATACATTAACTTTAGCTACAAAAGACGATCGTTTTACAGTTCAATTGTGTGATGAAGAAAAACAGATATATTGCATTGATTTTCCGAGTACAGAAGAAGAATATAATAAGTTTAAAGATGCTATTGATGTAATGGATGGGCAGCATAGGCTATACTCATTTGCGGATGATCTTCGCCTGATCTCAGATAATGCAAATTATGAAATTGGATTTACGTTGTATATTCGTCCCACATTGGATGAAAGGCGAAGAATATTTATTAGTTGCAATGAAAAGCAGGAAAAAGTAAGTGGAAATCTTCTTATGTGGTTCAAAGAGAAGCTAAATATGCTAACAAGTGATGAAAAGGCTTTTTACGGGGTTGTTTCAAAACTAAGCAATGAATTCCCACTTAAAGGGCATATTATAATGAGTGCCGAGAAAATAAAAAGTGGTGTAAAGGCTAAAGAAGTTACAGCAGCGTTAAAGCAAGCTAAAGTTCAAGATATGGCTATAGGAGGTAATCCGCTTACTGATGAACAGAAGGTTCGTGTGATTTGTACATATCTTTCTGCGTGGCAAGCTGTTGTAGGGTTTAGCTTCGATACTTCTACAAGTAAAGCGGCGGGTGCAGCTAAGAAAATGGCTGGATTGAAATATATGTTGTTATTACTTCCGGCTGTTTGGGAAAGGGCTATAGCATTAAGAAAAAACTTCGACCAGACATTTGTGGAAGATACCTTGAAAAGATTCTTTTCTTCGTGCGGGGTAGAAAAAGAGAATTTCTTTACATGTGATGAGAATAAAATGTATTTCAGAGATCGAAGTGGAGTAGATATGTTTGCGAATCAGAGTGTTATCAAAATCAAAGCTATAGGAGCAGAGGATTTTAACCCTCTTGGATAATATCCATAAAAAGTAAACTCCCGCAAGTTGTTTTTATTTGAGAGTTTTCCGTTACCATCGAACTTATAAGAATCAAGAAACGTGATTTTGAGAAAATGATTTGTAGCGAGCCGCCCGCGCTCCCGGAAGGTTTTACAAAATAAGGAGTTGATTTTTAACAAATTATTTTCTTGACTCAAATTAGAATTCAAATTACAACTATCAAGAAATTTGTTTATTTAAAAATATTTTTAAAAATATCGTGATTATGTCTCTTGATTTTGAAAATCAGCACATAGAATACAAAAGATGTCTCAACGACCGTTTTGAACCGGCTGTGATCGCCTTTCTTAATAGTTCCGGCGGCATTTTGTATATCGGAATCGACGACAATCTGACAGTTTACGGAGTTAAAAACCCCGATGTAGTTCAGCGGCAGGTTGCTGACAGGATCAAAAACAACATTCGCGGAGAATGCCTCGGTTTATACGATATAGTCACTGAGAATAAAGACGGGAAAAATATTGTAAAAGTTATCATTTCCAGCGGTCCGGAGAAGCCTTACTACTTGAAAGAAAGAGGAATGACCCCGAAAGGATGCTTTTTCCGAAACGGAAGCCGCGTTGAAAATATGACAACGGCAATGATAGAAAAGATTTTTGCCCGACGCATCAGAAATTCTTTGACAACAATCATTTCTCCGCATCAGGATCTGACTTTTGAACAGCTGCATATTTATTATCAGGAACATGGCAAGCGGCTCAACGCGAACTTTGCAAAGAACCTTGATCTGCTTACTCCTGACGGGAAGTACAATCTGAACGCCTTCCTTTTTGCCGACCAGAACACAACTACGATAAAGGTCGCAAAATTTGCCGGAACAAATAAAACCCAGCTTGTTGAAAATGAAGATTACGGCTACTGTTCGATTATAAAATCATGCAAAAAAGTGCTCGACAAACTTGAATTGGAAAACCGCACTTTTGCAAAAGTCGGCTATCCCTTCCGCGAGGAAAAGACCTTTGTTGATAAAGACGCACTGCGTGAAGCAGTGATCAATGCTTTTGTTCACAACGATTATTCGGAACTGATGTGTCCGGCATTCTATATTTTTTCAGACCACATAGAAATAGTTTCCTACGGCGGATTGATTGACGGAATGTCCAGAGAAGAATTGATTTCCGGATGTTCACGCCCAAGAAACCGGGAAATCATGCGCATTTTCAAAGATGTGGATCTTGTTGAGCAGCTTGGCACCGGCATGGAGAAGATGCTTGCGGCATATACACCGAATATTTTTGAACTTAGTCCGAATTTCTTTCATGTAATGCTTCGTCCGGAAGCTGAAAAAACTACGGAAAAGGAAGAAATTTTTACGGAAAAAACTACGGAAAAGGAAGGTTTTACTACGGAAAAAGAAGAAATTTTTACGAAAAAAACTACGGAAAAGATTTTACGCGCAATCAAAGACAATCCCTATATAACAACAAAAGAACTCGCTTTGGAGTTCGATATAACAGGCGACGGCGTATTTTACCACATCAGAAAACTCCGTATAGCCGGACGAATCCAACGCGTCGGCGGCAGAAAAAGCGGTTGTTGGGAAGTGCTGAAATAGAAAAGGCAAAAAACGCGTCCGTTATGTCCGCAACGCTAAATAGGCACTCACTTTCACAAAACAAACTCTTAAGGTTTTGAAAATGATTGCGGGCGGGCCGCCTGCGCTCCGACAAAAGAGATATAAACAAAAAGCAAAAAATTCCCTCTCGCATTTTTCCAAAAATTGAGTATAACACACCGGTTTTTGCTTTTTGCGGCTGTTTTGGCCGTGATTTTGCTGAAAAAGGAGGATTTAAATAAAGAAATGGACAACAACTACTTTGTAGATTCAAAAAAACTTTCAAAAGAGGCTCTGG
>CAMZDX010000067.1 GCA_947305505.1 uncultured bacterium | reverse complement strand
ATTTGAGCGGAGCACCTGTTGCAGCGTTGATAGAAAGTGCCGCACCGCCTCTCGCGTCACCGTCCATTTTAGTAAGGACGACACCGGTGATCGAAAGTCTTTTGTGGAATTCAGCCGCGACGTTTACCGCTTCCTGACCCGTCATCGCATCTGCTACGAAAAGGATTTCCGAAGGTTCGACCGCGTTTTTGATGTTCGTGATCTCGTCCATCATCTCTTCATCGATCTGAAGACGGCCGGCGGTATCGATTATGATGACGTCAGCAACGTTATTTTTGCCGTATTCGACCGATTTTACTGCGATATCAACAGGATCCATCCCGACTTCCGACGGATAGACGTCAACATCGATTTTTGCAGCTAAAGTCTTGAGCTGATCGATTGCGGCAGGTCTGTAAACATCAGCAGGAACGAGAAGAACTCTCTTTTTCATCTTGTTTTTGAGAAGGTAAGCGAGCTTTCCGGCAGTCGTTGTTTTACCGCTTCCCTGAAGACCAGACATGAGGATTATTGCAGGCGGTCTCACGTTCAGATTGAGCGAATGATCGCCCTCTCCGAGCATCGAAATAAGCTCTTCGTGGAAAATTTTGATGAACATCTGACCCGGATTTATGCTTTTCGCAACTTCCGTTCCCAGTGCTCTTTCCTTAACCTTTTCAACGAGTTCCTTGACGACTTTGAAGTTTACGTCGGCTTCTAAAAGAGAAAGTTTGAGCTCTCTTATTCCGTCTTTGATATTGTCTTCTGTGAGCTTGCCGACACCGCGCAACTTTTTAAAGGTCGCTTCGAGCTTGTCGGTGAGTTGATCAAACATTCCACCCTCTCAAAAAAAGCCGTGCGATTATAGTGAAATTCTTTTTGTAGTCAAGATTTTAGTTTATTTCCGCTAATAAAAGTGTATAATCGGGCGTTGTTTTTCGGGGGATTCCGTGCGAGACTTCATTGAACAGTTTGGTTCCAAGGCGATAAGCACTTTCAAAAACGTTTCTGGTTTCTGCGTATTCTGTATGAAATGCCTGCGCGAATTCCTGCAGGGTTCGTTTTTCAACCGCGCCGCGTTTGACATTCTCGTCATGCAGATATTTTTCACGGCGTATCAGCTGCTGAACTTTTTCGTTGTTCTGAGTGCGGTTTTCGGCAGCATTTTTATCGGCATTGTTTTCCAGACTGTCAAAAGTTTCGGTCTCGTCCAGTATTTGGGAAACATCATCATGGGCGTTGTCGTTCTTGAGTTTTCACCGCTCATCACGGTTGTTCTGCTTGCTCTGCGAAGCTCGTCGGCTGTCAATTCGGAGATCGCCGTCATGAAGGTAAACCGCGAAATCGATGCGCTCGAATCGTTCGGGATCGATCCGGTCGTTTATCTTTTCCTGCCTCGAATCATCAGTTTTATCGTTAGCGTTACGATCCTTTCGTCACTTTTCGCGATAATCGTCCTTTTCAGCGGCTTCATTTTCAGCAGCATTATTTTTGAAATGAGTGCCGGAATCTTTTCCGAAATGATCACAAAATCGATCTCGTTTTTTGATATAATCATTTTCTATATGAAAACGATTGTGTTCGGGTTTTTCATAGCGGTCATTCCGCTTTACAACGGCTGGAAAACACAGTATCGCCCGACTGATATTCCGGTTTCGGTTCTTCACGGAATGATGGGTGTTTTCATGTCGATAGTTTTTGTGGAGGTGGTATCATTAGTTGCGAGATTCTTCCTGAATTCTTTGTGAGCGAGGCTGAGCTCAAAGCCCGCGCCAAAGCAATCGGCACCGAACAGAAAATCGGTTTCGTATCGCCCGATGTCCCGCTTCTTTCGAATTTGAGCGTTTACGATAACATTTCGCTTGTTCCGCGTTATCTGACGAGTGAAAAAGACGAGTCTATCCGCGCCGAAATCGAAAAACTGCTAGCTCTTCTGAAGATTTCAGATTCAATAAACAAAAAAACATTCCAGCTCGATACCGAGACGCTTTTCAAAGTGCAGCTGCTGCGCGCCCTCATGCTGAAAGATTCCGTCACTGTCATTGACAGACCGTTCGTCATGCTGAGCACTGCCGCCGACATAAAACCGATCGTAAAAATGCTGGACACGCTTGAACTGGACGGAAAAAAAGTCATATTTTTCGATTTCGAGTGGAATAAATCAAAATACTGATGCGCTGCTTCGATATTTCGTTCTGCGCGCCTTCGATATTTCGGAATATCGATATGTCGAAATTTCGATATGAAATTGCGGCGCCAAAACTAAATGTGAATTGCTCTTCCGAGCGCGCCGAGCAATGCTTCAAGTGATGCTTCCGAAAGTGTCGGGTGCGGATGGATCGATTCGACGATCTCTTCAGCAGTAAGTCCGGCGTTCATTGCCGGAATGAATTCCGAAATGAGGTCTGTCGCGCCGTTTCCGATGATGTGAACGCCGAGAAGTTTGTGGCTCTCTTCGTCGATTATGACTTTTACGAATCCGGTCGTGTGGTTTGAAGCGACCGCTTTTCCGTTCGCGCTGAAGGGGAATTTGCCGACCTTGAATTTAAGTCCTTTTTCAGCTGCCTGAGCCTCTTTGAGACCCATCGAAGCTATCGACGGAGTGCAGTAGATGCATGCCGGATTGTAAAGGTAATTTATAGGTTTAAGGTCTTTCATTCCGGCGATCTGCTCGACTGCAAGGATGCCTTCGTGTTCCGCCGTGTGGGCAAGCATCGGGGTGAAGATGACGTCGCCGACCGCATAGATTCCCTTAACGTTCGTGCGGCAGAATTCGTCAACCGGAATGAATCCGCGTCTGTCTGGAGTGATCCCGGCGGCTTCGAGGTTGAGTTTCGCCGTGTTCGGAGAACGTCCGACGCATGAAAGGACCTGCTCCGCCTGAACGACGTTTCCGTTTGCGAGAGTGAGGGTCACACCTTCATCTGTTTTATCCGCTTTTTCAACGGAAGTTCCTGTAATTATTTTGATTTTTTTCTTCTTGAACTCTTTGGTGAGTTCTTTTGAAATGTCTGCATCCTCCATAGGAATGATGGTGTTCATCGCTTCGATTATCGTTACTTCGACTCCGAAAGTGCGGTAGACGAATCCGAGCTCGACTCCGATCACGCCGCCGCCGATTATTGCGAGGCTTTTCGGTAGTTTTGCCTGGAAAAGCGCCTGGTCGGAGCTGATTATTTTTTTGTTGTCAATTGAAAAATTGGGAAAATCGCGGACAACGGAACCTGTCGCGATGATGATGTTTTCAGCGTCGAATTCGGTCTCGCCGGCTTTTACGGTATGCGGCGAAGTGAATTTTGCTTCAGCCTGAACGAGACGGACGTTGTTTTTCTTGAAAAGGTATGCAATTCCCATTCTGTTCTTCGAAGCTGCGTTTTTCGCGTGATCGTCTACTTTCGTCCAGTCGAATTCAGCGTTTGCCGTGATTCCGAAAGCTTCTGCGCCAAGTATCGAATTGAAGGTTTCTGCTGCCGAAATGAGTGCTTTCGTCGGGATGCAGCCGCGGTTGAGGCATGTTCCGCCCAGAAATCCGCGTTCGATGACGACCGGTTCAAGACCGAGCTGAGCCGCTCTGATTGCCGCAACATAACCGCCGGGACCTGCGCCGATGATGAGAAGTTTTACTTTTTCCATTATTTCCTCCTTAAAATAAAAAGAATCAACAAATTGCGCGCAATCAATCCATATCTTTCCGTTTTTGTCAATTGTTTTTAGACGTAAATTTGACAATATGCTAATTAACTGTAAGAATATACGGCTGTTTTTTTAGATGGCGGGCTATTAGAAACTTTGCACGGAGGTCGATTTGGACGCGTTCCCTACATTTCAAGTAGTGGGAGTTATTATCTGCATTATCATGAGTGCCTATTTCAGCGGCACTGAGACAGCACTTACAGCGCTTTCGGAAGTCAAATCGGAGATAATGAAAGATAAATATCCTTTTATTGCACCCGTTCTTAAAAAATGGAAAGAGAATCCGAGCCTTATTCTTTCATCGCTGCTTGTCGGCAACAATATCGTGAATATTCTCGGCGCACTTCTTGCCGGAAAGATCGCTTCGTTCGCCCTTGCAAGCCGCGGTCAGGCGGTGGCTGACGCAACAGCTGTTGCCGTAATGACTTTGTTCGTTCTCATTTTCGGCGAGGTCACTCCGAAGACTTTTGCGAAACTGATGCCGGAGCGCTGGCTTTTTCCGGCACTTCTTCTTTTCAGGATTTTCAGCTGGATCCTTCTGCCGTTTGCATTTGTTCTTTCAAAGTTTGCCAGCTGGGTCGTTAAATTCATGGGCGGCGAGAGCGAATACTCCGAAATGACGCAGAATGAAATCGAATATATGATTCAGAAAGGAAGTGACGAAGGCGTTTTCGAGCAGGAAGAGCAGGGCGAGCTTCTTACGAGCGTAATCGAATTCAAGGATACTCTCGTCAAGGAGATCATGACTCCGCGAACCGATTCGAACTTCCTCGAAGTTGATACGACGATAGCTGAAGCAATGGAAAAAATAGAAGAGTGGGGACACAGCAGGATCCCTGTTTATGAGGATTCAGTCGATAACATCAAGGGAATCCTTTACGTCAAAGACCTGGCTATGCTCATCACGAAAGACAAATCCGTGCTTAACGACAACATTCTTTCAGTTGCAAGAACGGGCGTTTTCTATGTTCCCGAAACTCAGAAAATAAATGAAACTCTGAAAAAAATGAGAGCAGAAGGAAATCACCTCGGCATCGTTGTTGACGAATTCGGCGGAACTTCCGGTATAATCACGCTTGAAGATGTTCTGGAAGAGCTTGTAGGTGAAATCCGCGACGAAAACGACAAAGACGAGAAACAGTTTGAAAAGATTGAAGAAAACGTTATTTTAGTCGATGCACACATTTCGATAAGCGACCTTGAAGAAGAACTTGACATCAAGCTGCCCGATGACGGCGAATACAACAGCCTCGGAGGTTTCATCGTCAGCGAAAACGGCGAAGTGCCGCCGACGGGATTCGTTCTCAACTATGAAAACTACGAATTCAAAGTCGTTGAAAGCAACGAAAAGAATATCTTAAAAGTCGAAATCAGAATTCTTGATGTCAACAAAGAATCTGAAGAACCAGAGAAATCATAAATTCAACGAAATTGTAGAGACGTTTCAGAAACGTCTCTACTGCGAACCGATATTCTCTAAAGACGCCATGATATGACGTCTCCACAGGATTTTGTCTGGATCAATCAACGAAAAGAAGTGAGCAGCCTGAATCGCTGTTCTCGTTTTCTTCCTGAGTTTCTTCAGGTTTCAGGCGGCACTCAGGATCATCTTCTTTGCAGGAATATTTGAAGCTTTCGGTTTTTATTGTCGGACCTGCAATTTTCTGTCTGGTTTTTAAAGTGATATCGGATTCAGTAATGTAAAAATAGGTGTTCTGGTCTTTGTAAAAATTAAGACCTGCTTTTACGACCAGATATTTTTCCTCACCATCATTGAGAGAAACTTTTCCTGAAGGGATGGTGAACAAAACGGACTGCTGCTGTTCAATGGAAAACTCGGAGAACTCGGCGATGACTTCGCCGCATTTGCCGCTGCCGTTCGGGTCGTTGCAGAGAGAGATTTTTTCAACGCCGTTTCCGAAAGAAACAGCCGTACCGTAAAGCTCGATTTTCAAAGTCAGAAGCTCGTTTGCGCCATCTAGAGCTTTCAAGCGGAGCTGCATGATTTCCTGTTCTTTGTTGATATCCTTCCATGTGGGTGCTTTCGGGAAATTTTTTCCTGCTGAAAAGATAAAGTATCCTTTGTCCGGCTCGAAAGAAAATGAGGGGAAAATTATCGGTGAAGTTGCAGCTACTGAACCTTCGCCTGTGTAGGTTTTGGTCTTTATGTAGTCACTTTTTACGGTCGCATTGAATTTTGCGAGATCGTTTATTTCTTTTTCGGTCGAGAAAGATCCGATTATAAGTAAATTTTCTATTTTGTTTATTTTGAAAGCCTGATATTTTTGCGGGATTTCGAACTTTATGCCGTAACCGTTAGCGACACCTTGTGCAACGGTTCGTTCGGAAGGATCTTCGACGCCGTTCCCGTTTTCATCGTAAACCAGTTTGAAATCGTCGAAATCTATCGAACTCGGGTAAACAGAAATATCGGTTGAAAGCTCTTTTATGAAGTAGTATTTGCCGTCGTTACCGCCGGAGTAAGCATTAACGGCAAGTTGTCCGAGAACCAGATTGTTGGCCGGATTTGCGACGAATATTCTGTCTGAACCGCGTAATGACGGCGAGTTTTCGCCTATTGAAAGGGTTATTGATGCCGACTCTGCAACTTTTCCCGGAGTCATAACACATAAACCGGAAGGAGAATCGCAAGTCGTACCTTCAGGACATTCTGTGTCAGCAGAACATTCCCACGAATCTGCTGATAAAAATGAAACGAAAAACGTTAAAAACAATGGAACTAAAACCAGCTTTTTCATAATTGTCTCCTGTAAATCAACAAAACGGTGAATAGTACATGCAAAGATTTGTTTGTCAAAAAAAGAGTATGGAGTTTTTGTGCAAAACTTGAAAAAAATATGGCTTTGACTAACCTTTTCCGACTTTTTTACGGAGGAGCCGATGTTATACAAAAGAATATTGCTCAAAGTGAGCGGCGAAGCGATGCTTGCCAAAGACGGAAAACCTATCGATTCCGAGTTCCTTTCATACCTTTCAAACGAGATAAAGCCTTTGATCGATGCCGGCGTTCAGGTCGCTGTCGTTGTCGGCGGCGGCAACATTTTCAGAGGGCTTTCGGCAAATACCGAAACGGGGCTTGACCGCGTCACGGGTGACAATATGGGGATGCTCGCCACGATGATAAACTCGCTTGCGCTTAAGGCGGCATTCGAAGCTCACGGAATGCCTACGACTGTCATGTCGGCGATAGAAATCAACAAAGTCGCCGAATATTTTGTTAGAGAAAACGCTGTGAAGCACCTTGAAAGCGGCAGAATCGTGGTTTTCGGCGCGGGAACCGGTAATCCGTTTTTCACGACCGACACTGCATCAGCTTTGAGAGCAATAGAAATCGGGGCAGATCTTTTGGTAAAAGCTACGAAAGTTGACGGTTTATACGACAAAGACCCGAAAAAATTCGCCGACGCAGTATTTATCAAACAGACCACTTATCAGGACGCTCTGGCGAGAAAACTCAAAGTCATGGATATGACGGCGATAACTCTCTGCGAAGAGAACAAATTGCCTGTAAAAATCATAAATATCTTTGAAAAGGGCAATATTTTCAAAGCTTTGACAAGTGACGAAGTTGGTAGTTTAGTTACATATTAAAGGAGAAAAAGATGTTTGAACAGAAAGCTTTTTTTGACAATCTGAAGTCAAATTACGACAAATCGATCGATTCTTACAAAAATGAAATCGGACAGTACAGAACGGGAAAAGCTTCCCCGAAACTGCTCGACAGCATTTCAGTCGATTACTACGGAACAAAAACCCCGCTCAACCAGATGGCTTCGGTCACGACTCCCGACGCAAGACTCATCGTCGTTCAGCCCTACGACCGCTCGGCTTTGAACAAAATCGAAACGGCTATCAGAAACGCGAACATCGGTTTCAACCCGAGCAATGACGGCATCGTCGTAA
>CAMZDX010000066.1 GCA_947305505.1 uncultured bacterium | reverse complement strand
CGGTATCGGGCTTTGAATTTGCGTATTCGCTTAAAAAATGGCCGCTGCAGAAACCGATTTCTGCTTCAACGCGCTCTTTGCCGAAAAGTTCTTTGAAATCAAACGGTTGGAATGCAAAACCCTCGAGCGGGATCTCTATTTCGGAGCTAATCATTTTTATCGCTCTCTTCGTAGATTTCGATGTCGGGAAGATTTCTGTATTTCTGATCGAGATCGAGTCCGTAACCGACGATGAATTCGTTTCTTATGTCAAAACCGAGGTAATCGACCTTGACTCTGCCGCGGTTGACCTCTTTTTTCTCAAAAAGCGAGCAGATTTTTACCGATTCGGGATGAACTTTTTCAAGTTCCTTGAGGAAAAACGAAAGAGTCGTTCCTGTATCGACGATGTCTTCGACGATAAGCAGATTCCTGCCTTCAAAACGTTTGAGCTCGCCCTGATCCATCGAGACGCTGCCGGTGCTTTTCGTTCCGTGATAACTCGAGAGCCTGATGCAGTCGAGCTCAACGCGGTGCGACTTTATCTCTCTGAAAAGATCGGCGCCGAAAAGAGTGCTTCCTTTCAGAATGATGAGGAATGTGAAGTCCTTTCCTTTATAATCTTCCGTGATCTGTTTTCCGAGTTCCTGAACTCTTTTTTTGAGTTCTTCGGCACTGATAAGCGTTCTCATATCAAACCCCGATAGTAAATGAATATTATAATTGCGGCAGCTATCGCCAGAAGCAGTACGAAAAGTGCGATTTTGCCCGATTTACCGCGACGCGACGACTGTTCGGCAAGTTCATCCCAAGCCGATTTTTTAGGCTCTCCGGCAGATTCCTCAACAGGCGCGGCAACCGGCCCAGACTCTCCAGGCTCTTCAGGTTTTTCAATATTTTCAACTGTTTCAGGCGTTTCTTCCGGCAGATTTTCTTCAATTTCCGCCGTTTTTCCGCATGAAACAAGCCACTGCGGAGACTCCACTTTATAAACACTGTTTACGTTTGCAGACGAAATTACGGAAAGCTCGAAAAGCTGCTTCAGATAAGCCGCAGTGCGCAGTCTGTCGCCGCTGCACAAGTCGATTATATCGCTGATTCTGCTTCCCGATTCCGCTATATTTTTTATAACGGAGTCGATATCCTCCGGCATTCTGTTAAGATTTTCGACAAATTTAGCAAAATCAAGGTAAATCGTCGTGTCGACCGGAGGAAGCGAATGAATAATGGCAGAATATTCACGGAACCATTCTACCGACTTTTCGATGATTTTCTTTTGTGGAATAAAAATGTTACGTTCTACGTCGATATCTCTGTAATTTACCGAAAAAGTTCCGTCCAACCACGAAAGGATTTTGTAAAGTTCTTCCATTCCGTCTTTGTTTTCACCGCCTGAAGTCTCTACGCGGACAACATTTCCGCAGTCGCAGAAAATAACACCGGTTTTGTCGGATGAAGAAGAAAATTCGACTTCACCCGAGGAACTGTTTTCAAGCAGAATGCTCAAAATATTAAGTGCGGATATATCGGAAACGTCACCTTCAGGAGCGCTTTCCTCCACGATAAAGCTGGCTTTCGAATCGTATTCGCCGAGAATTTCTCTAATATTTTTAATAAGATCGCTTATATAAAGAGGCTTTGCAAATACCGCCTCGGCCCCCATGCTGAGAGCTAGGATTTTGTTTTCGACATCGCGCGACGACGAAAGAAAAACAAAAGGAATATTCATCGTTTCGGGGTTCATTTTAACCCTTTTCATAAAGTCGATCCCGCTCATTTTAGGTAAAATCATCTCTGAAACGATGATGTCAGGCCTGAACTCGGGAATAATTCTGAGCGCGTCTGCGGAACTGCCGGCCGCCGTTGCTTCAAAATCGGCCTGTTTCAGCTTCACGCCTAGAATTGATGCCACCTGTTCATCCGAATCGACAACGAGAATCCTTTTCAACCGCGCCCCCGAGATCAAAAATTCGCATCATTTTAATTTTTGAAGACGCTTTGTCAAAAGAATCGGAAAAACAAACTGATTTTTCAAAAAAATGGACGAAAAAGAGTTGTCGGTTAAAATCATGCGGTTTTTGCAAAGGAGCAGACATGATTACAAAAGAAAAAATAAACTATTTTCTATTCGACAAAAAAGGATGGATTCCGCTGTTTTTTGTTTTTCTGGTCGTTCTGGCGTTTTTTTACGCGCCGCGAATGGTTTCGATTCTCATTGCCTCTTTCGTTGCAGCCGACGCGATAGAGCCGATAGTCGATTTCTTCTCAAAAAAACTGAAGATTCCGCGCTCGTTCACGACAATCCTTTCAATAATCCTGATCTGTCTGGTTATAGCGGTTCTTCTTCTCGCAATTCTGCCCGAAATCATAATCCAGCTGAGCAGCATGAATATAAAACCGATACTGGTTTCGCTCTGGGAAACAGCCAACTCCCAGGCTGAGAGATTTGACATAAATCTCAAGGAACTCGTCAATCAGGAAGAGTTCGTATCGGTAATAGGAACTCACGCCGCATCACTTTCAAGCGTTCTTTCCAAAACAGTTTCCGTGGTCTGGTCACAGACTTCGTCAATCGTTTCGATTATGCTTGACGCTTTGATTTTTGTTGTAATCACATTTTTCGCGAGTTCGCGCTTCAAACAGATAAACAAGGCGATTTTCTCACTTGTTCCGCCGCACCTGCAGCCTTCAGCAAAAGAGTGGATTATGAAATTCGACAGGATTTTTTCCGGCTTTATCCGCGGTCAGCTGACAGTATGCATCGTTCTCGGCTCACTTTATGCAATTCTTTTCACAGTTGCAGGAATCAAAGGCGGCGGAAATCTGGGTATAATGGTCGGAGCCCTCTGCTTCGTTCCTTATGTAGGACTTTTTACCGGAATTTTCATTTCGCTCATTCTCGCGCTCATCAGCGGCGGAGCTGCCGGAATGTTCAAAGTTCTGGTAATTTTCGTGATAATCCAGATTTGCGACACGATTTTCATAACTCCGAACATTGTCGGAAAAAAAGTGAATGTCAACCCGGTTTTCGTAATAATCGCCCTGTTTGCCGGTGCTGAAATCGGCGGATTTCTCGGAGTTCTCACCGCGGTCCCGCTTTTCTCGATGATGAAAGTTGTCGCTGATGAAGTTATAAAACGCTATAAATCATCAGATTTTTACAACGAAAAAATAGTTGATACTGTTGAAGCCGCGTTTTTTGAAAATCCGGACAAAGAACAATGAAATCGGCTTTTCTGGAGCCATACTATTCAGGCAGCCACAAATATTTCGCCGACGGTTTTGCGAAATCGTTTCCCGAACAAATCAGATTATTTACCCTTCAAGGCCGGCACTGGAAATGGCGGATGCACGGTTCCGCCGTCACCTTTGCAGAAATGATTGAAAAAAGTGCTGAAAAATTCGACACTATCATTGTTTCATCGCTTACCGACGCCGCACTTTTGAAGTCGCTTATCCTGCCCGAAATGCCGCAGACGCGCTTTGTTGCTTATTTTCACGAAAACCAGCTCGCCTACCCGTGGTCTGAAAACGACAAAGAGCCTTGCAAAACCGATATGCACTATGCTTTCATCAACTTCACTTCGGCTCTCGTTTCCGATCTCGCACTGTTCAATTCAGAATTCAACAAAGAGAGTTTTTTTTCTGCTCTGGAAAGTTTTTTGCGTTCGTTTCCCGATAACAGACTGACTGCAAAAATCGACAGCGTCTACAAAAAATCAAAAGTGCTTTATCCCGGCGTAAACATGATTCCAAAATCACCGGATAAAAACAACAACTGTTTGAAAATATTATGGAATCATCGATGGGAATACGACAAAGACCCTGAGACTTTTTTTAAAACTCTGTTCAGACTGAAAGAATCAGAAATCCCGTTTAAACTTGTTGTTTTAGGTGAAGAAAAATCAACAACGCCTGAAATTTTCAAAATTGCGCATGAAAAATTGAAAGATGAAACCGTTTATTTCGGTTACGCCGAAAATTACGAAGAATACAAAAAGCTTGTCGCAAGCTGCGATATCCAACCGGTCACTTCAAAGCATGAATTTTTCGGAATAAGCGTTCTCGAAGCTGCTTCTGCCGGAGTCATTCCGATTCTGCCGGAAAGGCTGAGTTACCCTGAAATTTTTCCGCTTGAAAAGTTCGGAAAACTGTTCTATGAAGAGGGCAAACTTTTCGATGTCATCAAAAACTTTTTAGAAAATCCCGATTTTTCGATCCGTAATGAAGTCTCGGAAAGAGCATCGTTTTTTGATTGGAACAACTTCAAGCAGAAAGCCGAAAAGCTGCTGGGTTAAAAAACAGGTTCCAGCCTCTGTTCCTCTTCGGCATTTTTTCTGTTTTTTACGAAAAAAACTAGCGGTTTGCCGTCGGGAGTCTCCGAAAACAGAAATTCGCCCTCTCCTTTTTCGACAGGTTCTTCGGGGAGTTCGTATCCGTTATTCATCCTGAGTATGTGAAGTCTGTCAGCCTCATTTTCCGAAGAACGGGTGACTGTGTAGAGAGAGTTTTCCTTTTCAAAATAACGGCTAAGATGAATATCGTCGTAAGCAATCAAAGCAAGCGGCGTAATGTTTTTTTCTTCTTTCTGCGGCTCAAGGTTGATTTTTCTTAAAAGATGAACCGGCTTGGAAGAATGATAGAAAGCTTCTTCGTGGGCATAGATTTTTTCAGAAAAGAGGTAAATATTTTTATCTGTGCATTGAATCCGCTCGGGTTCTTCCAGAAAATCACCGGAAGCCGTTTCGTTTTCCGGCATTTCATTCTGAGGAAACATGTATTTTTTAAGTTTTTTCAAATCACCTTTTTCATAAACATAAAGAAAGTCTATGCTTTCGGCGGCTTCTTCCGAATAGGGCGACGCTGAATTTTTAACAATCAGCAGATTTTCATATTTGACAAGCAGAGCTATCGTGCCGTCATTATGAACACAGCCGCTCAGCAAAGTCGGAAATGCAAAAAAAGGCTTTCCGTTTTTCTCGGTTCTTTCAGGTTTCAATACGATCTCAGGAGAAAGCACCTTGCCGTTTCTTGTGTTTACCGGGAAAAGATCTATCGAAGAATCCGTGACCTCCTTTACGACAGCCGTTCCGGTCTGCATGTTGTAAGCTGCAGGTTCTCCGTCATTAATCTCGATTTTTTTCATACCGTTTTCAGTCAGGGCATAATGTTTTCGGCTGCTCCCTTTCGTAACAGTTATTATTCCCGGGATGTTATGCTGATAGTCACAGTCGTATTCAGAAATTTTGCATATCAGAAAAGGATCTTCGGAACTACATGAAACCAATAAAAGAAATGAAAGGAAAATAAATAAGATTTTAGTATTCAAGCTGCTGCAGATCTTGTTCAGCTTTTTTGTAATATTCGTTTTCGGCAGTTACGATTTTGAGGATTGCGCGGAGAAGTTCTTTCGCTTTTGTCGGGTTGAAGTTTTTCATAACGCTTGCTTTGTCATAAACAGCCTTTACAAGTTTATCTTTCGAATTGAGCCAATCAGTACATTCAGCCTTGTCCGGATCAACTTCGGCACACTTTTCATAAGCTTCGTTCGCTTCGACATATTTGTTGGCCTTTTCCATTTCTCTTCCGCGTGCAAGCCAGCCTGTTGCCGCATATTTGTCGACTTTCTGAGAAAATTCAGTTCCGCCTTCAACTATCGATTCGTCGAGAGCTTTTGCTGCTTCAATGTTGTCGAGAATAAGCGAAGAATTTTTTGCTTCAACACCTCTTATAATCTGTTCACGGACTTTGTTGAAGTTGAGAAGCTGCGTTTTGAGAGCGAGGACTTTCGCGTCTTCTTCACATTCACATTTAGTGTCGCTGACTTTGACGATAGCTTTGATAGCTTCGTTGTATTTTCCCTGAGAACACATTTCAAGAACGAGTTCGCGAGCTCTTTCCAATTTCTTAGCATTGTCTTTAAGGGATTTCTTTTTGCTTGCCTGCTCTTTTTTCTTTTCGTTTTCCCTTCTTGCTCTCTCTTTTTCAAGACGTCTGATCTCTTCTTCTTCTTCCCTTCTTGCTCTCTCTTCTTCTATGCGCTCTCTTTTTTTGCGCTCTTTCTCGAGACGTTCCTCTTCTTCGCGCTGTCTTTCAAGCTCACGCTCTCTTTTTTTGCGCTCCTCTTCCATTTTCTTTGTGCGCTTATCTACTTCTTTATCATTTTTCGACTGTTTGCCGCCTTTGATGTCGTTGTAAGCCGAAAGTTTCTTTATCTGAGCGAAAATAGCCTTTTCGTCAGCGCTTTCAACATCGTCATAAGTTTTTGTCTCATCATCGATGACTTCTTCGTCTTCAATGCTGATAACTACAAGGCGAAGAGTGATTTCTTCGTCCTCGTTCATTTTGATGAGGGAAAGAAGAACATACTGAAAATCTTCGCCCTCAGCCTTCTTAGCCCAGCATTCAGGTTTGGAGGCACATTTGCCGAATTTTTTGAGTTTAGCCTTGGAAACATCTTTGTAACTTACAGAATTGAGCTTCGAACTGACGGTCGATTCAAGATTTTTTATGATCTTTTTTGCGTCAGACTTTTCGATTTCTTTTGCGACAGGTTCATTGAAAAAAACCGTGTCGGCATACGCCGGAAGTATAAAAGAAATCATCAGTGCAAGAATAAAAATTTTCTTTTTCAATCTTTCCTCCAACAATCACTCTGAAAAAAAACTGCAGGTATTAAACCGACTTTTGTTTTTTTTTCAAGTTTTATCATGAATTTTACCGATAAATTTAAAATTCCTCTGTTTATTTTTTAAATTGACCGCGAAAACAGAGCGAATATAATCTTCGCCTGAAATTTTTTTTGTCGTTTGTAAAACGTTCTTTTTTTGAGGTAAAAAATGAGTGACGAAATCAATGAAATCAAAAATCCGGAAGAAAAAACTTCAGTAAACTTTATCCGCGCCATCATCGACGCCGATCTGGAAAGCGGCAAACACACCGCGATCCAGACCCGTTTTCCGCCTGAACCGAACGGCTACCTGCACATAGGACACGCAAAGTCGATCTGCCTGAATTTCGGTCTGGCGAAGCAGTACGGCGGCAAATGCAATCTCCGTTTCGACGACACCAACCCCGAAAAAGAGGATGTCGAATACGTTGATTCGATTCAGGACGACATCAGATGGCTCGGTTTCAAACCTGATAAAGTGCTTTACGCTTCGAGTTACTTCGATCAGCTTTACGAATGGGCTGTCGAACTTATAAAAAAAGGAAAGGCTTTTGTCTGCCAGCAGACTTTGGAAGAAATGCGCCGCGACCGCGGAACGGCAACGGGAGCAGGAAAAGAAAGTCCGTGGAGAAACCGTTCCGTAGAAGAGAACCTTGATCTTTTCGAAAGGATGAAGAACGGAGAGTTCAACGAGGGCGAATACATGCTCCGTGCAAAAATCGACATGGCTCATCCGAATGTTCTGCTGCGCGATCCGGTCATGTACAGGATCAGAAAAGTCAATCACCACAGGACCGGCAACAAATGGTGCATCTATCCGACTTACGACTTTACGCACGGTCAGAGCGACGCGATCGAAGGGATCACGCACTCGATATGCACGCTTGAATTCGAGGCGCACAGACCGCTTTACGAATGGTTTTTGGAAGCAATCGGCATCGAAAAGAAGCCTCAGCAGATCGAATTCGCCCGCCTCAACCTCACGAACAC
>CAMZDX010000065.1 GCA_947305505.1 uncultured bacterium | reverse complement strand
ACCAATCCCGAAAACATCCTCAACGCTCCGCTCAACACAGCTATCAGCCGCCCGGACGAAACCCTTGCGGCAAGAAAACCCGTTCTGAAATGGACAAGAGGGGAATAATCAACCGATAAGAATCAACTTTCAAATAATCAGTTCAGTCTTTTCCGACGGATTTTATCCGTTTTCAATTATAAATTTTCCAATCTCATTCAATGCCACAAAACGATAACGTTGCGTTGATGCGGAAACAGGCTGATAAGCAATATGTTTTTCTTCCGCCTTTTGTCGAAGCGTTTTTTCTGCGGCTGTGCTAATCATCTGCGAAGTAATTGTCTGTGTCGTCGGTTCCAAAAGCAGCAAATGTCCTTTCGAACACGATTCAAAATAAAGGCCGCCAGGCTTGTAATACTTTTCATGCGGAGAACCTTCGCCCGGGAAACCGTCGCTTAGCAGAACAACCAAGTGCATGCCTTGTTCACGCAATGTACGGGCAATTACCTGTTCGCCCCTGCTGATTGCCGCCGTGTAAGTAACTGCGCCGTTTTGCGCAGCCGTCAATACGTATTGCAACCGCTGTTTAATTTCTTCGTCTGTGCTGCTTCTGGACATTTCCACAAACTGACGATCGGGCCAATTCAGCAGAAAATGGTTGCCTAAAGACGTGAATGTCAAGCCGCAGATTCCTGTCTGACGGTGCATACGAAACATATCGGGATTCTGTTTGCGCTGCCAGGCACGTTCTGCATTGGCATACACATATTCTATCATCGCTTTCAACTGTCCTTTGTGCGAAAGAACACGGTAAAACGGCGGTGCATCATAAATATTTCCGTCAAATCCCAACTTCAGAGCTTCGGCTTTGCAACCCTGCATATAGCCGCGCATAACTTCTCTTATGCTTCTTCTCATGGAACATATTACCTGTAAAACCATGTGGTGGTGATCCGGCATCACTTTGTCGGCGAGAATTTTTACTTCCGGACACAATTCAAGCATACGCTCTTGCTGTTTTATGAGAATCCAGCCTATCGGAGATTTTTCTACTACAGCGCAACGACCATCGTGACCAAGTTTGCCGAAAAGCGGCTGACGGTCTTTTGCAACCATTGTTGCATGCACGATAATCGGTTTTCGCCACGCGCCTGGCTGTAGCCATGTAAATTTTTCATTCGTCATAAATTGACCGCCTCTGCATCGAATTGAGAATAAAATTCTCAAGCAATTAACCGAACAATATATTTATTACAATTGTTAAAGAAATCAAATTATTTTTTGATTTTTAAGTTTTGTAGGATCAGTGACCGTCTACACTTTCTTTGACCTTTCCGCAAAAATGCGGTAATTCGTGTCGTCGAACGGCGGGCAGTATACCGCGAATTCGATAGTCCTGAAGGCGTGTTTATATTCTTTTGCAAGCGAAAGCATCACATCGGCGACCAAGGTCGGGCTGTTTCTGAAGGCTCCGCAGCCGAATGCACCCAGAACAAGGACATCGACTTTATTCTGCACGGCGACATCAAAGATCCTGCGGTCGCGTTTTCTGTGGACACGTGTTAGCTCGTCATCAGAAAGCAGGAGCCGTTCGCGTCCGTCGCCATTGTTGTAGCGGTTTGCCGGATTTTCACGGAGATTCGGTGCGGCGCAGGTGATAACATCGCAGTTATACCAATCATTTTCCGGCATGCGCTCTGGATTAGAAGTGTCCGTTTTGAAGACGACAATGTCCGGCGTATAGATAATGTCGTCGTTGTGGATCGGGTCACGGCTCATTCTGTGCGGCTTGTAGAACCGCTTCCAGTTTTCGTCAGTATCAAGCGTAAAATAAAGCGTGGAAACACGGCACAAAGACTCTTCCTGCGCACTGGAGCCGTTTACCACTCCGCCGCCCGGATTCGATGCGGAAGCAAAATTGAGCACGCACACCTTATCGCCTTTTCCAGTGTAGGCAGAAGCTGCTTCAAAGGTGCGTTTTTTGCTCACGATGATCTGCGCGGGCGTTTCAAAGCGTTTGACAAGACTTCCGTCCGGCACGGGATCCTTCTCCGTGATGAATTTTTGCGATTTCAGGCTTGCGGCAACTGCTTCCTGCAGACGTTTCGTGTTCTGCACAAGATTCACGGTGTCTTCAAAAACAGATATGTTTTTTGGATTTGCCATCTTTTTCCTCCGAAAAAGTTCTAAAAATTGTAAACGAACTTAAATTTTGGTCAATATAGCAACTTTCGGATGAAAAAACCTGATCAAATGAACAAATTGAAACGAACTCTTTAACATGAATGTAAATCAATTATTGCTTTTTCAATGGATCGGACAATAATATTGCGTTATTTTTCTTTGATTGTGAGGTTGCAGATGCGAAAATTATTGATTATTTTGAGTTTTGTTCTCATTTTCGGAATTTTGTCGGCTGAAGAAACGGTAAAAAATCAGGATGAAGTCAAGCAAGCTGAAACTCCGGTTTCTGAAAAAACAGGGCAGGAAGAGAAAAAAGCCGTCTTTGTAACTCCGACAGTAGGTCTCGGAGGCGGCTGGCCGCTTTGGATGACTATCAATGCCGGCGTAGACATCTCTTTCACAACTGCAGTTCCGAATTTTCAGATAGGATTAGATCTTGCTTTCAGAGTAACTCCGACTTTGAAAGGTGAATACGGTCACTCGACGTTTTTCTTTCCGGTCAAAGCAAAACTGCGTTACGATTTTCCGGTAATAAACAACACTCTTAAGTTCGTAGGTCTCTGGGCAGCAGCGGGAGTCAATGTGATTTCAGCCGTTCCTAATAAAGATGCAGAGATGTTTTTCGATATCGGACACAGACAATCGGACAGTGAATACTACACTTTCCTAAGATTTACGTGGGGACTTGCGACAGATTTAGTATTCGAAAACGACATGGTTTTAAGAATGGGTTTCTACGACGCACTTCCGATAGCGTTTCTTCCGCTTCATTTCAATGTTGAAGTCGGCTACAGATTCTAAAGAGAAAGTATTCCCGAAGTTCTAAGTTCGTTCACAGCAGCTTCGACTGAGCCGTTTTTATCCTCTGAAAGGTGCATGAATACTAGGTTTTCATTATTTTTAAGGTTTTCCGGGTCATCGCCTTCAGATTTAACGATGACCAACATTCCTGATTTAGTCAAAAGCTCCAATTCATGCAGGTTTCGCGCAATATCAAGATCGGGGAAATAACAGACGAAAGCACCGAGTGCAAAAAGGCTTTTTTCAAGTTCTACTGCAAAATTTTCACTCTCAACGGCGATAACGGCCGCTTTGTGACCGAATCTGCGCTCTCTTTCCGACGTGTCGATTTTTGCCGCAAAAGGTGCATCGGATAAGGGTTTGAGGATAATCCCGCCGCCTCTGATTTCGTAGTCTCCGACGATTACGAATCTTCCTGTTTCCTGATTGTCGCCGATGGGATCGAATGCTATCGGTTTACCCGCTTCGAATATACACTCGGCGGCTTCGAACTTCCCTACTTCCGAGCCGCTTTTGCTTTCAAGCGACGATGTGTCGATAAGTTTCGTCACTTCGACAAGTCTGAGCGTCGTTCTTGCAGTTCCGACTTTGATGAAGTATGCGCGGTTTTTGCTCAAAGGCTCGCTTCCAAGCCAGAATACCGCAGCTTGAAACCGTGACGCGCTCTGCGGCGCAGGTTCATCAGCTTTTGCAACAAGTTCTCCGCGTACGGCATAAATCTGCTCAGTGAGTGTAAAACCTGCCGTAAACCCTGCTTCGACCGAGGTTTTGTCACTTTCAGGAAACGTTTCTATTTTTGCGACTCTGCTTTTTTTGCCGGAGGGATAAAAAACGATTTCATCGCCTTTTTTCAACGTGCCGCTGTTCACGGTACCCGCATAAATCCTGCGGTTGTCGCCGCTTTCGGTAAAGCGGTAAATATCCTGAAGAAACATTCTGAAAGGCTGTTTCGCGCTATGTTCCTTCGCTTTGAAAACATCGAGAAATTCATAAAGCGTTCTGCCGTCATACCAGGGAGTTTCCTTACTTTTCGCGCTGATGTTTACTCCGTTTATGCCGCTTACCGGAACAAAACCGAGCGGTTTTATCCCTATTTCATCAAGAAAAGCTGTGTATTCTTCTTTAATTCTGTTGAAAACTTCTTCGGAGTATCCTGCGAGATCCATTTTGTTGACAACGACCACTATCTGCCTGATTCCGAGAATCGAAAGCATGTATCCGTGGCGCCTTGAATTTTCGCGTACTCCCTCATCAGCCGCGATAACCAGGATCGCCGCTTCAGCCCTGCTTGCTCCGGTCACCATGTTTTTCAAAAATTCGATGTGTCCGGGAGCATCGATTATAACAAAATCGCGCTTTTTCGTGCTGAAAAAAACACGCGCGGTATCTATCGTGATTCCCTGCGACTGCTCGTCTTTGAGCGCATCAATGAGAAAGGCGTATTCAAAAGGGCGCGAATTGATTTTGCAGTAATTTTTTATCGCTTCGAGTTTTCCCTCGGGAAGGCTTCCCGTTTCGCTAAGCAGCCTGCCGATTATCGTGCTTTTTCCGTGGTCGACGTGACCTGCGAAAACAAGCGGAAATTTTTCACTCTGCATATCAGCCTCAATTATTTCGGTGAAGAAACACACCTGAAACCAAAGTCTATCGCGGGATCATCAAGTTTTGCCGAACCACGGAACGACGAGCGGGCACGGTTTTCGCCGTAAACATACGATCCGCCGCGGATGGCTTTGAATTTATCTCCTTCAGGTTCTGCCGGCCCCTGTGTATCGGCCTTTGACGCTTCTTCAGTTGAGTAGAACTTCTTTTCGTACCAGTCTTCAGTGTATTCCGAAACGTTTCCGGAAAGGTCGAAGATCCCCTGTTCCGAAACACCTGCTGCTCTTGAACCGATCGGAGATGTCGTATTTGAACCGCAACCGCTTGCCTCGCCTTTCATAACGGTATTGTCGCAGCTCGCAATCGGTTCGTTTCCCCACGGATAGATCTGAGCTTTACCAGATTTGGCGGCGTTTTCCCACTCAGCTTCGGTCGGGAGACGCTTTCCGAGCCATTCGCAGTAAGCTTTTGCGCCGTACCATGTCACACAGTTTGCAGGATGGTTCTTCCTGGCGGGATTTCCGATATTGCACTTGTCGGAGTCAGCCGAAGTGCGGAAGTGAGGCTCGTTTTCATTGTCGTTCGTGCAGACGTTTTCGGCTATGCAGAGCTCGAAAAGCTCTACTGGGACTTCAAATTTATCCATAACATAACTTGAAAGCGCAACTTCGTGAACCGGAACGGTGTCTTCGGGACACTTTTCTTCCAGATCTTTGTCGCAGCCCATTGAGAAAGAGCCTGCCGGAACGGTAACTTTTCCAGAAACGCAGTCGCCGTCATCGACCCACTTTCCGTTTTTGCAGAGCTGTTTCTGGAATTTTTCGGAATTGTCGGGGCAGACTTTAAACTGCGAACCTCCTTCATAAAGAAGCGCTCCGCCTGAAAAACAGAAAGATTCCGGTTCATTTTCCCCTTCTTCGTCCGGGTTTTCATCTGTGGGTTCGTTTATTCCGGCATCAGGAAGAGTTTCGTCAGGTGTTTCCTGAATGTCGTTGTCGTTTAAATTAGTTTCCTCTTCATCGTCGCTTGCACATGCCGCAAACAGAAATGACAAAAGGATAAAAAGGAGAGCTGTTTTTTTCATTCTGAACTCCGTTTTTTGTTGATGTTGTTATAAATTTCAAGCATCAGATCGGCTTCGGAAAAGGGTTTTGACAAATATCCGTCGAAACCGTTCTGCATTATAATATCCCTGTTTCTCTTCATCGTGTAGGTCGTAACGGCAATTACCGGAGTATAACCTCTGTTTTCGGTTTCCGCCGCACGAATATGGCGAATCGTTTCGATTCCGTCCATAAACGGCATTCTGATATCCAGCAGAACAATATCAAAATCATTCTTTTTCATAATGTCGAGCGCGGTCTTTCCGTCGGAAGCGGTACGGATATTCGCGGCGTGCCTGCTCATAATATTCGTTATGAATTTGAGGTTCGTCTCGTTATCTTCTACACAAAGGACGCTTTTCCCGGCGAGGAAATCTTTCGGAACAGCTTCATACTGCGTTTCGACTTTTTCCCAGTTTTCATCGGGAAGGAGCATCGGAAGCAGAAATGCAAAGGTCGTTCCCGCTTCCGGGCTGTTTGACCTGACGGAGATCTTTCCTCCCATCATGTCGACCAGACTTTTGCAGATGGCTAGTCCGAGTCCTGCGCCGCGGTATTTCTTTTTCAGAGTGGAATCTATCTGAAAAAAGTGGTTAAAAACAAAATTGATTTTGTCTGAAGGTATGCCGATACCGGTATCTCTGACTTCAAAACGGATAAATTCGCCGCCCTCCTCTACTATTCTCCGGCAGTCGACACAAATGCTCCCTGCAGACGTAAATTTCCACGCATTAGAAAGAAGATTGTTAAGGATCTGCGCCACCCTGTTTTTATCACCGACTACGAACTTCGGAAGAGAGTCGTCAATACTTATTCTGATTTCCACATCCTTCATTTTCTGATTATTTACGGTTGAAACCGAGGTATTAACAAGTTCAGACAGAGAATATGGTTTGTTGTCAAGGACGATTTTTCCCGACTTTATCAGAACCATGTCAAAAAGGTCGTTAACTATGTTGATAAGCACTTCGCAGCTTGACTTGGCGTACTTTATGTAGTCTTTCTGATTTTCTGAGAGAGGTTCTTCCTGAAGCATCGAAAGCATTCCGTAAATACCGTTTATCGGCGTTCTGATCTCATGGCTCATGTTGGCAAGGAACTCAGATTTAGCCTTGTTTGCCTCTCTCTCGACGATTTTTTCAGCCTGCTCCTTTTCAAAGTTGATTTTGTTGAGGAAAGATTTCAGACTTTCGCTGTAGGCTATGTAGTTTATGCACACGGCAACGATTATAGTACTCGTGATGTCGGAAATCAGTCCGGGGAAAAATCCTCTGACACGGGGAACAAAAAGCCAGATGGAAATAATATCGAGTATGCACAACAGCACGGAATGGGCAAGATATACGCTCAACTTTACCTTGAAAGCAGATGCAAGAACAATAACAGCTACAAACAGCGTCGTCAGGTTTCTATACAGTTGGAGGCACGGTGCGGAAGTCGTAAGTGCATAAACGTATGCGGAAAAGAAAAAAACACGCCAGAAATACTTGTAAAACGGACTTCCGACCGGCAGCCAGCCGTTTCTGGTTTTAACTTTGCCGATGATTATCAACGCCGGGAAAACAATGCATGAAAGAAGATGGATTATGGTTATTTCGGTGTATCCGTATTGTGAAAAAAGTTCCCGCGAATAGATAAACCTGTAAATATCCAGAAGAAGCAGCGGAAAATTTATGATAGTAAGTGCAATGGAAACGTGGATCGATCTTTTAAAGTTGCTGAAATCGTTGTCCATATCAAACTTTTTCAGCAGCTCTTTGTCGTAGCCTTTTCTTATACTTATCGGCATTCTCACCTCTGAAAAACAAAAAAGCAGGGCATTATAGCCGCTTTTTCGGGAAAATCCACGCAGATTTGCAGTGATCGGATTTTATGCTATAAAGCACAGTTTTTTGTGCAACTCTTTCAGGCGGTGCGTTTTGGAAATATATCTTGCCCCTCTCGCGGAAATAACTTCAAAAGAATTCAGGCTGCTTTGCTACGAAGGCGGTGCCGACGCATGTTTCAGTGAGATGATCTCGGCGAAAGCAGTTACTCTGCGTAACAGAAAAACGATTTCACTTTCGGAAATAGACAAAAACGAGCCTAAGACTTTTTTACAGTTTTTCGGCGGAGATCCCGATGTAATAAAAGAGGCTGCCGAAAAAATTCTGGAAAAAGTAACTCCGGCAGGAATCGACATCAACGCAGGGTGTCCGGTTAGAAAAGTCGTTGCGGCGCGCGCCGGGAGCGCTCTCATGGATGATCCCGAAAGGC
>CAMZDX010000064.1 GCA_947305505.1 uncultured bacterium | reverse complement strand
GGATCACGGCGGCAAAAAATATAATCGAAGAATTCGTCAAAGGGAGAAAAAGCGACAGGTTAGGCCTTGTTTTCTTTGCGAAAGAGAGCTTTCTGCAGGTTCCGCTTACGACTGATTACGATATTTTCAACGAACTTCTTGCGAGAGTTACGACCGGCGTGATCGAAGACGGAACGGCTATCGGAAACGGTCTCGGACTCGCTCTGTCACGGCTCGAAAGCAGCAAGGCGAAAAGCAAAGTTATAATTCTTCTCACTGACGGCGACAACAATTCCGGCAATATCAGCCCCGAAACCGCTGCAAATCTCGCTGCCGAAAAAGGGGTAAAAGTTTATTCGATCCTCATCGGAACGGATGCCGAAGTTCCTTTTCCGGCAGGCAAGGACTTTTTCGGGCGCGACACTTTCCAGAAAGTGCAGATGAAGGTAAATCCTGAACTTTTAAAAAATATTTCCGATAAATCGGGCGGAAAGTTCTATCAGTCTATTTCAACTGAAGAGCTTCAAAAAGCGTTCAAAGACATTGACGAGCTTGAAAAAAGCCCGATCCCGGCAAGAAAACTTAAAATTTACAACGAATACGCTCCCGATTTCATAATCCTTGCAATGATTTTCATTCTTCTTGCCAGGATTTTCTCAATGATATTCAAAATTTATCCGGAGGTTGAAAGATGATGTTCTATAACTGGAAAATCCTGCTTTCCGCCGTCGTGTGGATCCCGCTTCTTGTTTTCTGGATCGTCTATTGCACAAAAAAACGCAATGATTTCAAGAAGTTTTTTGCAAAATCACAGTTGAAGAAAGCTGTGGTTGCAGGAAGTAAGAACCTTGTCCTTAAACGGATCCTTATGTTTACGGCTCTTGCACTTTTCACCGTTGCGGCAGCGCGTCCGATGACAGGTGGCGAAGAGATAAACACTAATTCCACTGGCATCGACATAGCTGTCGTTTTCGACGTGAGCCTCAGTATGTTCGCCGAAGACGAGAACGGACCTCGTTTCGAAAAAGGAAAAATGATGCTCATCGATGTTCTGAATTCGCTCGGTGGAGACCGCGTTGCGATAATTCCTTTTGCCGGAGCCGCTTTCCTGCAACTGCCGCTCACAGACGACTACGAAACGCTCCAGACTGTCGTTTCTGTCCTTGAACCGGGAATGATAGAGCGTCAGGGGACTGCGCTCGGAACTGCGATGGAACTTGCGGCAGACACTTTAAAATCGTCGCCCGAAACTTCGGATAAAATGATAATCATAATTTCTGACGGTGAAGACCCGTCGCTCGATTTCGGCAAAATGAAGGAGCTCGTAGAAAAAGAGAATCTCCATCTCGCGCTTCTTCCGCTCGGAACTGAGGACGGTGCTCCGGTCAAAATCGGCGACAGTTATCTGAAAGACAAAAGAAATCAAACAGTTATCTCAAAAATCGATAAAGGTTTCTTCGACAAGTGCATCTCGGTTTTAGGTGCGGTCGAGATCAAAAAAGGGGATACTCTGAGTTCCTACATCAAAAATTTCAAAAAGAGTTCTCGCGGCGAAAGCAGGATCCTAAACATCTACAAGGAACGGTTCCAGATCCCGCTTCTTTTCGGAATAATCGTCTTTTTTGTCTACTATCTTCTCTCTTTTGCGGGGCGTGGAGGCAAACATGAAAAATAGAATATCCGTTCTTTTACTTTCAACTTTTATATCACTGTTTTTATTGGCTTTTTCTCCTTTTAAAAAAGAAGCACCCGAAAGCCGTGAAGGGAGAAAAAAATATGCCGTCGGCGAGATGGCTGAAGCCGAAAAAGAATTTGACAAGGCGTCAAAACGGCTTGAGAACAACGCCGAAGCATATTACGATCTAGGAAACGCGCTGCAAAGCCAGCAGAAATTCGAAGAGGCTTTAAGCGCATACCAGAAGTCGCTTGAAACTGGGAAGACGACCGAAAATCTCCGCTCGAGGATATTCCACAACATGGGAAACTCCTTTGCCGGACTCGGAAAGTATCAGGATGCCGAAAAATTCTACATGAAATCGCTCGAAGAGGAACCGAGCAAGGAATCTGCCGAAAATCTTGAAATTGTGCGCAGGATCATCGCGCAGCAGAAAGAACAGGAAGAACAGCAGAAACAGCAGCAGGAAAACCAGGATCAGCAGGATCAGGAGCAGAATCAGGAAGAAAAGGACAAACAGGACGAAAAAGAACAGAATGAAAATCCTGATGACGAGCAAAAAGATGAACAAAATCAAGAGTCTGCTGAACAAAATGATGAAAACAACGAAGGAAACGATGACGAGCAGAATTCCGGTATGAACGATGAAGATAACGAAACTCAGGACGAAGAAAACCAGAGCTCAACTGCAGAAGCCGAAGAACAGGATGACGAGCAGCAAAACGACGACAAACCGAAGGAAAGCTCTGTTCTGAAGCAGTTCAAGCAGCGGAAAAATTTGCAAATATCTCCTTTCATGCTAAAGAAAGAGCAAAAGTCGGATAGTGATCAGACTTGGTGATTTTTGAGGGAAAATTGAGTAATTTTATTATAAAAAAATTGGTTTTTACGGCACTTGTTCTGTTGCCGTTTTTCGCTTTTTCACAGTCGATAACTCTATCGACCGACAGTGAAATAGTGCAGACGGACGCTCTTTTCGGTTTCGTTCTTACGGCGGAAGGGTCTTTCGATTCGATCGAAGAACCCGATTTTGCCAATTTCACGGTGGAAAACCGTTCGCAGTCGCAGTCAAATTCGATAAGCATAATCAACGGAAAGTTCGAGAAAAAAAGTTCGATCACTTATTCCTATGCTTTGAGAGCCAATAAAGCCGGTGTTTTTGAGATCGGTCCGGCAACGCTCAAAGCAAAAGGCAAAACGATAAAATCGAACAAAGTTACTATTACCGTAACAGGGCAGGGCAGCGGCAGTGCTCCGGCAAATTCAAACAATGCTCAGAATGCGCCTCAAAATGAAGCAAAACCCGACGCAATAAATGAAAATTACTACGAAAAACGCGCAAGTTCGCTGATGTCGCCTTTAAGTGAATGGGAAAAGAAAACGCCTGATTATTTTATCAGAACTATCGTTAATCCCGCGAACGATCTTTATGCAGGCGAGCCGCTGAGTGTCAGTTACTACCTTTTTGTAAAGCCGAATTCGATAAGCGACGTCAATTTCTACAAACTTCCGGTTTTTGACAACTGCTGGAAAGACGAAAAGGCTGAGACGCGGCTTAATTTTAAGCGTTTGAGCATTGACGGCAAGGTTTACGACTACGCGCCGATAAAAACTTACATTCTGATTCCTGACGGAACGACTGACATGGTTGAAGGAACGCAGATGATAATGGATGTCATCATCGGTTCTTTCTTTTCGACTCGGAAAGTCACGATTTCTTCTGTCGGAGTGCAGGTCCCGCTGAAAGCTATGCCTGAAAAAGAGAATCACAAAAACGGCGTTTTCGGCGATTTTAAGATTTCCGCAGACAAAAAATCGCTTACTATTGATAAAGACAACATGCTGGAAACACTAACTTTTTCAATTAAAGGCTGCGGAAATTTCCAGGATGCCGAAATTGAGCTTGAAAAAGATCCGATGCTTAAAATTTTCTCGCCTGAAATAACCTCTTCGGTTTCAGTTACTCCGAAAGGTTACTGCGGAACGAAAACATACAAATTCATGGTGAAAGGTCTTCGTCGCGGCGAAACTACGTTGAAAGTGAGACCTTTCGAATTTTTCAGCAGGGATAACGGCTGGCAGAAACCCGAAATTACTGATATAAAAGTTTTGGTCAAAGAAGTTCAGGGCGTTGAGGAAGATGAAAACAAAACTTCAGAGGCGCACTCTTTCGAGCTTTTGAAAGAACTTCCGGCAAACGTGAAAAAATATGAGATAAGCCCGCTCACCGAAAAGACCTGGTTCAGAGTCGCTGTGGCAATTCCGTTTATGATGATTCTGTTTTCGTTCATAATCAGAGTGGCGAAAAATCTCAAAACGAGACGCATAGGTTCGCAAAGCGCAAAAACGGAAAAATGGAAAGATAAAATTAGAAATTCCAAAGACTGCACAGAGCTGCTTAACAATTTTTACGGCGCGCTTGAAGAACTTTACGGCATCAGACTTAAAGGCGAGCGCATCAACGCGTTGAAGCAGAAATATGAAGGCAAAATCGACGAAATTACCGATTTTGTAAGAAAAATCGAGCAGATATCATACTCGGGAATGTCGAACGCCGATATTGCCGGACTGAAAAACGAGGCGGAAAAACTCCTTGATCCGAGAGGGCTTAAAAAATGATGAAAAAAATATTTTTAACTCTCGTAATTCTTATCTCTTCCGCACTTTTTGCAGAAGACGGTTTTTCGCTTTACATAAAAAAGGATTATACCGGCGCTTACAACGCTTTCTACTCAAAATTTGCCGAAAACAGCGATGATCCGCTTTATTCCTACAATCTTGGAGTAACTTCGGAAGCGCTTGGCAGAAAAGGGGAGGCGCTCTATTTTTATCTGCAGGCTTTACAAAATGCACCAGATTTTGCCGAGGCGAAAAACAATCTGGGAATAGTAGTATCCGAGCTCGGAATAACAATTCCGACAACGCTGACGACTCCCGTTTTTGCGGCTGACTGGCTGCTGATACTCTTTTTTGTTTCACTTTATGCATTCGCGCTGCTCATTGTCCTGATATGCTTCAAAAGCGACTGGCGGCTTAAAATCATGCTTCTGCCGGTTTTTCTGATTATGTGCGTCAGTGCAACGCTCTACTACATGAATTACAACGAAAATCTTAAAGAAAACTGGGCTGTTGCGATAAAAGGCGAAGTCCTCAGGAGCGGTCCCGATTCATCGCTCAGCGAAATAGGCAAACTTAAAGAGGGAGAAATAATAAACGTCGTTTCGTCAAGCGGCTCATGGTATAAAGTAAAAGGTTTTCAGGATAATGTCGAAGGTTGGGTCGAACTCGGCTCGATCCGCGCAGTTAAGCGAGGAACTTTATGATGAAAAAACTATTATTGGTTATCTGCATGGCTAATATTCTGCTGCTTTTTTCTTGCAGCAAAACTCCGGTGATAAAGAGTACAGAATCTGATGCTGACAAAGTCTATCAGGAAGGGTTGTATTATCTTGAAAAGGATGACTTGACCAATGCAGAAAACCGCTTCATGAAAGTCATTTCAGATTTCAGCTACAGTAAATACGAGCCTTTCGCGACTGTTGCTCTCGGCAAAACTTATTACAAAAAAGAAGAGTATATGTCGGCAATAACTGTTTTCGAAACTTTTCTGAAACGCCATCCCAACCACGAATCTGCTCCGGAGGCGCTTCTTTACAAGGGTCACAGTTATCTCGCGCAGAAACCATCCGACTTTTTCATCCTGCCGAATCCTTCCGAACGCGATATTACAGTGGTCGAAAAAGCGCAGGTAGTCTACAAAGAATATCTTGAAAAATATCCTGAAGACAAAAATAGAGTTGAAGGGGAGAAAAAGCTTGAAGAGGCTGAATCGATCCTTATCGAAAAAGACTTAAGAATCGCTGAATTTTACGCAAAAAGAAAAAAATGTGCCGGAGTATTTTTAAGACTTCAGCACATAGAAGGAAATTTTAAAGTCACGACTGAAAAAAATCTGAAAAGAATCGAAGAACTTAATCAAAAATGTCCGCCGAAATCGAAAGAGGAATATTTCAAGATAGAAAAGCCTGAAGAAAAGAGAGAGACTTCTGAAGAAGAAACGGAAAAAGAAAAATGATTAATAAAATCAATGTCTTATTTTTGACTATATTGGCGTCGGCACTTCTTTTTACAGGATGCTCTCTGCCGGAAGAAGAAAAAAAAGACGTACTAAAGATCCTCGAAATCAGGGAAGATCTTTCAAATAAAGGTCAGACGAATAAGCTGGCTGTAATTTTGACAGATAATTTTCCGAACAAAAAAGAATATTTAGATCAGCTCAAATACAGGCATTTTTATTTTACCGAATACGATTACGCAATAAATTCAATAAATTTCACAACTTATAATCCGATTACGAAAAAAGCGGCAGCCCTGATAGATTTTGATCTTGCGTTTAAAACTCCCGAAGATCCTGCGGCAACGGTGTTGCTGGGCAGACTTGAAAAAGTGACTCTTTTGAAAGAAAAAATCGGCTGGAAAATCGACAACATCGAGGAAATAAAAGATAGCGGCAGAAAGATCGCTCCGCAGCTTGTCCACGATATTTTTCATCCTCTTGATACAAGAAAAATCGCGCTTTCGAACAAAGATTTTCAGCTTTTTGAAAGCATTATTCACCAGGATTTTACTGCCAAAGATGAACTTTTGTCCGATTTCAAAAAAAATGCCGAAGTTTTTTCCGACATAAATTACGCTTTAAAAGGCAGAAAACTGCTTTCGGTTTCCACGGATGAAAAAAATGCCGAAGTCATTCAATATTTCGATCTTGCTTTCAAAACGAAAGAGGGCGGGATTTCAGAAAAATTAGAAAATCAGAAAGAAGTCATTTCGCTGAGAAAAGATGATGACGGGAATTGGAAAATAATCGGCGGACTCAGATAGTTAGTTATTAAAAACTATTCCGAAAATAATTTCCGCGAAATCTTCAGGAAGTTTTGTACCGGTGCTTTTGCAGTTGAGAATGTCTGCAGCCATGAGACCGAGATAACGGTACATAGCGTGCTGGGAAGAAAGTTTGAATCCTTTTTTGGTTTTTACATAAGCATCGAACATTACTGAAAATTTCTCTCTGAACTCTTTAAGAAGAACAGGTCTGTCCTTCGGATCTTCAATAAGATAGAAAGGCGGAATGTCCGTCTTCATGAAGTATTCCGCAATCTGACCGGTTGTAGTCAAAATCTTCATTTCTGCCGGAATTGAAGGCGGGAACTTAAGAGAAATGATAGCATTGACTTCAGTCGTTACGAGCGACTGTGCAGCGGTGATGAGTTCTTCTTTACCTTTAAAATAATGGTAAAGTGTCGGAGCCGTGATGCCGAGCTCTTTTGCGATGAGATTCATCGTGATGTCTTCTTCAGATGATCTGAAAAGAAGGTCTCTTGCCTTTTCTACGATTTTGTTTTTGATGCTTTCTTTCATTGTTACCCCCACTGTTAATAAAATTAAAACCTGCTTGACATTATTGTTGTAAAAATTCTTTTTGTAAAGAACAATAAATTATGCCAAACCAAAACGGCGGGAATCTAATATAAAAAATATAAAAAGTAAACAAAAATTTAGTATAGTAATTTTTTTTCTAATCTGAGAAATCTTAGATGACTTATGGAAAGCATATAAAAGGTATTGTTTTATGTTTCGTGAAAATACGTTTGTATAAATTTAGATGATAATGCCTTGTCGATTATTGACGAATCGAGCGATAAAATTTGACTCTTTTCAGCATTAAAATATATTTCCGCGCGATATTTTTATCGGAGGTCTAAAATGTCGAAGATGCTGGTTTCGATCGTCATTCCGGTTTACAATGAAGAACAAATCCTAGAGTCTGCTGTAAAAAATCTGAAGGAAACTCTTTCTGAGTTCTCGGAAGACTTTGATTTTGAGCTGATTTTAGCTGAAAACGGAAGTAAAGATAATACCTTAGCAAAAGGCGAGGAACTTTCGAAACAGGATCCTTTTGTCTCGATATTTCATCATCCGGTACCGGATTACGGACTTGCGCTTCAGGCCGGGATACGACGAGCAAAAGGGGAGATTGTTGTATGCGACGAAATAGACCTCTGTCTTCCTGAATTTTATAGAGACTCGCTCAAAATTTTCAAAGAGGGCGGGGCAGAGATGGTCGTCGGCTCGAAAAGAGCAAAAGGTGCCAACGACCAGAGACCGTTCGGACGCAGATTTGCCACTTTTATCCTCAACATGATGCTGAAAGTACTCCTCGGACTCAAAGGAACCGACACCCACGGCGTTAAAGCCTTTGTCAAAGAGCCTCTCATGCCTGTAATGGACAAATGCCTTGTCGGAAAGGACATTTTCGCAAGTGAGTTCGTCATCAGAGCCGAGCGTGCCGGAATAAAGATCGCCGAAGTTCCCGTTTCTCTCGATGAAAAACGGGCTCCTTCGATAAATCTTATAAAAAGAGTTCCGAAAGTTCTCTCGAATTTAGCTTATCTTTTCTGGAATATCAGAATCAAAAAGGATTGATCTTATTAAGAATTCTTATCTTCTCTTCATAATCGCGACGACTATGAAAACGAGGCAGGTGAGGACTACGATGATGACGGGGATGACCATCGACATTCCC
>CAMZDX010000063.1 GCA_947305505.1 uncultured bacterium | reverse complement strand
CTCTGAAGATGGTTCTGGGAACGCACGTCAACCAGGCAGGTTCGCTTGTCGGTCCTGAAAGGCTCCGTTTCGACTTCAACCACTTCCAGGCTATGACCAAAGATGAACTCAAAAAGGTCGAGATCGAAGTAAACCGCATGATCGAGGCTAATTCCCCGCAGAATACCGTCGTAAAAGGGATCGAAGAGGCTAAAAAAGAGGGCGCGATGGCACTTTTCGGCGAGAAATACGGCGAAAATGTCCGCGTCGTAACGATGGGCGAAAGCAAGGAACTCTGCGGCGGAACACACGTCAGAGCGACCGGTGACATAGGTCTTTTCAAGATCGTGAAAGAAGAAGGGATCGCGGCAGGAGTCCGCAGGATCGAGGCTGTGACAGGGCTCGGCGCGCTCGCTCTTTTCCAGGAATACGACGAGACGATAACATCGATCGCAGAAATGACTGGCAGCGAGAAGTCGCTTGTAGTCAAAGGAGTCGAGAAGCAGATCGATACTGCAAAACAGCTTTCACGCGAACTCAAGGAAGCCGGTAAAAAACTCGCAGCGATGCAGACCGCTTCGCTAGCTCCGATTTGCGAAAAGGATGGAACCAAAATTTTTGCTATAAATTCGGGCAAAAACCGCGCTGAATCGCTTGAACTCGTCGATTCGCTCAAAGCTAAGTTCGACAACGCCGTTATTGCTGTTGTCGGTGACGATGCGGGAAAAGCTCTTGTTATAATTTCTGCGACGGGCGAGGCAAAAACGAAGTTCCACGCAGGAAATATCCTTAAAAATATCCTTGCCGAATTCGGAGGTCGCGGCGGCGGAAAACCTGACATGGCTCAGGGCGGCGCACAGGCTGTTGATTTCAACAAGTTTGTAGAATTGTTGAAGAAAATCTAAATTTGTTCCAATATTCAGATTATTTGAATTTCTTGAAAATCAGTGAAGTATTGATTCCGCCGAAAGCGAAGTTGTTCGACATTACATATTCGCAGTCCATTTCCATGCCTTGACCTTTGATATAGCCGAGCGGAGCGCACTGCGGATCGAGTTCGTCAAGGTTTACGTTCGGGTGATACCAGTTTTCGTTCATCATGTTTATCGTGATCCAGCTTTCGATTGCGCCGCATGCTCCCAAAAGGTGACCTACATAGCTTTTTGTCGATGAAAGGGAAACGGGTCTCTTGAAAACATTGTGAACGGCGGTCGTTTCGGAAATGTCACCGTAATAAGTCGCCGTGCCGTGAGCGTTGACATAACCGATATCGTCTGAAGTGATGTTCGCATTTGCGAGAGCCGCTTCCATGCAGATTCCCTGAGTGTAATAGTTGGGGCTCGTGATGTGAAATCCGTCGGAATTCGTTGCGAAACCGGCTACTTCGCAGAATATCTTTGCCCCGCGCTTTACCGCGTGTTCAAGGTCTTCCAAAATCAAAGTTCCGGCACCTTCGCCGATGACGAGACCGTCTCTATCTTTGTCGAAGCATCTCGGAGTCGCTTCGGGAGTCGTATTTTTGAAGCTTGCCTGACCCAAAGTGTCGAAAATAGCGGCATTCGGAGCTGAAAGTTCTTCCGCGCCGCCGCATATCATCATGTCCTGTCTGCCATCCGCTATTGCTTCGTATCCGTATCCTACCGCCTGGCTTCCCGAAGTGCAGGCTGTGTCAGTGATTATCATTCTGCCGCGGATCTGATAAAAAACCGAAAGGTTGCATGCATTTGTCTGCGGCATCGCTTTGATGTAAGTCTGGGAATCGAATTTCGACGTGTCGCCGGTCGTCATCATCGTCGCAAGCGCGTTTACCGCATCAAGGCTTCCCATGCAGGTTCCGTAAGCGATTCCTGTGCGGCCGTTTTTGAGTTCTTCGATGACATCGCCGGTTTCAGTGAGAAGTCCTGCAACTCTGAGCGCGTCTTCGGTCGCGACAAGTGAAAGAAGTGCGACTCTTCCCATTCCGCGGATCTTTTTGCGCGGATATGTCGGAAGTTCCTCGGTGTAAGGCGAGGCGAGGCGCGTATTCATCTTTGTGAAACGCTCCCACTCGGGCATATATGAAATCCTGTTTTTGCACGCTTTAAGGTTTTCGAAAGCGGTTTCCCAGCTTCTTCCGAGCGAAGAAAGCATTCCGCCTCCAGTTACTACGACACGGCGTTTGCCGTCATGCCTGACAAAGTTCATTCATTCCTCCGTTCACAAAGTCACCTTTTGTGATATAACTGCTTCTAAAAGATAAAAGTGCGACTCTCAATTAAGATAACGCCCCCTTATTTCTTTCAATTTTTCCAAACTTTCTATTTCTATTGCCGAAATTTTCGCAGTAACGACCGGTTCTTCGCTGCTGTCGGTCGTAAAAAGCTCGCCGATGTAGTTGTAAAGCGCCGATTCTTCATCGCAGTAGTCTTCAGTCATCCGCATTCTCACCGTTTCACCGGCTTTGAACCACTCTCTTTTCGTTTTGAAACCGGTGACTGAAAGAATCATTCCTGGAAGGACTTTTCTGCCGAAAAGTTTGTGGGCGATGCCTGTCAGAGCGCACAGAGTCTGGGCCATAAGTTCAAAACTTACCCAGCTCGGGATTCCGTCTGCTTCACGCTCGTAAAAAATGCACTCTTTCGTGATGTCGTATTCTCCTGTTATAATGTGCTTTTTTATATCGTAACTGACTATGCGCGAGAGCAGAAGCATTTTCCCTCGGTGGGGAAGGTATTCTTCTATTTCATTTTCGCCAATGAAATCGGGCACTTTAGTAAAGACCATTGTTTTTTTCTCCAAATATGCGGCGAGATATTACACATTTTTATTGTTTTCTCTATTTTTTTTCATCCAAACCTGCAACAAGGCATGTATTCGCGCCGCCGAAAGCGAACGAGTTCGAAAGACAGATTTTTGCTTGATGTAAATTATTGTTTTTATTTACAAAGTTTAATTTGGGCATTTCTTCGTCAAAAACTCCGTCCCAGATCTGAGGTGGTAAAACATTGCCGGTAATTGCGGCAAAGCATATCGCGAGCTCAAGCGCGCCGGCTGCTCCCAGAGTGTGGCCTGTAATCGGTTTTGTGGTGGAGCAGGGGACTTTGTATTTGCCGAAAACGGCATCGACTGCCTTCGCTTCCATCGAGTCGTTGAACTTTGTCCCGGTGCCGTGAAGGTTGACGTAATCGACTTCTTCCGGCTTTATCTTCGCGTTTGAAAGTGCTTTTTCTATCGCTTTTTTTGCTCCAATTCCGCTCGGATCGGGGGAAGTCATGTGGTGTGCATCGCAAGATTCGCCGTAACCGAGAAGGCATATTTTGGGCATTGATTCGTCAAGCGGTTCTTTCGAAAGGACGAAAAACGCCGCGCCGTCACCCAAAGTTATGCCGGATCTATTTTTGCTGAAAGGGTTGGTGATCTTTTCAGATATTGCTTCCAAAGAGGCGAAACCGTCTAAAGTCGTGTCGGATGCGATGTCGATCCCGCCGGCAACAGCCGCGTCGCACGATCCCGATCTTATGAGTTCTGCCGCTTTTATTATCGCTCCTGCGCTTGAGGAGCACGCTGTCGAAAAGGTGCATGCAGGGCCGGTCAAACCGTATTTTTCGGCAATGAATGTCGAAACATAGTCCGCTCCTTGCATTTCGATTGTGTAATCTTCGGGAAAAGTGCCGTTTTCAAAGTATTTCCTGTGTCCCGCGATTGAAAGTTCAGTTCCGTTGTCACACGATCCGACACAAACCGCGATCCTTTTTTCTCCGTATTTTTCCTTTGCTTTTTCGATAGTGCTGCCGATCTGTTTGAGCGCAGCTTCTTCGATCCTGATTATTTTCATATCGAATCTGCCGGTAGACGGCGCGAGCGTTTTTTCATCGATCCTCGCCGCGAAAAATGTGCTTTCCGAGAATGTTTCACAGCGTTTTATCCCGCTCTGATCTCCGCTCAGCAGCGATCTCCAGAGTTCTTCCGCGTTTTTTCCCGCTGCCGAAAAAACAGCCGGTCTGGACAGATATATTTTCATTTTTTAGCTCCCGAAGTGTAGAAAAGTGCGGCGAGATATGCGGCGCAAAGTCCTGTAAATATTGAGAAACCTATCAAATGAACGGGTTGGAACGAACTCAGTGCGAGCGCGCCGAATGAAACTATTGTTGTGAAAAACGAAAGGAAAATGGCGAAAGGTTCGAGCCTTTTTTCAACAGGGTCTTTGGTCTTTTCGTTTTCCTGTGTGTAAATTATGTAGTCGAGACCGAGCCCGAAAACCAGAATTATGCCTGTGACCGAGAAAAATTCGGGTCTGGTATTCGTCGCGGCAAAAACAGCTGATGTCGCAAGAATGACGATGAACGGGATCGAGATGATTTTGAGTGACTGCCGCGTGTTGTAGAAGAATCTGAGGACGATGAACATGAGTATATATGCGGCTAAGAAGAATTCGAGGACGATCGTCGTTACTTTGTCAAGGTCGGAATTTATGTCTTCGACTTTGTGGACGAAATAGACACCTTCGTTTCCTTCCGTAAAAGTCCTGAAAACTTCGGTTTTAGCCATAAAGTTGGGGATAACTATCGAATAATATTTGTCTTTTACTTTGCCGAGCCAGTAGGATGAAAGTGCTTCTTTTATCGAAGAAGGGAAGTCGTTCGAAGTTACCGAAAGCATTGCTTTTTCAGCATCTCTGAAACTGTTTTTGAAATTTTCCGCTGCGTCTCCTTCAAATTCAAGCGTTTCAAACTGCTTTTCAGTAAAAGGAAGGAGTTTTTCGACCGCGGCGCGTGAACGCAGCTGCTTTTCAACTGACGGGATGAATACGGATGTTGACATCACGCCGTCGCCGTTTTTATCAATGGTTTTAAGCCTTTCTCTAAGTTCTTCTTCTTTTCTGAGGATCTCGTTTTCATCGTTTCCGCTCACGATGTACCAGCTTACCGGAGCGTAAGAGATGACGGAGTAGGCCTCTTTTTCGTTTTCAAGAAGCTCGCCCTCTTCTTTGTAGAGTTTTTTGAGGTCGTTTTCTATTCCGAAGTTATCTCTGAAAGCGAAAAGCAGGATGAGAGAAAGTGCGACCATCGCGCATATCGCCGCCTTTCCGTTGATCTTTTTGGCAAGTGCGAACCCTTTTTCAAAAAGCGTGACACCTCTGACGACTCTGTTTTTGGGAAGCGGAACATAGGGAAATATCGCGGTCGTCGTGAGGAATGAGCTGACGAGCCCTGTCACAGAGAAAAGCGACATCTGCTTGAGCAGGTTGAACGGCGCGAAAATGAGAGCCAGGAAGCAGACTGATGATGAGATTATCGCCATCGTGAGTCCCGGCATGAGCTTCGATCTGATCTCTCCGCCCGATTTCAGGTTGGTGTTTCCCGAAGCATGGACGAAGTAATGTAAGCTGTAGTCGATCGATGAGCCGATGAGCGAAGTTCCGAAAACGAGCGTGACTAAATGGATTTTCCCGAAGACTGCGAGAGTAAGAGCCGCGGCTGAAAAAAGCGAAAAGAATATCGAAATAAGCGAGAGTATTATCGGAGTCGCCGAGCGGAAGACGAGAGTCAGCATCAGAATGACGATTATCATTGAAATTATTGAGATTATTTTTATCTCTTCAGAAGCTGAATTCGAGCTTTTGTGGCTGTGGAAAGTGCCGCCCGAAACGACGCAGCGCGTGCCAGTCTCAGCCTTTATTTTTCCGCATATATCGTAAATTTCTGATATTCCGTTGTCCTGTGATGCTAAAGCCGCGCCAGCAGGTGAAAGTTCAGTTTTTATCATGACATACCAGAGGCCGTTTTTTTCCGCCGCGAGAACGCCGTCCTTCGGTCTTAAAGCGGTGCCTGAATGTTCTAAAACTTCTAAATATTTCTGCAGGTTATGCTCAGCAAGCATGAAAGGGTCGGTGTCTATGTTGTCGAGCGGAAGCATCGTGAAAGGGCTGTAGATCCTGGATATCGCCTCCTGCGCGAAATCTTCTGCTCCGCCGTTTTCGATCGCCTTTACCGTCTCGTCATCAAGCAGATCAAAGCGGTATTTGTAGAAAAAATCGGTTATCTCCTTTATGTCGACCGTGTCTGTATTGAGCATGACCGAAACGAAGTAGGGGCTTCCGTTCAGTTTTTCATATATCCTTTCGGCTCCCGCCTTCGCCTTTTCAAAATCCTTGTCTGCCGCGAGAACGATGGCAACTTTGCTGAGTCTCTGCATCAGCGTTTCGTTCGCTTTTTTCAGCGATTCCTCCTCAAACGGCTTAGGCATCATGTTGAAAAGATCGGAATCAAGAGAGAATTTTCCGTTATCATAAATATAGGATATCACTAATAAAACTATGACTCCGACGTGGAAGATGAGCCATGAGAGGAGGAATTTCCCGTTAGTCTTTTTTGAATTCATCCAATTCCTCTTGCGTAAGTTTTTCAGGGTGTTTCTGGTGTTCGAAAATGTAACTCATGCTGCCGCCGTCGGCAAAGTATATCTCAGCCATGAAAATTGCAACCGAGCCTTTGACGAAAGTTCCTTTAAGGTTCATCGAACTGATCGCATAAGCGATGGTCTTGTCTTTCGGAACGAGCAGGGCTTCCCATTTTTCGCTGCTCGCTGCCTTGAAATTTACCTTGAAATTCTTGTTTATTTCCGCTGAGTTACCTGCGAAAAGGGAAGAGACGATGTCATTGACTTTAAGAAAAGTATCGCTGTTGAGCATACTTTTTGCCGTCTTTTTCCCCTTCGCGTCAGTCGTTATCATGTAGGCGTCGATGATCGCAACTTTCGACGGTACCGGCTTCAGCGTTTTCCAGACGACCCCGGCACGAGTGAGGATGAAAGTCCCCGAAGATTTCAGGCTTTTTTTGAGGGTCGTCGTCTTTATCTGGGTAAATTCGCCCGTCGTGTTCTTGTATGCCGCGAGGTGTTTGCAGACCGTCTCGAATGTGAGCTCTTCAGCAGGAAAAAGCGGGTAAACAACAAAAATTACTGCTAAAAAAATCAATATTTTTGCATGTTTTCTCATAAAAACCTCCAAAATCTGCCTCTTGAGATGCCGGAACACTCTTTCAAAAAAACCGTGGAAATATATAGAACCTCGCATATTTTGCAAAATTTCCTGCTGCAGCGGCGGAATGAGTAGGAGGCATCGGGTTTTTATGATTTAGCGTCGTATTCCCCGCTTTTTTCTTCAAGCAGATTAAAATCGCAGCAGAATTTCGCGATTTTGCCGGTTGATTTCTGATTATCGTATAAATTCGAGGCTTTTTGAACAACAGAATCGATAATTTTGATGCAGAAAGAGTATTCGATGTTTAACAAGACCTTGTATTTTTTCATGTCTTCAGAATCATCGGGAGAAAAATTCAAGTTTATTTCGGAGTAAAGTCCTGATTTTACAGGAATCATTTTTTTCAGATCTATGACTGAAATGATGTGTTTCAGCGAACCGTCGGGATTTTCCGTATAGATGCCGTTAAGTGCTTTTTCAGACTTTTTGCAGTTTTCAAAAATTAGAAAACGGTCGATATCGACATTTTTCCATGATTTGTGTTTTTCCTTAGCGGAAGAAAGCGGAATCACATATTCATTTCCTTTGTCTTCAACAAGAATTCCAAGATAAGGTTTTGTTTCATAACCTACAGGTTGCCAGTATACTTCTTTGCAGAAATCGTGAAGATATTTCAAATATTTCTGATCTATAGAAATGAATTTCAGATTATTTTTCAGAGAGAACAAAGTTTTCCTCAAAAAAAATAGGCTGCCCGAAAGCAGCCCTCGTTAATCTTCATCTCTTTGCGGAAATCCGCAGGTTAATGGAGACCTTCCGACCAAGAAGTATAGAGATGAAAATAAAAATGTCAAGATAAAATGAAAAATTTTTCTAATTTATTTTTTATTTTTCTTAAATGTGTTTGCTTGGGTGGCTTTGTATTTCGCTTCCGGTTCCGCGGCGACGGCGAAACCGCTGTCGGGGGCGGGGTATTCAAAAGGTTTTTGCGGGTCTTTGCCGATTTTGGAGACGATTTTCGCCATCGTCTCTTCGAAAGAGGATGATTTCAGCTCGCATTCCCAGACAACGATCACATTCCAGCCGCTTTCCTGCAAGGTTTTGTAGTTTTTGAGGTCGCGCACGCGGTTGCGGGAGATTTTGGACTGCCAGAACTCGACATTCGATTTCGGCATCACGAATTTGTCGCACCCTTCGTGCCCGTGCCAGAAACAGCCGTTCACGAAAATCACGGTTTTATATTTCCTCATCACGATGTCGGGTTTTCCCGGAATATCCTTAACGTTCAGGCGGTAGCGGTAGCCGTGCTCCCACAGCCATCTGCGGACCTTGAGCT
>CAMZDX010000062.1 GCA_947305505.1 uncultured bacterium | reverse complement strand
AAATACTAAAAGCTTTTTCATTGCAATCTCCTGTTGTTAAATCAACACATAAAGCCGTAGATTTTACCAAAAAACGGAAATAAGTCAAAGCAGAAAAGACCAAGGTTCCGCATGATTTGATTTTTTACCTTTTTTATGCGAAAAGGACTGGATTTTTCGGCGTTTTGTCCTTTTTCAGCGGAGGAGTCATGGCAAAAAGAGAAAACTACATATCGTGGGATCAGTATTTTATGGGTGTCGCACTGCTCAGCGCACAGCGTTCCAAAGACCCGAACACTCAGGTCGGAGCCTGCATAGTAAACAGCGAGCACCGCATCGTAGGAGTCGGATACAACGGCTTTCCTGCCGGCTGCGGCGACGATGCACTTCCGTGGGACCGCGAAGGTGAATATCTCGACACAAAGTATCCTTTCGTAGTACACGCCGAACTGAACGCGATACTTAACTCGATTCAGAATCTCCGCGGCTGCACGATTTACGTCGCACTTTTTCCGTGCAACGAATGTGCAAAGGCGATAATACAATCCGGCATTTCCGAAATCGTCTATCTTTCCGACAAATATGCCGACACCGATGCCGTCAAGGCTTCAAAACTGATGCTTGCCCAGGCTAACGTCAAAATGAGAAAACTCGAACCGCTGCCGGAAAACATTGTGCTGAAATTTTCTTGATTTGTTCCGTCGCGCCATGTCGTAGTGACAACGAAACGGCGTGCTGACGTAACGGTGTGTGCGCGAATCTTTTCTTTTTTGCTCTTTTTTTCTCTTTCACTATAATCAATAGTTTTTTGTTTTTAGGGAGGCAGTTTTGGCAGACCACAAAGATTTGATATTCATTCCGTCGTTTCTCAAAATCGAGCGTTTTGACAACAGAACGCCCGTTGTTTACGACACTTTTGCCGAAGTGGAGGCAAAGCTTGCAGGTATCAGCAACACACCTTATGTTTTGATTATGTCGATGCGCGACTATCATCCGGAACTTCCGCTGATAAAAAATGCAAAAGCTGTTCTTATCGTTTCTTTCGACTGCAAATTCAAACAGTTAGACCCGCGCGTTTTTGTCATTGACGGCGAAAAGTTCGACCGTTTTTCTCTGGAATACATCCTTGATTTCATCTATATAACTATTGATTTATACAACAAGATCCTTGAAAACGCACAGATAGGGATAAGCCTTAGTGTCGAGAAGGAGCCTAACAAACTTTACGGTCAGATCCTCACTTTCCTGCGTAAAGCGACAAATGCCGAAGCGGGAACTCTCTATTTGATGAACGAAGAACACGACAAAATTTATTTTGTGTCAAGCCAGAACAGCCGTTTGGGTTCAAAAGTTTTCGAAAAACGCGAAATTCCCTTCAACAAAAGAAGTTTCGTCGGTTACGTCTGCGACAAAGGCGAAACGCTGAACATTCCGGACGCATACAGCATTCCAGAAGACGCTCCCTACACTTTCAACAGCGATTTGGATAAAAGACTCAACTACAAGACAGTTTCGATTATCACAGTTCCGATGAAAACCGCGACAGGAGATGTTGTCGGTGCGGTACAGCTCATCAACAAGCTCGACAGCGAATCTGGAGACCCCGTTCCGTTCAGCGATTTCGATACCATAATGCTCAAGAGCCTTTCAACTCTGGCTGCCGTTTCGGTAGAAAACAACAACCTGCTGCTTGAAACCGAAAAACTTCTCAACAACATGATAATTTCTTCGGTAAAAGCTATCGAACAGCGGGATCCGATCACGAAAGGTCACAGCATCCGCGTTTCGGCTTACACGATGGCTATTCTGAAACACGCACTTGAAAAACCCGAAATCGTAAAATGTTATCATGTTGACAAAAATACGATGAAAGTTGCCGAAACTGCATCTCTGCTTCACGATTTCGGCAAAGTCGGTGTCCGTGAAAAGCTTCTCATGAAACAGCACAGATTTTATCCTGAAGAACTTGAAACGATGAAGTGGCGCATCAAGTACGCCATTGTTTTCATGCAGGACGGAAGCAAAGAAAAGTCGGTTGCCGAAGAGTTCCTTTCCAAGCTCGATTCGCTCGATATTCCGCGTCCGCACAATGACGAAGAGAATAAACTCATTCAAAAGGCTGCAAATATCGTAGTGGATGTGAACGGTGAAAAAATAGAACTCGTCACTTCGGAAGAACTTTCATATCTCAACATTCAGAATGGCACATTTACTACTGAAGAGCGTTCAAACATGGAAAAACACGTTCTTTACAGCTACGAACTGCTCAATTCGATCGACTGGCCGGTTTCACTCAAAACTGTGCCGAATATCGCGGCATCACACCACGAAAAATTAGACGGAAGCGGTTATCCGTTCCACAAAAAAGGCGACGAACTCGGGATCATCGAGCGTGCCATGGCTATTGCCGACATCTATGATGCCCTGACTGCAAAAGACAGACCTTACAAAAAGGCGATACCACCTGAAATAGCCGTTTCCATTATTCAAAAAGAAGTCGAAGACGGAAAACTCGATCCTACCCTTTTTGATGTTTTCACCTCGAATCGCGAAGCAATCGATAAGGAAGTCGACGAAAAAATGGCATAAATTCCTGTCTTTTTATACACAAAACCTTATTCAATTTTTGACTTAGCGCATCTTTGTGCTATATTCGCGCGCTAATTTTTTTGGGAGGCCAAAATGAAGGGACTTACCTTTCAGGAAATGATCGTTCGACTTGAAAAATTCTGGATGGAACGCGGCTGCATACTGGTTCAGCCGTGGGATCTGGAAATGGGTGCCGGAACTTTCCACCCCGCGACGTTTTTCTACGCGCTCAATCCGGCAAATATAAGCTCAGTCTATGTTCAGCCGTCGCGCAGACCTACAGACGGCAGATACGGCGAAAGTCCGAACAGGATGCAGAGATTCTATCAGCTTCAGGTCCTCATAAAACCGAGCCCGAAAGACGCCCAGCAGCTTTACTTGGAAAGCCTCAAAGTCATCGGGATCGACCCGGCGGAACACGATATCCGCTTTGTCGAGGACGACTGGGAAAGCCCGACTCTGGGTGCATGGGGTCTTGGATGGGAAGTATGGCTTGACGGAATGGAGATCAGCCAGTTCACATACTTCCAGCAGGTAGGCGGGATCGACCTCAAACCGGTTCCTGTTGAGCTTACCTACGGTCTGGAAAGGATCTGCATGTACCTGCAGGGAGTCGAAAACGTTTACGACCTGCAGTGGAACGACAAGGTGACTTACGGAACGGTGCACAAGATGGACGAAGTCGAATTTTCGACTTTCAACTTCAAAGAGGCTCCGGTAGAAGATTTCTTCGCGTTTTTCGACAAATACGAGAAAATTTCAAAGGAACTTATCGAAAAATCGCTTCCGCGCCCCGCTTATGAATTCTGCATCAAGGCAAGCCACGCGTTCAACATTCTCGACGCCCGTGGCGCGATCTCCGTCACCGAAAGGCAGAGATACATCATGCGCATCAGAGACCTTGCGTGTGCCGCTGCAAAAAAATACGCTGAAAGTTTTAAGGAGGAATAAATGTCGGATTTTATTTTTGAAATCGGTTATGAAGAGTTTCCAGCAAGTTTTATTCTTCCTTTTGTTTCGCAGCTTAAGGAAAAGATACTTTCCGAGCTTGAAAAACAGCGCGTAACTGTCGGAAACTGCAGAGAGTTTTCAACATGTTCGAGAACGGCTCTCGTCTGCATCGGACTTCCCGAAAAACAGCCTGACATCCGCGAAAAAGTTACCGGCGCACCGAAAAAAGTCGCGCTCAACGCTGACGGAACTCTTTCCAAAGCTGGCGAAGCCTTCCTTGCAAAGAACAAAATCACTGACTATTTCTTTGAAAATAGTGAAAAAGGCGAAGTGATCGCAGGTTTTGTCGAAGAGAAAGGAAAAACTCTCGAAGAAGTTATCGCACCCATCGTAAAAGCGGCTCTTCATGCGGCAAACTTCAAAAAAAGCATGCGCTGGGCGGAGAACACTTTCGCATTCGCAAGACCGATCAGATGGATCCTTCTTTCAATCGACGGAAAGCCTGTCGAAGACGATTTCGAAGGGATAAAATTCTCGAAAACTTCTTTCGGTCACCGTTTCCTTTCAAACGGCGCTCTGCAGGTAAACGCGCAGAATTACTACGAAGTTCTTGCGGCGCACTATATCATGGCCGACAGAACTGAAAGAAAGGAGTTCATCCGCTCAGAAGTCGCGAAAAAAGCCGAAGAACTCGGACTTGTTGCAAATATCGACGAAGCTCTCCTTGATGAAGTCACCGACATGGTCGAATATCCGCATGTCGTCATCGGCAACATTCCCGAAAAATACAAAAACCTGCCGGTCGAGCTCGTTGTCAAAGTCCTCAAAAAAGACCAGAGATACTTCACTCTGAGCGACAAAAACTCGCAGGTCATCAAGTTCGCAAGCGTCCTCAACAACATTCCGCGTGAAGATTCGCTTGTCATCGAAGGAAACGAAAAAGTCGTTTCTGCCCGTCTTTCCGATGCGGCATTCTACTTCAACGACGACCTTGCGAAAGATTTCGGCGCGCTCAAGGAAAAGCTGAAAGGAGTCCTTTTCCAGAAAGATCTCGGAACTTACAGCGAAAAAGTAGAGCGTATCTGCAAAATCGCCGCTTTTATCGCCGGAAAATACTTCACGCTTGACGATGCGGCGAAAGAGAGGCTTCTCAAGGCCGGTTCGATGATAAAGAACGACCTCGTAACTGGCGTCGTTTTTGAATTTCCTGACCTTCAGGGGATCATGGGCCGCTACTATGCGCGTCACGCCGGTTTTGAAAACGATGTCTGCGAGGCGATGTACGAGCACTACCTCCCGATAAACGCAGGGGACGAACTTCCGAAAACAGAGGTCGGAACTATCCTCAGCATGTCTGACAAAATAGACACCATCGTCGGCGGATTCATGGCGGGAATGAAGCCCAGCGGCTCCAAAGACAAGTTCGCGATCCGCAGGAATGCGATCGGTTTCCTCACAGTCGCGCAGAATTACAGCCTCGACATCAGGGAAGTCGTCGAATTCGCATGGAATCTCATTGTTCCGCGCATCAAAAACGCGAAAGAGGAGATGAAACAGGAAATAATCGACTTCATAGTCGCAAGATACAACGGCGTTTTGAGTTTCGATACACCTGTAATCCAGGCTGCGACGGCACGCGACGCCGAATTTCCGAAAGTTGTCGCAAAACGGGCCGAGACGATTTCGCGCCTTCTCAAGGAAAGCGGGATCTCAGAGCTCGTACAACTTTACAAACGCGGTTGCAACATCCTGAAAAAACAGGAATTTACGGTGGGAACAGTCAACGAATCGCTTTTCGAGCAGGATGAAGAGAAAAACCTTTTCGAAGAAGTCTGCAAAGTCGAAAACGAGATCAAAACAATGCACGACAACTTTGAGATCGCAATGAAGATCCTCTCGCTCAAACCCGTGCTCGACGCCTTTTTTGATGCAGTCTTCGTAATGCACGACGATATGCAGATCAGGGCGAACAGAATGAACCTCATCGGCAAAGTCACCAGTCTGGTTGCCGAAAATATCGGTGAAATAAGCTTTTTGAATATTTAGGATTTCTGTCTGGTTCTTTGGATTCCTATTATTTTTTATCCGTAAGCAATCTTCTTTCTTCCATATTTTCAAGGACCTGCATCTGACTGATTGCGATTTTGTTGAGTTTTTCAAGGCGTTCTGACTGCGGAAGTCCGTCATTTATAAATACAGCATTCAGGTTTTCCATGTTTGAAAGGCAGATCAAGTGATTTATCGAAGCGTAGTCGCGGATGTTTCCTTTTAAATCAGGGTTCGAATCCCGCCATTCTTTTGCAGTCATGCCGGACATCGCGACATTCAGCAAGTCAGCTTCATCGGCATAAACAAACGATTTTTGAGCCGCTGTAAGCTCCGGCGGAATCAGATTGTGACTGACGGCACTTGTATGAATGTGATAGTTTATCTTTGCCAACTCGCGTTTTGCGCTCCAACCGAGTTGTTTCTGCTCTTCATCTTTTAATCTTTGGTATTCGCGGATAAGATAATACTTGAATTCCGGACTTAACCAAGACCCGAATTCAAATGCGATGTCTTTATGAGCATAAGTCCCGCCATAACGACCAGCACTCGAAACGATACCTATTGCATGGGTTCTCTCAGTCCATTGTTTCGCAGAAAGCACATAACCGTTGCTTCCTGCCTCGAATCTAATCTTACTGAATTCCGTAAGATTAAAATCAGAATTGTTGATTTGTTCCCAAATTCCAAGAAAATCGACAGCGAAACGGGTATAATGGTCAAGCATTTTCGGACAGAAAAATTCTTCCTCAAAGTGTTTTTTTCGGAGACCTCAATAATACGCAGAGTAAATTAGAGCAGAATATTCAACAATACGCAGAGTATCATTCCATGCACCAAATCATATATGGCGGCAATTTGATCAAATTTTCCTCGATTTGAAGCGATTTCGGGTGAATTATGTATGAAGTCTCTATTTTTTTGCCGAATTTTTCTCTAAAAAGTGTGAGGGAAGAGGTCGTATAATTTTTGGAGGACTTTACTTCGACTGGAAAAATCTTGAAGTTGGTCTTACTTTCGTTCGAGAGAAGGAAGTCGACTTCCATTTTGTTTCTGTGCGATTTTTCATCGTATTCATTGTAAAAATAAAGCTTTTTACCCTTGCAGCGGAGCATCTGCGCAATGATGTTTTCGTAAAGCATTCCTTCGTTGAGTGAAAGCCGCCCTTCCATAATCGCATGGTAAAGCCGGGTCGAAGCAATTGCATTTTCACTGAAAGCAAGGCTTACCAGAAGTCCGGTATCGCCCATATAGCATTTCAGTCGGGAATCGTTTTTGTTGAGGGCAAAGCCTACAGTCGGGTCGTTGCACTTGTAGCAAAGATTGCAGATCATTGAATCGTCCAGCCAGAAAAAAGGGTCGTCATATCTTTCAAATGTCGCCGAACCCGAGTCTATTGCAGCAAGATTGACTTTTTTTTCGTGCGTCGAAAGGTAGCCCGGTATATTTTCAAACAAAGCTGAAATCTTTGACTTGTATCTGACCGCTGCTTTTTTTATGTCATCACGGTAAAGTTCGAGGATATCACGCTTTTCAACGTCACTTGCGGTAAAATCACGGTTGTTTTCGGCGTATGTGACAATACTTTGAGGCATTCCGCCGACAAGCATATATTCGCGGAAAAGTCTCATAGCCTTTGCATGGAACTTCTGGTCAAGCGGCTCTTTTTTCTGCCAGCACTCTTTTATGTAGCCGAGCAGAATCCGCTCCCCCAACGCATCGGCGAACTCCTCGAAATCGCAGGGATACATCTTGAGCTTGCGTTCTTCAGATGGAATCGTTATATCTCTGACATTTTCCTTTATCGAAATCAGCGAACCCGTTTCAATGTAGTCGTAGCGACCGTCTGCAACGAGGTATTTTATCGCTTCGCGGGCTTTCGGGAACTTCTGGATTTCATCAAAAACAATGAGAGAGTCCCTTTTGTAGAGCGGTTTGTTGTACTCAAGCGAAATCGTCTGAAAAAAGATGTCAGGATTGTTCAGATTTTCGTCGAAGTTATCCTTTATTCGTTTTGAAACCTTGTTGAAGTCTATTACGATACAGCTTTTGTATTCGCGTTCGCCGAATTTTTCCGCCAGCGTAGATTTGCCGATCCGCCTCGCGCCCTCAATCAAAAGAGCCTTTTGCCCTTGTGTCTCTTTCTTCCATTTAAGGAGCTTTTGATAATCCTTCCGGTTGATTTCCATGCTTCACCTCTTGTCGCAATTCAACAATGCTCAGAGTATTTTTTTTCAAAAACCTCAATAATACGCAAAGTAAATTATAGCGGAATATTCAATAATACTCAAGGTATTTTGTTTTTTTCCGAAATTTCGCATTTTAAAAAAATGGTCAAATTACCGGTAAAAAATATGTGACTTTTGTAGATTAGGAGATTGTTTGTGGAAGGGAGGCTCAGATTTTACAGAAAGAACTTGACTTAGCTGTTTCTGTTCAAGTTCGGATTTCTCTGTAAACTCTTGCATTTTTTTTGAAATTTCTTAAAATACTGCGCTTTTTGTGAAGCGGAGACTTAATGGAGGAAAAAATGGCTGAAAACAAAGTTCAGGAACAGAGAACAGTTCCGCAGATGGATGAAAACGAGATCATAGCCCGCAAAAAAGAGAAAGTTAAAATGCTGCGCGAAGAGGGGATCCACCCTTACGCAAATACTTTCGCTCCCGATTCGACAGTCGAAAAGGTAATTGAATACTGCAAAACTCAGACCAAAGAAGAGCTTGAGCAGACCGGAAAGCCGCTTGAGTTCGCGATTGCAGGAAGGATCATGTTCCTCAGAGTCATGGGAAAACTCGCGTTCGCAAACCTGAAAGACG
>CAMZDX010000061.1 GCA_947305505.1 uncultured bacterium | reverse complement strand
CCGAAGGTGAAAAGGTAACGAAAAAAGTTGCCGAACTTGAAAAACGCAAACAGGCTCTCGAAGCTAAAAACAGAGATACCGATGCCAAGATACAGAAAATGGCAGACGAATTCGAAGCCGAAGAACGCAAAATCATGGCTGCGAACGAAGCTACCAGAATGAAAAACGAAGATGAGGACAGAAAATACAATGTCCAGGTCGAAAAAGAATATCAGAAAAAATTCGACAGCCTCAACCAGAACCTCGTAAAATACGACGATCAGGAATCGGCTAAAGAGAAAGAACTTCAGAAATACCAGCAGGAAATTGAAGAGTTCATGATGAAGAGCGCAACGACTCTCGGCTCGATTCAGGAAAGCGTCGAAAAAGACCGTGCAAAAGCTGAAGCAGACTACGCAAAAGAAAAAGAGACAGCTCAGACCAAGCTCGAAAAAGATTACGAAGACAAGCTCAACCAGCTTGCAGCCAAGAAAACCAAACTCGAGGAAGACATCGCGAAACACACCGATGAAACCGAGACGATGAAGGCGAAAAAGGAAGAGGCTATGATCGCAGAGAACGAAAAAACGATCGTTGCCGCAGAACAGAAAATCGCCGCTAACGAAGATGCCGCTGCAAAAACTGAGCAGGAATACGAAGAAAAAATCGCCAAACTTCAGGACGTCATTGCAAAGACTGTCGATGACGAAGAGAACGAAAAGGCAAACAAGGAAAACGCTCTCCGTGCCGAAAACGAAAAACTCCTTTCGGAAGCGGGAAATATCGATGACCAGATCGCTACTGAAAACGGAAAATTCGCAGACTTCAAAGGCAGACTTGACGACGACTACGCGACAAAATCGGCAAACATCGACGACAAGATAATGGAACAGAAGAACAAGATGGCCGAAGCAGTCGAGAATTTCAAGGGAAACTGGGGTGATTATGTAGCAAAAGAGATCGATAAACTTGCTGAAAAAGACAACGCTCTCAGAGGCCAGATCGACGAAGAAAAAGGCAAAATGGCAGAGATCGACGGTAAACTTGAACAGCAGAAAGCCGAAGAACTCAACAAACTCGATGTCAAACTTGCCGCAGTTGAAGACGCTTACGCTCAGAAGGCAAACAAAGTAGAAGAAGATGTCGCGAAAGAAATCGACAAAGTAAAGGCGGAAACCGCAGCTCAGCTCGACAAGGCAGCTGCTGAAGATGCAAAAATCGAAGAAGCTCACGCAAAGAAGATGAGCGACCTTTCTGCCGAAGAAGGCAAAATCGCCGCTTCATACGATGCAAAAATCGCAAAACACGACGAACAGATCGCTTCGATAGACAAGAAATATGAGCAGAAAATGGCTCCTTACAGCCTTGATCCGATCAACGACGAAATGAATCAGTCAATTGCGGAACTCGAGAACAAGAAGATCGAAACAACAAATAAACTTCAGGAGCTGCTTGACGCGATATCTTCTGCAAGAGACAACGAAATGCAGAATTTCGCAGACAAAAAAGAAGCTGCTAAAGACAACAAGGCTGAAGTTGCAAAACTTGAAAGAGAACATGCCGCAGCTATCAGAAAGATCGATAACGACAAGGCTTCAATCGAAAGAAAGATCAAATTCGAGGAAGATAGCGCAACAAGAAAAATCAATCTTGAAAAATCGAAATATGAAAGAAAGATCGCAAACAACAAAAACGAACTTTCCAAGATTGAAAAAGAGAAAAACCTCGAACTTATTTCGATAAAAAAAGATGTCGCAGCAGTCGAGCAGGAAAAATCAAACGCTCTCAAGGCTCATCAGAAAAAGGTTGCAGCGGCTGAAACCGCTCACAAAAACCAGATGGCGCAGAGATCAGGCGTTTCCAAAAAGATCAAAGCTGACGGCGCAACGAAAGAAAAGAATGTTGCGGCAAGCATAAAAGCGCGCAAAAACGCAGTCAGTGCCGAAAAAGCTAAAGAAATCAAAAAGATACAAACCGAGAAGGCAAACATGAATGCCAAATATAAAGCTCTCGGCGACAAAGAAAAGGCTGCAACCAGAAACAACATCGCATCAAAACAGAAAGAGCTGCAGGCAAATGCTGCCGCTATGAAAAACTGGGAAAAGAAATCCAACACACCGGATCCTGCAAAACTTAAAGATGTAAAAGCTCCTTACGAAAAAGAGATCGCTAAACTTCAGCAGGAAAAGAAAAATCTGGGCAAGGAAAAAGCAGATAAACTTGCTGTCGTAAATGCAGGTCACAAGAAGACTATCGACGACCTCAACGCGAAAAAGGCTGCCGCTGTCGCAGGATCGAAAGGAATCGACGAAAAAGTTAAGGCAGAAAATGCGGCTATTGCACAGAAATACAACGATATTCGTGTTAAATTCAAAGGCGAAGTTACAAAACTCCAGCAGGAAAAGAAACAGAAAATCGCTGCAATCAAAGCCGACACGAACGCAAATATGAAGAAAAAAGCTGTTGCTGAAAGCGGATTCAAAAAAGCTCTTGCTACCGAGATTGCAAAACTTTCGGCTCAAAGAAACAAAGAACTCGGCGCAATCAAAGCCGAACATGCGAAAGTTTCAAAACAGCTCGCTCAGCACGAAAAATCCCATGATGCATACATTCAGAAGGAAACCGGCAAGATCGACAAAAAATACGAGAAAATTTTTGCAGATCTCGATGCAAAACTCATGAATGAAAGTATGAGACTTCAGAAGGAAAACTCTGAATTCGAGAAAAAGAAAAAAGCTGAAGAAGCAGCAGCGAGAAAGCAGCATCAGGCATTCCTTGCCGACAAAAAGAAAACAAAAGCCGGCATAGACCAGCAGATCGCACAGGCTCAGAAAGAGAGAGATGCAAAAATCGAAGCAAGAAAGAAAGAGAGAGAAAAACAGCAGGAAACCTGGAACAAAGAAAGAGCTGCCCGCACCGCCGCTTTTGAAAGAAAAACAGCTTCCGACAGAGCAAATATGGCTAACAACGACAAGCAGATCGACGCTTTGTCAAGAGAAATCGACAATGCCAACAATGCATGGGCTGTAAAACTCGAAGGTATGCAGGCAAAACACTATGCAGACAGCAAAAAACAGGAAGCTGCATGGCAGAAAGCCGAAGCTGCAAAAGAACAGCAGTACGAAAAAGGAAAAACGAATATCGTCGATAAATACGACAATATGGAAATTAAAGAAAAAGAAGACAGAGAAAAACGCAAACAGCAGATGATGGCTAAGAGAGACAAACTGCTTGCGGAAAAGGAGAAGAGAAAAGAAAAGAGGCAGGCTGTTCTCGACAAAGAAAAACAGAATTGGGAAAAAGCTTCTCTCAACTTCAAGACTCAAATCGAAAAAACGAGAGAGGAAATCGACACTCTGAACGCTAAGAAACCTGAAAGTTCCGAAAAGGACAAAGCTGAAGCAAAGGCTAAAAAAGAGCAGGTTTCCAAGAAATATCAGGAAGGCATAGACAAGATCAACAAGGCTGAACTCCAGCAGGTAAAACAGAAATTCAAACAGGAATACAAAGAAGAAGGAGTCCGCGAAGTACAGCTCACGAAAGTTACAAAAAAGATCGAGTCCTCTATGGCTAATGCTTACGCAAAATCAGGTATTGCAAAACTCGACAAAAACGATTTCGCAGGAGCAAGAAAAGATTTCAACGAAGCTCTTTACCTTGATGACAACAGCAAGTCGGCGAAAGAAGGTTTGAAAGCCATCTCGACAAAGGCTCAGGCTGTTTACTGGGAAGCTTTCGGAATGAAAGAAACAAACAAGGCAAAAGCTGTCAGAACGCTTGAAATGCTTATGAAAAACCTTCTTCCGACAGACGAGATCTATCTCAAGTCGATGATGCTTCTCGAAGAACTTAAATAGAAAGACATGAGTCCGTTTTTAAAAAGGGGGGCGTTGCTCCCCTTATTTTTTTTATGTTTTTCGCTGTATGCCGAAAGTTCGCTGGAAGAATACTACAGAGTCTTCTATCTCCAGCCGGCAAAGTATCAGGAGTGGATCAAAAGCAATAAAAACGATAGTTTCAAAGAAGTTTTTGCCTCTCTTTACGACCTTCCCTTCTCAAAAGTGAGAAAATTCGGAAATGCGCCGTATTTCAAAGAAATTCAAGGCCTTTCTGGCAAATCATCGTATGTTTACCTCTATATCGAGATCACGAACCACACTGACGCCTCTATCCTTTTTCACGGAATAAAAAAGGGGGAGATCTCGGTAAACGGGATGAAACGGGGAAAAATATCGCTCTCCTCCGACAGAGGATACGCCGTTTTGAAGGGGACTTACGAAAAAGGGATATATTTCATCTCGGTAAAGGTGGAGGAAAAAAACGAAAAAACGGGGATCACCCTCCTTTCCGACAAAAATCTGAAAAGCGCGGTAAAGCAAGGTTTCACAAAATCGGCATCATCTTCGCTTGCGGTGAAAAATTTCGACAGTTCCGACAAAAGCGGGACTTTCAATATGTTTTTCAGCTCTTCCTGCTTCCCCTATTTTGAAGATATGCCGGAATCCAGAGAACTTTTCTTTGAAATTGCGGGAAATTCTTCCGAAACGGCCGGCAACAAAACTTTGATCTCTCTCCTGCGTTCCTCCAAAAGCAGCAACGAATCGCTTAAGATATTGAAAAAACTGGGCTTTTCAGACAAAAACTTAGAAAAGTGGCAGAACATTTTTTTAAAAAAAGGAGTTTGCGGACATGAATAAAAAAATTTTGATGCTTTTGATTTTTGACATTGTGATCTTTGCAGCCTTTGCTTTTATCATCTATCAGAACGACAGAGAATGTGAACGGCTGAAAGCTCTTTCCGAGAATTACGCCAAAGAAAACGAATCATTAAAGGCAGACCTTGAAGTGCTCCGGAACAAACTTATCGTAGCGGAAAACTCGAAATTCAACTCCCCTGACAACGATTTCGCAAGACGCCAGAACATGCAGTTCAAAGCCATGAGGGACGAGATCAACCGCCTGAAAGCCGAAAAGACCCCCAAAAACCGCGAAAAAGAAGATCAGATCTGGAATTACACGCTTGAAGGAATAAAGGCTTTCGTCGATATTGAACTGACAAAAAAGCTGGCAAGTTTCGGGTTCAAGCCTGAAGAGACCGAAGCGTGCGTCACGGAATACAAAAATACTCTCGAAAAAAGTAAAGATGTTCTGCTGCAATGGTACCGCAACGAAATTTCAGACACCGAATACAAAGATGAAATCATGAGGATGAGTCGTGAATTTTACGATACCCTTTCAGCATCTGTCGGCGAAAATCTGGCCTCGATAACAATTTCGGTCGTTCTTCCAGATTACGAGTTCAGAAAACAAATGTTCGAGAAAAAATAATCAGTCAGACTTAGTCGAGTTTGAATTCTTCTTTCCAGTTATCGGTTTTATCCCAGTTGGGCTGTTCTTTTTTGTCGAAAAGATAGTTTCCCATGACGAGATAGTCCATTTCAGTGCGCATGAAACAGCGGTATGCGTCGTCAGGCGAGCAGACTATCGGCTCTCCACGGACGTTGAAAGAAGTGTTGACAACGATCCCGTAGCCCGTCTTCTGCTTGAAAGTGTTGATGAGCTGCCAGTATTTGGGATTTGTTTCGCGGCTTACGCTCTGTATTCGCGCCGAAAAATCGATGTGTGTGATCGACGGAACATCACTGCGGAGGAAGTAAAGCCTTTCGTAAAGCGGCAGTTCTTCGTATTTGTCAGGAAGTTTCGTCCGTCTCGACTTAAGCACCGGCGCGACTAAAAGCATGTAGGGCGAGATCGTGTCGATATCGAAAAATGTCGAGATATCTTCTTCTAAAACCGACGGCGCGAACGGTCTGAAACCCTCTCTGTATTTGATTTTGAGGTTTAGTTTTTTCTGCATTTCGGGGCATCTCGGGTCGCCTAAGATCGAGCGGTTTCCCAAAGCACGCGGGCCGAATTCCATCCTTCCCTGAAACCAGCCGATTACGGTATCGTTGTTTAAAAGATCGGCTGTTTTTTCACATAATTCACCGAAATCACCGAATTTCTTATATTTTGCATCGTATCTGCGGGCTACATTTTCAATGTCGCGGTCGCTGAACTCGGGTCCCAAATAAGCTCCTTTCATCGAATCGCGTTTTTCGATGTTCGTTCTTTCGTGGCCGAACGAGATGTAATGCACTGCAAGTGCCGCGCCGAGTGAGCCGCCGGCATCTCCAGAAGCTGGCTGAACCCAGAGTCCTTTGAACATTTTCGTGCGGAGAAGTTTACCGTTTGCGACACAATTCAAAGCAACACCGCCTGCAAGAACGATATTTTCAGATTTCGTGAGCTCTTTTGCCGTCTCGGCGAGTTTGAGAACCATTTCTTCAGTGATTTCCTGAATGGCATAAGCCATGTTCATGTACTGCTGCGTGAGCTCACTTTCCGATTTTCTGCGCGGGATTCCGAAAAGTTTTTCCCACTTCGCATCGTTCGTCATACTGAGTCCCGTCGCGTAGTCGAAGTAGTCCATGTTGAGCAGGAACGAGCCGTCTTCGCGAAGATCGATCATGTTTTCTAGGATCTTACGTTTTATCTCTTTGGTCTCTTCGGCATTTTTGTTGCCGTAAGGAGCCAGACCCATCAGTTTGTATTCGCCGCTGTTTACTTTGAAGCCGCAGTAATAGGTAAAAGCAGTATAGAAAAGTCCGATCGAGTGCGGGAAATCGAGTTCTTTCAATACTTTGATTTTATTACTTTTTCCGTGGCAGATCGTGAGCGTTCCCCACTCGCCTACTCCGTCAAGCGTGACTATCGCCGCATCTTCGAAAGGAGAGGGATAAAACGCGCTCGCCGCATGTGACAAATGGTGCTCGGGGAAATAAAGTTTCGGGATCCTGCCGCCAAGTTTTGCAAGTTCTTCGCGCAGCATATCCTTCATGAAAAGTTTTTCCTTTATCCAGACCGGAATCGCCGAATTGAAACTTGTGAGCCCTTTCGGAGCAAAGGCATGATAAGTTTCGAGAAGCCTTTCGAACTTGATGTAAGGCTTGTCGTAAAAAGCGACCGCAGTGACGTCGTCAAGAGTGATACCCGCCTGATCGAGAACGAATCTGCATGCGTTTATCGGAAAGGACGGATCCTGTTTTTTGCGGGTAAAACGCTCTTCGTGAGCTGCGGCAAAAATATCGCCGTCAATTAAAAGTGCCGCCGCGCTGTCGTGATAATACGCTGAAATTCCTAAGATTATCTCTTTTTTCATGCTGTAACCAAATTAAAAAATCGTGTAAATAAACGGTGCGATCGCGCTCGAACTCGACAAAACTATGAGAAGTCCGATGAGCAGAAGGACAATGATCAACGGAAGGAGCCAGAATTTTTTTCTGACTTTGAGGTATCCCCACAAATCTTTCAAAAGTTCCATTTTTATCTCCTTAGTAAGGTTTATCGAGGTCGGTAGCGGTGTATTCGTGATTCCTTTCAGCAAAAACTGACGTTTTTTCTTTCCTGAACTGGTGCAGACGAAGCGTATCTTTGCCTAAAATCCGGCGGAGCATCCCCATCGGAAAGACAACGAGAAAGAAAACTATCGCAAGCATGATCTTGGACATGACTGTTCCCAAAATACGCGAAAACCCGAACCACAAAAAGGCAAAAGGTTTGAAAATTACGGGGCAAATCATGTCTGCAACGAGAATGGCGATCGCAACCCATAGAAATGCGTCCTTCCTAAGCACTGCAAAGCAGATCAAAGCGATAAGAACAAGTGCCATTCCGCTGTCGGACGCCTGTTTTTTTGTTATCCGGCCTCTTTCAGCCGGTCTGTTTTGTTTGAACGTATCCATTTTTCACCTTTGAAAAAAACCGCATAATTTTAATCATAATGCTTTTTTCGTCCATTTTTTTAAGGTAAATAGAACCGTACAAAATCGCCTTAACTTTCAGCACTTCCGTAAAACAAAACCTTCCGAAGCTAAAAAAAGCGCGTGGATTTTTCAAAAAAATTCAGTATAATTTGCAGTTTTTGATCATTAACGGAGGGATTCATGCGCCTGTTTTACGACATTATCGCAGACAAAAGGGATAAAAAAACTCTTTCGAAAGAGGACATTTCCGATTTTCTGCAGAGCTATCTTGACGGAACTTTGAAGGATTACCAGATGTCGGCCATGCTGATGGCGGTATTCTTCAATTCGCTAAACAGCGAGGAGCTTGAGACATGGACCGAAAAGATGCTTTACAGCGGTGAAGTGCTTGATTTCTCAGACATTGACGGCGTTGTAGTCGACAAACATTCTACGGGCGGCGTTGGCGACAAAATTTCGATTCCTCTGGCTCCGCTTCTTGCCGAACTCGGCTTTTATGTGCCGATGATTTCAGGCCGCGGCCTCGGTCACACAGGAGGCACGCTCGACAAACTCGAATCGATCCCCGGTTTTTCGGTCAATATCGACAAAGATTCTTTCAAAAAAATCGTAAGGACCAACAAAATGGCTCTCATCGGGCAGACTCCCGAGATCGCGCCGCTTGACAAAAGGCTTTACGCACT
>CAMZDX010000060.1 GCA_947305505.1 uncultured bacterium | reverse complement strand
CTTTAATGATTTCGCGTATATATGCCGCAGAATCGCACTGTCCGCGGTGGTTTTTGATTTCGCTCACCTTTTCGGCGAAAGGGGTGTCTTTTCCCTGCGTGATTTCAGAGGTTACAGCGGTTAAAAAGTCTGAAATTCTGGCTAATCTTTCCGCTTTTTTCCATGCAAGAGCCGCAACCGCGCTCATTACGCTCGTTCCGTTCATAAGGGCTAAACCTTCTTTTGCCTCGATCGGAAGCGGTTTTATCCCTTCCGCTTTGAAAGCCTCCGCCGCGGGGACAACTTTTCCTTTGTAGTAAACGTCACGCTCGCCCATGATGACAGCCGCAAGGTAGCTGAGAGGCGTGAGATCACCCGAAGCGCCGACAGAACCGAGCTGCGGGATCACCGGAATTATGTCTTTGTTGAGAAGCGTGAGCATCATTTTCGCAAGTTCAGGGCGAATTGCCGAATGACCGCCTTTCACATTGCTGTTTAGGCGCGCCAGAACGACTGCTCTGCCGGTGACGCGGTCGAATTTCGGGCCTAAACCGATCCCGTGATATGTGCATATCGTCCGCTGGAGCTCGCCCGCTTTGTCAACGCTTATCTGGTTGTTGCAGCTGTCGCCGAAATCGGTCGTGACGCCATATACCGGAACTCCGGTTTTCACGTAATCTTCCAGGAATTTCCGCGATTTTTCGAGAGTCTCCCAGAATTTTCTGTCTTCTGGAAGCTGCACTTTTTCGTTTCCGCACGCAACGGCGCAGACATCTTCAATTGTTAAGTCGTTTCCGTTTACAGTTTTCATATTTCCTCACTCAAAGTCGTATTTTACTCTCAAAGCGGCCGGTCCGTATTGCAGAAGGAGTTTGATTTCTTCGTAGCTTTCGCTGTCGAGAGCCTTAAGGTAAGTGTCTGACTTGTCATCGACAAAATAGTAAATTTTGCCGGTAACCGAGCTGTAGTCGATCGGATTTGCCGCAAAAGCGTTGATGCCTGAATCGATTTTTGTAATTTTTCCGTCATTCGGTTTGTAGAGAAGAAGAGAGTTGTCGTTGTAAAGGATGTTGTTGGAAAAAATTATGAAAAAATCACCGTTATCGGCAATCGAGAGGTCAACGAAATCGCCGTCCAAAATATTGTTTTCTTCAACTGATTCGCTGAGGACTTTTTTAACTTCGTAAGTATCGGTATTTACTTGTAAAAGTGCGCCGTCACCCTGCTTCCAGTTGCCGGTCGTCGTCAGATAGATGTGGTTTTTATCGACATTTTTGTTGTATTCGATTTTTCCTGTCGGGTTGGTCGTCGGAAGCGTGATCCTTTCGACTGAATAATCTTCAAGATTTACGACTGCGATTTCACCTTTTGCCGAAGTGTTGTAAGTGTCGAGGTTCTGCAGCGCGACGAAAAGTTTTTTGCCGACGATCTTCATTTTTGCAGGGCTTGCCGACTCGTTGTCACTTATTTCCAGCGTTGTTGCGGTTTCAGGTGAATCTTTTTTGAAAATAAAGAGTTTGTTGGAATATGTCGTTTTTGAATCGAAAGCGTCGAAATTGAGAGCCGAAACGATGAATTCATCCTTGAACGGGTTATAGACCATGTCCTGCATATTTATGTAAGTATCCGGTTTTACTTTGATTTCCTGCTCAAATTTGAAATCGTCGTCAAAAAAATAGAGCGAAGATGAATCGTGTCTTCCGACAACCGCAAAGCCGTTTTCCCATGCTGCGACATTAAGATCCGCGCCGTCAGAGCTTCCCATGCCGCCTTCAACCGGAATTTCCTTTAATCCGCCAGTAAGGTCTTCGTTTTCGGCATAGTAAACGTGACCGCTCATCGGGACATCGTAACCGCCGACAGTCGCAATAAGAAGGTGGGCCGCTTTTATTACAGGTTCAGGTTCTTCTTCATCTGGAATTTCCGCAGGATCGTCATCTGCGACATTCGTTTCATCGTTGTCGCCGTTTACCGGAGCCTGATCCGGATCGTCAGTCGTTTCTTCATCACCTATTTCGAAAGTGTCGACATCCATTGATTCTTCCATATCGGGAAGATCGGGAAGGGTCGAATCTTCGCAGGAAACCAAAAATACCAATAAAATCAGTGTTAAAACTGAAAAAACAATCTTTTTCATAGTTCTATATCCAAAAAACTCAATAAAACGCGGCATAATATAGGAAGAGGCTCTTTTGTCCAGTTTAAAACAATAAATATTAGCGCTTCTATTGTTGACACATTATCATAAAAAGGCTATTTTGAGCGGTCTTTTGCTTTTGGGGGGAGATATGTTGAAAGAAGATCTTGTAAAAATTTTTGAAGATTCTTTTAAACTGAATTGGGATAAACCGTGTTTCAGCGATTATGGTTCAGAACCTCTTACTTTCGGCGAAACAGCAAATAAAATAAAAGAGTTACATGAAATATTCAAAAATCTCGACATAAAAAAAGGCGACAAAATCGCTCTCTGCGGCAAAAATTCGACGAACTGGGCTGTAACTTATCTGGCAACGGTTACTTTCGGTGCCGTAATCGTTCCGCTTCTCAGCGATTTTACTGCTGAAGAGATCCATCATCTTGTCAATCACTCCGATTCAAAGCTTTTTTTCGCTTCGGAACTTATTATAGACAAACTCGATTTTGCGCAGTTGCCTGAAATTGAAGCTGTTTTCAAACTTGAAGATATGTCGGCGGCTTTTTCAAAGGAAGAAGATCTGAATGAAAAAATTGCCGGAATTATTGATAATTTTGTTAAAACACAGACTGTTACGAAAGAAACGCTCGCTTTTGAAATTCCAGCAAAAACCGATCTTGCGACGATAGTCTACACCTCGGGAACGACCGGTTTTTCAAAAGGTGTCATGATTTCGCACAACTGCCTTATGGCGAACATCCAGTATGCTATAGATTCGCTTCCGAAAGGGGGTGAGGCTATGGTTTCGTTTCTGCCTTTAGCTCACTGTTTCGGCTGCGCTTTCGATTTCCTTCTTCAGGTCGCAAGAGGACTTCACATTATTTTCATGAGCAAAACGCCGACTCCTAAAGTTCTCATCAAGGCTTTCAGCGAAGCCAAGCCCTTTCTTGTCATTTCGGTTCCGCTTATCCTTGAAAAAATTTACACTTCAAAGATCCGTCCGCTGCTTGAGACCAAGAAAATGAGGATACTTATGGCGATTCCCGGAATCAGACAGATCATCATGAAGAAAATAGGGAAGGGGATCAGCGATTTCTTCGGCGGCAAATGCTACGAAGTCATCTCGGGAGGAGCCGCTTTCAACCCGAAAATAGAATCATTTCTTCTCAAAGCCGGCGTCAGGTTCACGACCGGATACGGAATGACCGAGTGCGCACCGCTTATCGCATACACCGACTATGCCGATAACCGCAAAATCGGAAGCTGCGGAAAAATCATGACTTACTTGACTGCAAAAATCGACAATCCCGACAAAAAAGGTATCGGCGAAATCTGCGTCAAAGGTGAAAACATCATGAGCGGATACTACAAAATGGAAAAGGAGACCGCCGAAGTTCTCGATAGCGACGGGTGGCTCCACACCGGCGACCTCGGCAGGATCGACAAAGAGGGATTCCTTTTTATTTGCGGCCGGCTTAAAAACATGATTCTTTCTTCGTCAGGGCAGAACATCTATCCGGAAGAGATCGAACTCAAAATCAACTATATGCCTTTTGTTGCCGAATCGCTCGTTCTAGACGGCGGCAAAGGGCGGCTGATAGCGTTCGTTTATCCCGATTACGACAAGATGAAAGCGGAAAATGTCACGGAAGAGCAGCTTGCCGGGATCATGCAGCAGAACCGCGACGAGCTGAATGAAACTCTTCCGGCATATGCAAAAATTTCGGAAATCAGGATACATCCCGAAGAATTCCAGAAAACTTCGACAAAAAAGATAAGAAGAACGCTCTACACACATCTTGTAGACAAGAAAAAAGGCTCAAAAAAATAACCTCAAAACATCTGAATTTTCGGGAAATAACAAGAAACCCGCCGCAGCCGTGGCCCGAAACAAGCTTTATCCTGTGCTCACAGGTGGGGAAAGCCGAACCGATCAACATTCACGGTAGTAAGTACAAACCCCAAAATTTAAATAGGAAAAAACTTCTAACGCCCCAAGCTCACGCACCGGGCAGGCTCGAAAATGGTAGTCCGCTTTAAAAAAGAGTCAAATTTTCAGGACGCATCACAGTTCTTCTTCAGAGAAAAAATCTTATCTTTTAATAAAATTCAGTTTTTCCTGAAAAACATTATAATGCACCGCTTTTTGTTTTGAAGGATTGGTTTTGTTATGAAATTTTCAATACTTATTCCGGTCTACAACGAAGAAAAAACGCTCGGCACTATTTTTGAGAAAGTTTTCAGTATAGAAAAATCGCCTTTGATAGACGAACTGGAAGTTATTGCAGTCGATGATTGCTCAAAAGATAACTCATTGAATATATTGGAAAAATATTCTGACAAAATAAAAATTCTAAAACATGAAAAGAATCAGGGAAAAGGTGCCGCAATAAGAACTGCCGCCGCAAATGCTACAGGTGATTATGTCGTTTTTCAGGATGCCGACCTTGAATACGATCCTAAGGATCTTCTGAAAATGCTCGATTTCGCCGCAAAAAACAATGTCGATATCCTTTACGGAAGCAGATTTTTAGAAAAAAAGGGAAGCCCGCTCGGAAAAATGCACTATTTTGTCAATGCCGCTCTTACGACTTTATCCAATCTTTTCACCGGTCTTAATCTTACCGATATGGAGACATGCTACAAAATGTTCCGCGGTGAAATCCTCAAAGAGATAAATATCGAAGAGGATCGTTTCGGGCTCGAGCCTGAAATAACGGCGAAAGCTGCGAAAATATGTGCCGAAAAAAATCTTAAATTGAGCGAAATCCCTATAAACTATGACCCGCGGAAGTACAATGACGGCAAGAAAATCGGCTGGAAAGACGGTCTCCGTGCAGTCTATATCATCCTGAAATACGGGTTATTCTGAAGTTTCTTCTGAAGTCTCTTCGACGAAAGAGTCCAGCATAGCCTTCATTGTTTCAGGCGGAAGTCTGAAGTGAAGTCCTTTCGGAATTTCAATAAGTTCATGAGGATAAAAGTATTCAACGCCGACAAAATTCATTTGTCTGTCGAGAATCGCCGCTTTGCCTTTTCTTCCGGTCGTTCTGAAAACATCAAGCGAACACGCCAGCTGCTGTTTTCCGATGACGCGAAGTACCGTTCCCGGCGGTAATAACCCTACAGCACTGAAAAGTGCTTTGACTGCGACTTTGGCAAAACAGCGCATATCGGCCATTTTGAAAAGCTGTTCTATCGCTTCGGGGCGTTTCATCGGCATCGTTTGGCGTGCAGGCCACCAGCGGGTCGCCAGATCGTAATAGTCGCACACTTTGATGATTTCACCCAAAGGTGTTGACATTATCGGCTTTTCAGGCGGAATAGGTTTGCAGTCGAAAGTGTATGTCGTGTGGTGAAGACCGGCATTGATTGCAGCTTCCATCATTGCGAAGTTTAGAGAATTCAATCGGCTGAGAACAGCAAAACCGTTCTGACAGTGTTCAACGACTTCTCCGCCTGAATCCTCAGGAATTTCGATGTCATGGAAGTATGCCGCCGTTCCTATTCGTGTGAGCATCGAGCGGTCGATACCGAGCTGGGCGCCTGCAGCAATGCTGAGTACCGCCGTGTTTGCCAGATGGGTAGCAATCATTTTGCCGCGCAGACTGTTTATCGAAGCGAGAACCATGAGGTGCGATTCCTGCGAATCACTCGAACCGTCGCAGATGAGGTCAATCGCGTTCTGGATGTTTCTCATCGCCTTTTTGAGCGGCATCGGGCGGTTTTCGTTGATTTTTGTTTTGAAGAGAGTGTGGTCAAGTATCAGATTGCGGTATGTGAGTCTTGCAAGCTGGTTTTTATTGAGCATGCTGAAGAGATCTTCACCGCCTGAACTGTCACGCTGGGATATCTGAATCTTTATCTCTTTGCTTTTAAGTTTCTGCTCAAAGTGTTCAAAACGGGTGTCGAACTTGACGTTGGATCTTATGATGTCGATTCCCGTAACCATGAAATCGATAATTTCGCTGATACCTGTCGTTTTGTGGAATATTATGGTTGCGACCTGAAGTTCGATGTAGAATTTCTCCATTTCCTCGAAAGAGATGTTCTGTCCTCTTTTTCTTCTGATTCTCACATCGTTGATCAGAAAGTCGTTGCCGTTGAAGGTGAAGTCGAAAAAAGGGTCCGTGGTAAACAGGTATTTTATGACTTCGTTCAGTCTTACCGAGTTCTTTTCGACAGATTCGTTTTTCGGGCCGTAAAGTCTGATTGATTTCAAAAGTGCGTTTGCCGCAACCATGAAATCATACATCCTCCCTCTTTCGATACGGTCCTGATTCTCAAAAAATTCTGAAGATATAGTGTGTTTGCTAAGTTCTTCGTTCATAAGTATTTATCCTTTATTTTATTGACTATTTTTACGGTTTCCTTGTTGCCTGAAGAGAGAGACTGGTCAATGAATTTCCTCGCTTCAGGATCGTTTCTGTAATAGAAAATCGCTTTGTAGAACTCTTCTTTCGCATTTGTAACCGATTTGTTGAAAAGGCTTCCCGAAGCAGTCAGCATGCCTGTCGCCGCGGGAAAAAGTTCTGCGAAAATTTCGGGTCTGAGCAGTTTGCAGAAAGCCTGGATTTCATCCGGTTTCATTTTGGACAGATAATTTATATCGGCAATACGGATGATGAATTTTGAAAAATGGGTCACGGTCGCTGCTTTCTGTATCGCCTGAATAGCTTTCATTCTTACTTCGTGATCGTCGGTAAACAGGAGCTGTCCCAAAAGGTCGAAGAAATCGTATTTCCTCATCGAAATTATCATCTGGAACAGGTTTTCCATTTCGTCCGGTTCGAGTTTCTTGATGTTGTACGGCTGAAACAGACGGTTGACGATAGGTTTGGTTATGGTGCTGTCCTTTAATTCGAGAATTTTTTCTATAGCGGCGCTTCTGACGTCTCTGGCAGAGGAAAATACCGCCTTTTCAAGCGCAGGAAGAGCTTCTTCAACTGAAAATTCCAGGAGAAGACCGAGTGCTTCGATTCGCGCCTGCTTCTGCGGATGCGAAAGAGCCGCCCTTATTGCCGGAAGGATTCGCGGATCCTGTTTTTCTTTCATCATCGCGAATGCGTTGCGGACGATTTTCCAGTCGTTGTGTCTTGTCAAACTGAGAAGCTGGTCTGATATCGGCATGTATTTTGCGCAGCTTTTTATGATTGCAAGTCTGGTGTCTCTGGATTCGAGGTCGTTGATTTTTAAAAGGATAAATTCCGTCTTTTTCGGCGGAATCATTGCAAAAAGTTTGCCTATATATGTGATTTCTTCTTGAGGAATATCCTCGATCGTCAGGAAAAAGTCGTTTAAGAAGTCATCGTTTTCGAGGTCTGCAAAGGTTCCTTTAATCTTTTTTGCATATTCTGGCTGGGTGGTTTTAAGCTGAGCTTCAACATCTTTAAGGGTTTGGATGAAGAGGATAGCTCCGCTGACGGAACCGAAAAGAAGCAGTTTCTGCCAGAGCGAAACGGCTGTATCGAGAAGTTCCTTGCCCGCTTTTGTTCCCTGATTGCTTGTGAGTCTTGTCGAAAGTTCTTTCAAAAAGCGGTTGACGACAAAAGAATCACTGTTTCTTTTCAAGGCTTCGTCGAATTTGAACATCTCCATTTTTCCGACGATGTAGTCTGACAGCCTCTGGTTGAGCAGTTCTTTTCTTTCGTTGAAATCTATTTTGATGTCTTCCTTAAGAATCAGATCGGTGTATCTTTCAAAATCGGCAACGTTAAAAATGGGAGCTACTGCCGTATCGCTTGTAGAATCGCCGGAACCTTTAAGTCCTTTTGTACTGTCGACTTCGCCGATGCCGTCAAAACCTGGACCGTAGGAAAGTTCTTCAACGCGGAACGGGGAAACAGTGCTGTTTGAATCAACTACCGAAATGTTCTGCTTTATAAGCTCATCTTCCGTGATATATCCGATGTTCGGAAAGTTGTGGTCCCAGAGCAATGTCGACAAGTCGTAGTCTTCGTTGGCAAACAGTGTGCACTGTGCAAGAATATCGAAAAGCTGGTTGATTTCGTTTATCGTGATTCCTTTCTGGAAAAAGATTTCTCTCAGACCGTCGTTGTAAAGAAATGATACGATTTCACGGTCTCTGTCGCCGGTTTCTAGAATGTGGTCACCGAGCATGAAACCCTGCGACGATATTCTGAGTGAAATTGAAGATATGTCTGCAAGAATCTCATCCAGTTTGATTTTGAAGAAATTTGCAAACCTTGAAAATGCCGGATTACTTCTGGGATAAAGCCTGTAGCCGCGGATGACCTTGTTGAAAAGTCCGACAAGTTCTTTAGTCGATGACACCAGCGCCTGATCATCGAACAACTTGTCCGCATTATCTCTGAAGAAATCAAAAATTTCTCTTTTCTTATCGCTGATTTTGACCATTTTTCAAAACCTCAAAAAAAAATTCCGCGTATTTTAATGATTAAGAAAAAAAATACAATTTTTTTATATTGCCGCCGCTTTCCTTAAGGACTTTATGCCGCCGCCACTAAGGTCCTTAGGGTTCTTAAGGTCCTTAAAGTCCTTAGGGTTGCGGCGGCGCTGGTTTTGTGTTATAGAACCACAACTTTTGGTTGTTAATTGGAGAAAAC